>JANMZP010000110.1:0-21863 GCA_031383435.1 Betaproteobacteria bacterium | reverse complement strand
ATGGTTGGTGTGATGGACGACGAAGCGCTTCGTGAAGTGCTGGATCGGTCGCTGAAATATTCCATCTTGCGCGGCGCTGCCACGCAGGTCGGTTGAGGCAGCTGCAATGGCGACAGTAAACGCGCTGGTTGTCGCTGGCGGCGGCGCGGGCGGCAACAACGGCGGCGGCGGAGGTGGCGCGGGCGGCGTGCTGAACAGCACCGCGCTGACCGTGACCCCAGGCGCATACACCATCGTCGTCGGCAACGGCGGCTTGTGCCCCTCCTACACCCCAAGCTGGCAACCGGCGAGCGGGTCCGCGTCGAGCTTTTCAAGCCTGACAGCAGTTGGCGGCGGCGGAGGTGCGGCGCGCGATTACGGAGTGGGCGCTCAGTCTGGCGGATCAGGCGGCGGCGATGGCGGTCAGGACAGCACCCGCTCTGGCGGCTCCGGCACAACCGGGCAGGGTAACGCGGGCGGCTTGAACGCCACAAGCACATCAGGCGCTACGGGGACCAACAACGCAGGCGGCGGCGGCGGCGGCGCGGGAGCCCCGGGCGGGAACGCGGCATCCGCGCTAGGTGGCAACGGCGGCGTAGGCATTCAGTTGCCCGCGTTCGCCTCGGTCGGCGGCTCGCCCGCTGGTTGGTTCGGCGGCGGCGGGGCCGGCTCCAAGGTTGTCAACGGCTCCAACGGCACGACGGGCAATGGCGGCGGCGGCGCGGGCGGCTCCAACGGCACGGCCGGCACGGGCGGCGGCGGAGGTGGCTCCGGCGCTAACGGGGCAGATGGCATCGTCGTCATCGCTTTTCCCATTGACGGCTCCACAGGGGTCTCCACCTCCTCGACGGGCGGCACGATCACCCAGTCAGGCGGCGTGCAGTTCCACACATTCACGTCCAGCGGCACTTGGACGATGGTTGCCGCCGGCGGCGGCAGTTTGAATGCCAAAGCCGCGTCCTGCTATTACCGCCAAATGATCGGGGCAGCCCATGCTTAAAAATATCTCGGGCCAGAAGATCAGATTCTTCGCTTTCGATTACTCAACCGGCGCCCCGAAAACTGGTGACGCTGCGAATATCACGGCCTACGTTTCTAAGGATCGCGGTGCACTGACCGTCCTGGCCGACACCACCGCCACAGAAGTCAGCAGTACCAACGCTGCCGGAACCTATGAATTCGACCTGGCTCAGGCCGAAACCAACGGCGACACGCTTGACTTCACGGCCAAATCGTCCACGGCCAATGTGTCGCTGGTGCCGGTGCTGAATATGCAAACGGTAGTCATCAGCGCGGCGCAAACAGGCGACAACTATGCCCGCCTGGGCGCACCCGCAGGCGCCAGCGTCAGCGCCGACGTGGCGGCCGTGCAGGCCAAGACCGCGAACCTGCCTGCCGCACCTGCAGCCGTCAGCGACGTTCCGACCGCTGCCACCACGGCTGCCGCCGTGCGCACCAACCTTGCCACCGAACTGGCCCGCATCGACGTGGCCGTCAGCAGTCGCGGCACCAGCACGTATGCCGGCGCAGACACGGCCGGCACCACCACGCTGCTGTCGCGCGTCACCGCCGCGCCGCTGCTGGCCAGCGCGTACACCGCGCCTGACAACACCAGCGTCGCCGCCATCAAAGCCAAGACCGACAACCTGCCGGCCGCGCCGGCCAGCGAAGGCAACGTCACGGCGGTGGGCACGGCAGTGGCCGCATTGCCCAGCAATGCGTCCATCACCACGGCTGTCTGGTCAGCCGCTACGCGCACGCTCACCAGTGCCGGCGCAGGCGGCGCAACGGCGGCCGAAGTGTGGGGCTACGCGACCCGTTCCCTCACGGCATCCAGCGACCCCACCGCCGCGCAGGTAGCCACCGCCGTGCGCACCGAGCTGTCCGTCGAACTCGGCCGCATGGACGCCAGCATCAGCGGCGTGCCGGCCGCCACCCGCACCAACCTGGCCACCGAACTGGCCCGCATCGACGTGGCCGTCAGCAGCCGTGGCACCAGCACGTATGCGGGCGCAGACACCGCCGGCACCACCACGCTGCTGTCCCGCATCACCGCCGCGCCGCTGCTGGCCAGCGCCTACACCGCGCCGGACAACACCAGCATCGGCGCAACGTTGACGCGCGTGAACCTGCTGGCCACGCAGGCCAGCGTCAACGCCATCCCCACCGCACCGTTGCTGGCCGCCAACTACACGGCGCCACCCAACGCTGCAACTGTAGCCACCGCCGTCGATGCCGTCGTGGCCAACGACTTTTCGGCGGTGCTGTCCGCCATCGCGGGCATCAGCGGCGGCGGTGGTGGTGCCACCGCCAGCGCCATTGCCGTCGCCGTCGTCGATCAAGCCCTGACTGGGCACACCACGGCGGGCACGGTCGGGGCGGCACTGCAGAACGCATCAGCAGCTGCCAACCCGCTGGCTGAGCTGGTGCCCGGTTCCTACACCGTCGGAACGGCCGGTTATGCCCTCGGCAAGCTCAATGCGCCCGCCCCGACGACTCCCGTCGTTGTGGTGCCCGGCGCGCCGGCCGTCACCGGCGCCTGCCGCGTCTACGGCTACATGGAACTGCCCGACAAAACTGCAGCCGCTGGCGTACCCATCAGCTTCGAACTGATCGCCCCCGGCCTGGTCGCCAGCGAACGGCTGGTGGCTGAACGCATCGTGAAAGCCACCACCAGCGCCACCGGCCAGCTGATGAACGCTGCCGGTGTGCCCTATGTGGACCTGAACCGCACCGACGCGCTGAGCCAGGCCGCCGCCGTCTACGAAGTCACCTGCGAAGCCCTGGGCGTGCGCCGCAAGCGCGTCACGCTGACGACCAGCCTGGCCGACCTGCGCACCCTGCTCACCACCTGACATTGGTGCATCACCCATGAACGAGCAAGACAAGATCACGTTGGACCTGATCAAGGCCGAGATCACGGCGCTGCCCGAACTCGACCGCCTGAAGATAGGCGCCTGCGCCGACCAGCTGCGCGGCCTGATGCGGCTGTACGGCCCGCTGGGCGCCATCGCCCTGGCCCAGGTCGGCGCTGAAGCCCAGGCCGGGGTGCTGTAGCGTGGCCGACCAGGTCCAGCACCGCCCCTTCGGCGTGCGCTTCGGCGAAGCCATCGACTTCCTGAAGGCCAAGCTGCCCGAAGCCAGCGTGGCCTGGGACAGCCTGGCCGGGCCGGTGCACGCCAAGGTCTTCACCGTGGCCGGCGCCACCAGCGCCGACCTGGCCAGCGACATCCACCAGAGCCTGGTCGAAGCGCTGGCCAACGGCGAGACCATCACCAGCTTCCGCAAGGGCTTCGACGCGGCGGTGCAGAAACACGGCTGGGCCTACAACGGCAAGCGCGGCTGGCGCACCAACATCATCTTCGACACCAACATGCGCACCAGCCACATGGCCGGCCGCTGGGCGCAGATCGAAGCCAACAAGGAACGCCGGCCCTTCCTGCAATACCGCACCGCTGGCGACGCCCGCGTGCGCCCGGCCCACCGGCAGTGGAACGGCCGCATCTTCCCGGTGGGCGACAGCTTTTGGTCCACCCACTACCCGCCGAACGGCTGGAACTGCCGCTGCACCGTGCGCGCCTACAGCCAGGCCGACCTGACGGAGAAGGGCCTGCAGCAAAGCCCGCCGTACCCCATGGAAACCCGCCAGGTGGTCAGCCGCGACGGCACCGTCACCGACGTGGTGCCCAAGGGCATCGACCCCGGCTGGGACCACAACGTAGGCCAGTCGTGGATCAACCCGGAACTGGCCCTGGGCCACAAGCTGGCCCGCCTGCCGCGCGAATTGCAGGGCCTGCTGGTGGACAAGACCATCACGCCGGCCTATCAACAGGTGATTGAAGGCCGGTGGAAGACATTCCGCGACGAAGCCAAGGCTGCGCCAGTGCCCAAGGGCGAAGCCCAGATCGTCGGCTTCCTGGACAGCCGCACGCTCGATGGCCTGGCGAAGGTGGTGCCGGCCCTGAAACTGGAATCGACGGCAGTGGCCGCTTTCGACGACCAGCTGCCCGCGCTGCTGACGCCGCCGACACCGGCCGCCACCGCAGCCGGCGCCGCGCCCGCCTGGCCGGCCGCGTGGATCGACGGCCTGCCCGGTGAACTGAGGGCCTACCGCGCGGTGCTGTGGGACAAGATCGCCGGCCACCTGGTGGTGGTGCCGCAGGGCACGCTCGGCAAAGCCGCGCAGCCCCATCTGCCCAAGATCGTGATGCGCCCGAACGAGGTGACCAAGTTCGGCGAGGCCCTGGCGGTCATCGAACTGGGCTCAGCGGAGATTGCCGAACTGCTGAACGCCGGCCGGTACGCCATCCTGGCCGGCCAACTTCGGTAGCCGCCGGCCCGCCGCAGGCACTTTCCGGTGACACCTCAGACCATCAAAGACCTGTTGAAGGCCGATTAAACCGCGCTGAACGGTCGTTTCCGGGTCGCTCACTGGCTCAGAATAAACGTTCGCCGGGTTTCGGGTCGATCCAACGTAACCCATTGATTTCAAAAGCGTTCGGCGAATTTTTCGGGGTCGATGCCCTGGATCATTTCAAACGTCTCCCCCCTCGGCCGCAACCCGGCTGCTTAAACTCAAGCCTGTGTTTTCACGCTTCACGACCCAGGCAGCCCATGCTCACTTTCCAGCAGATCATCCTCAAGCTGCAGTCTTACTGGGACGCCCAGGGCTGCGCCCTGCTGCAGCCCTACGACATGGAGGTCGGTGCCGGCACCAGCCACACCGCCACTTTCCTGCGCGCGCTGGGCCCTGAGCCCTGGAAAGCGGCCTACGTGCAGCCCAGCCGCCGCCCCAAAGACGGCCGCTACGGCAACAACCCCAACCGCCTGCAGCACTACTACCAGTACCAGGTGGTGCTGAAGCCGGCGCCGGCCAACATCCTGGAGCTGTATCTGGGCAGCCTGGAAGCGCTGGGTTTTGAGCTGAAGGCGAATGACGTGCGCTTCGTCGAAGACGACTGGGAGAACCCCACGCTGGGCGCCTGGGGCCTGGGCTGGGAGGTCTGGCTGAACGGCATGGAAGTCACGCAGTTCACCTACTTCCAGCAGGTCGGCGGCATCGACTGCAAACCCATCACCGGCGAAATCACCTACGGCCTGGAGCGCCTGGCGATGTACCTGCAGGGCGTGGACAACGTCTACGACCTGGCCTGGACCGACACCTTGAAGTACAGGGACGTCTACCACCAGAACGAGGTCGAGCAGAGCACCTACAACTTCGAGCACAGCGACGTCGAATTCCTGCTCGGCGCTTTCGGTTCGCACGAGAAGCAGGCCAAGCACCTGATGGCGCAGCAGTTGGCCCTGCCGGCCTACGAACAGGTCCTGAAAGCCGCCCACACCTTCAACCTGCTGGACGCCCGCGGTGCCATCAGCGTCACCGAGCGTGCGGCCTACATCGGCCGCATCCGCAACCTGGCGCGCAGCGTGGCCGCCAGCTACCTGGACAGCCGCCTGCGCCTGGGTTTCCCGATGGCACCCAAGGCCTGGGCCGATGAAGTCACTGCGCAATTGACGAAGAAGGTGGCTTGAGATGACGAACGCGAACCTGCTGGTTGAACTGTTCGTCGAAGAGCTGCCCCCCAAGGCGCTGAAGCAGCTGGGCGAGGCCTTTGCCAAGCTGCTGGCCGATGGCCTGAAGGCGCAAGGGCTGGCGGCGGCCGATGCGGCGGTGACGCCTTTTGCCAGCCCGCGCCGATTGGCGGTGCAAGTCGCTGGGGTGCTCGGTCAAGCACCTGACAAACAGCAGCGCATCAAGCTGATGCCCATCGCCGTCGCATTGGACGCGAACGGTCAGCCCACCCCGGCTCTACTGAAGAAGCTTGCCTCGGTGGGAGCCGATGCTTCAGTTGTTCCGAGGCTGACCCGTCAGATGGATGGCAAGGCCGAAGCGCTGTTTCTTGATCGCCTTGTTCCGGGGGCGATCTTGCGCGGAGGGTTGCAAGAGGCACTGGACGACGCCATCGCCAAACTGCCCATCCCCAAGGTCATGCAGTACCAGCTGGAAAGCGGCCCCGGCGCCGCCGATGCCGACTTCCAACCCGGCTGGACCAGCGTCAATTTCGTCCGCCCGGCGCACGGCCTGGTGGCTTTGCACGGGGCCGATGTGGTGCCCGTCAACGCCCTGGGTCTGCAGTCCGGCCGCAGCACCATCGGCCACCGTTTCGAGGCCAAGCTGCCGGTGATCACGCTGCGTGAGGCCGACAGCTATGCCGCGCAACTGCGCGACGACGGCGCGGTCATCGCCAGCTTCGCCGAACGCCGCGCTGAACTGGTCCGCCAACTTCAGGCGGCCGCCGCGAAGGAGGGCCTGAAGCCCATCGACGACGACGCCTTGCTGGACGAAGTGACCGGCCTGGTCGAGCGTCCGAATGTGCTGCTGTGTCGCTTCGAGCCCGAGTTCCTGGCGGTGCCGCCCGAATGCCTGATCCTGACGATGAAGGCCAACCAGAAGTACTTCCCGCTGCTCGACAGCCAGCACAAGCTGACCGAGAAATTCCTCATCGTCAGCAACATCAGCCCGGCCGACGCCAGCCGTGTGATCCAGGGCAACGAACGCGTCGTGCGGCCGCGCCTGGCCGATGCCAAGTTCTTCTTCGACCAGGACAGGAGGCGCACGCTGCAAAGCCGCGTCGAAGGCCTGGGCCGGGTGGTCTACCACGGGAAGCTGGGCAGCCAGGGTGAGCGCGCCGAGCGCGTGCGCGCCATCGCGCACGCCCTCGTCAACCAGCTGCGCATGGCCACGCTGCCGTACACGGTGGAAGCGCAAGACGAATTCGCGGTGCTCGACAGCAAGGTGCAACAGGCCGCGCTGCTGGCCAAGACCGACCTGTTGACCGACATGGTCGGCGAATTCCCCGAACTGCAAGGCGTGATGGGTGGCTACTACGCGCGGCATGAAGGCTTGCGCGACGGCGTGGCCATTGCCATCGAAGACCACTACAAGCCGCGCTTCGCCGGTGACGCGCTGCCGCGCAACCACAGCGGCACGGTGCTGGCGCTGGCCGACAAGCTGGAAACGCTGGCCGGGCTGTTCGGCATCGGTCAATTGCCCACCGGTGACAAGGACCCGTTCGCGCTGCGCCGCCATGCCTTGGGCGTGTTGCGCATCCTGGTCGAAAAGAACCTGCCGCTGGCCTTGCCCGAGATGCTGGCTGCGGCTTTCGGCGCCTTTCCCGAGGGCCTGCTGGGCGACCCCGACAAGGGCACCGGCCCAGCCCGCGAGGCGCTGCTGCACTTCGTCTACGACCGCCTGGTCGGCTACCTGCGTGACCTGGGCTACAGCGCGCAGGAAGTGGAAGCGGTGACGGCCATCCGCACCGAGGGCTGGGGTTCGCTGCCCAGGCGGCTGGCGGCGGTGCGCGCCTTCGCCGCGCTGCCCGAAGCGGCCTCGTTGGCCGCAGCCAACAAGCGGGTCAGCAACATCCTGAAAAAGATCGACGGCACCGTGCTCACGGCGGTCGATGCCAGCCTGTTGCAAGAGCCCGCCGAGCAAGCGCTGGCTCAGGCGCTGGCCGCCGTGCAGCCGCAAGCCGACAGCCTGTTCGAGCAGCACGACTACGCCGGTTCGCTGCAGGCCCTGGCCGCGCTGAAGACGCCGGTGGATGCCTTTTTCGACGGCGTGATGGTCAACGCCGAAGACGCCGCGCTGCGCGCCAACCGGCAGGCCCTGCTGGCCGGCCTGCATGCGGCGATGAACCGGGTGGCCGATCTGTCCAGGCTGGCGACATGAGCCTTGCCAACCGCAGCCACGCCGCGCACGCCACGCAACTCGTCATCCTGGGCCGTGACGGCATCCTGAATGCCTACCGTGAAGGCCATGTCACCGAGCCCGAGCAATGGATCGCCCTGCCGGGTGCACTGGAAGCCGTTTCGCGCATCAACCACGCCGGCTGGCACGTGGTGGTGGCCACCAACCAGGCCGGCATCGGCCGCGGCATGATCGACATGGCTGCGGTCAATGCCGTGCACGTGCACATGAACCAGCAAATGATGACCCAGGGCGCGCGCATCGACGCCGTTTTCTTCTGTCCGCACACGCCGGAAGACAACTGCGAATGCCGCAAGCCCAAGCCCGGCATGCTGCAAGAGATCGGGCGGCGCTACGGCGTCGACCTGGCCCACGTGCCCTTCGCCAGCGACACCCTGCGCGACCTGCTGGCCGCACAAGCCGCCGGCTGCGAACCGCACCTGGTGCAAACCGGGCGCGCCGCCACGCTGAGCGACGAACAGCTGCAAGCCATCGTGCAGCAGGTGCCCGACACCCGCGTGCACGACGACCTGGCGGCCTTCGCCGAGTTCTTGCTGCGCCGCTGCGATGTCAACGATTCGGCATCCGGGGATCTGAACTGATGAAAGCCATCTGGGCCCTGCGTTCGCTGCTCTTCGTGCTGTGGATGGCCGCCACCGTCATCCCCTGGGCGCTGATGGCGCTGACCTTGTCGATCTTCGTGCGCGGCAAGAAACTGTACTGGCCGACGATGTACTGGCTGAGCATCGCCATCTGGGGTGCCAAGGTCATCTGCGGTGTGAAGTACCGCGTGCACGGCCTGCAGCACCTGCCGGAGGCCGACGACCCGAATGCCGCCGTGGTGCTGGCCGCCAAACACCAGAGCACCTGGGAGACTTTCGCCTTCCCCACCTTCATGCCGCACCCGCTGGCCTATGTGTTCAAGCGGGAACTGCTGTACGTGCCCTTCTTCGGCTGGGCGATGGGCCGGCTGGACATGATCCACATCGACCGCAGCAAGCGTGCCGAGGCCTGGAACAAGGTCGCGGCGCAAGGCAAGCGCATGGCAGACGTTGGCATCTGGGTGATCATGTTTCCCGAAGGCACGCGCACGCCGCGCGGCGGCCAGGGCGTCTACAAGAGCGGGGCCTCGCGGCTGGCCATCGCCAGTGGCGTGCCCATCGTGCCCATCGCCGCCAGCAGCGCCAAATGCTGGCCGCGCAAGAGCTTCCTGCTGCGCCCGGGCACGATCGATGTGTCCATCGGCGCGCCCATCGCCAGCACCGGGCGCCAACCTGACGAACTGATGAAGGAAGTCGAGACCTG
The DNA here is from genome assembly GCA_031383435.1 of Betaproteobacteria bacterium. Lineage (GTDB taxonomy): Bacteria > Pseudomonadota > Gammaproteobacteria > Burkholderiales > Burkholderiaceae_C > Rubrivivax. Next base: position 12,829 of record JANMZP010000110.1, on the reverse strand, counting down.
GATCGAGGCCGAGATGCGGCGTCTCGACCCCGAGGCCTACCGCACATGACCGAGCAGCACGCGGCCGCGATGCCCGCACCCCAGGGCTCTTTCGAGGGCGGCTGCACCTGCCGCCAGGTGCGCTTTCGGGTGACCAGCGCGCCGCTCTTCGTGCACGCCTGCCACTGCCGCTGCTGCCAGCGCGAAACGGGCACCGCCTTCGCGCTGAACGCGATGATCGAGGCCGACCGCGTTGAACTGCTGGCCGGCCAGCCCGAAGACGTGCTGACGCCGTCGAACAGCGGCCTGGGCCAGCACATCCACCGCTGCCCGACTTGCCGGGTGGCGCTGTTCAGCACCTATGGCGGTGCTGGCCCCAGCCTGTGCTTCGTGCGCGTGGGCGCGCTGGACGAACCCGATCGCATGCCGCCCGACATCCACATCTTCACCGCCACCAAACAGCCCTGGCTGGCGCTGCCGCCGGGCGTTCCGGCCGTGGCGGCGTTCTACGACCGCGAGGCCCATTGGCCGGCCGCCAGCCTGGCCCGCCGCGCCGCGTTGTTGCCGCAGATCAAGACCTGGCAGGCCCAACTGAAAGCCGGGCGCGCCACCTAGAATTGGGGCCATGCCCTTTGGCCCCGCCGTCTTTTCCCTGCTGCAGTTGTCGCTGTTTGATGAGCCGCAGGCTGCACAGCCCACGCCGCCTGGATTGCCGCCGCGCGCGAAGCCGAAAGCCCCACTGCCGCTGCAGCCGACCGCGCCAGCGGGGCCTGTCGCCTCTGCCGGCAACGCACCGCTGGCACCCGCCGTCGAATTCCACCACCCGCGTTCGCAACGCGAAATCGCGCTGGGCAGCCACCGCGTGGGCTACGAGTTGCGGCGCTCGCGCCGCCGCAGCATCGGCTTCGTGGTCGGCACGGAAGGCCTGAGCGTCAGCGCGCCCAAGTGGGTGGGTGTGGGCGACATCGAAACCGCGCTGCGCGAGAAGGCGACCTGGATCCTGCGCAAGCTGCAAGAGCAGCGTGAACGCGGCCAGCGCCTGACCGCCGCCAAGGTCGACTGGCGCGAGGGCACGGCCATCCCCTTCCTGGGCGAAAACGTGATCCTGCTGCTCGACAGTCGCACCACCGGTGCCGTGCTGCACACCGCACCCGACACGCTGCCCGGCGTGCCGCGCCTGACGCTGCACCTGGGCCTGCCGCAGTCGGCCGAACCGGCGCAAATTCGCGATGCCGTGCAAAGCTGGCTGCAGCGCCAGGCGCGGCGGGTTTTTGAAGAGCGCTGCGCGCTGTTCACGGCGCGCCTGGGCGTGCGCATGAAGCGGCTGTCGCTCAGTTCAGCGGCCACGCGCTGGGGCAGCGCCAGCGCCGACGGCTCGGTGCGCCTGAACTGGCGCTTGATCCACTTCGGCCTGCCGGTGATCGACTACGTGGTCACCCACGAACTGGCCCACCTGCGCGAGATGAACCACAGCCCGGCCTTCTGGGACGTGGTGCGCCAGGCCATGCCCGACTACGAGCAGGCGCGCGGCGCGCTGCGCCATGAGGTGCTGCCGGTCTTCGACTGAACTCCCCCGGATGGGGGTGGTCGGCTGTGGGGCACCTCCACCGTTGGGAGGATGGTCCGGGCGCAGACGGCCACCGATACTCGTTCGTCGGTTGTCATCACGCAGGCAAAAAGAGACAGGAATCGCAAGCTGGGAGGCTTGCGCGGGCGGCGGCAGAACAGAGCAATCTGGTCTGCCGCTTTTTCGTTTCTGCGCCCGGCCCGGGCGGGGTGGTTCAGCCCGCCGTGCGGTAGCGCAACACGCCGTCAGCGCCGGGCACCGGCAGCAAGCGGCCCATGCCAGCCAGCGCGTGCAGGTGGGCAATGGCCTCGCCCATGGCGAAGGTGGTCTGGTGCAGGTCGAGCTGGCGCTTGAACATCACCGGCAGGATGTCGGCGGCGCTGTGCGGCGACTCACTGCAGGCCTGCAGCACTTCAGCGTAGCGCTCTTCGTGGTGCTGCAGCAGTTGCGCGATGCGCTCGTGCAGGCCGGTGAAAGGCTTGCCGTGCGAGGGCAGCACCAGCGTGTCGGCCGGCACTGCGCGCATCGCGGCGATGGAGTGCAAATACAGCGGCAGCGGGTCGCCTTCGGGCTCGATGTCGATGACGCTGACATTGGTGGAGATGCGCGGCAAGACCATGTCGCCCGCGATCAGCACCTGCAGTTCAAGGCAGTGCAGCGCGATGTGTTCCGGCGCGTGGCCGTAGCCGGCGATGCAGTGCCAGGCGCGGCCGTTCACGGTCAGTACCATGCCGTGCAGCAAGCGCCGGTAGCGGCTGGGCACGGCCGGCACCATGCTGGCGTAGTAGTTGTTGCGGGCGCGCACCTTGGCCAGTGAATCGGCGTCGGTCAGGCCGTGCCGCGCGAAGAAGCGCGCTGCGCTGTCGCCGCCAAAGCCTTCGGTGAGGCCCAGGCTGGCCATGCGCGCGGCATGCCAGTCGGTGCCGCTGATCCACAACCGGCATTCACGCTGCGGCGTGCTCCACCGTTCACACAGCCACTGCGCCAGCCCGATGTGGTCGGGGTGCATGTGGGTGACCACCACGCGCAGCACCGGCAGGCCTTGCAATTCGGTGGCAAAGATCTGTTCCCACAGCGCCTGCGTGGCGGTGTTGGCAATGCCGCAATCGACGATCGTCCAACCCTGAATGCCGTCCTGCACATCGCGCAGCAGCCACAGGTTGATGTGGTCCAGCGCGAAGGGCAGGGCCATGCGCAGCCAGCGCACGCCAGGGGCCAGTTCCAGCGTCGTCCCCGGGGCGGGCAAGGTGTCGCCGTGCGGGTAGTGCAGGGCACTCTCTTGGGCGTTGGCCATGGTTTGTATATTCGCGGGTTGCTTCTGCGTTGACGTGAACGTCAGTCTACCGATGCCCGCCCTCAAACCTGTCGCCCGCGAGACGCCCTGCCCCCCGGCGGCGGCGCATGTCCAGTCGCATGTCCAGTCGCATACCCAGTCGCACACCCCGTCGTACACCATCACCGCGCTGGCCACCGAGTTCGACATCACGCCGCGGGCCATCCGTTTCTACGAAGACGTGGGCCTGCTGACGCCGCAGCGCGCGGGCCGCAACCGCGTCTACACGCTGCGCGACCGCACCCGGCTGAAGCTGACCCTGCGCGGCAAGCGGCTGGGTCTGAGCCTGCTGGAAATCAAGCAGCTGGTCGACCTGTACGACTCGCCTTCAGACACGCGTCAGCAGCTGACGGCTTTCCTCGGCGTGCTGGGCGAACACCGCCAGCAGTTGGAACAGCAGCGCGAGGACATCGAGATCACGCTGGCTGAAATCAGCCAGCACGAAGCGCGTTGCCGCAACCTGTTGGCGCCGGCGGTTGCCGGGCTGGCCAAGGTGCGCCGCCGCTAGACAGCGCGGCCCGCGCCACGGCGAAGGCGCGGCTGATCTGCGGCTGATGCGCGGCTCAGGCCTGGCGCTGGCGGCGGGCCGCTGCGGCACCGAACAGCGCCAGCCCGACCAGCGCCAGGCTGGTGGGTTCCGGCACCTCGGCTTGTGCGGCACCGCCGACCAGGCTGAAGGCCATGGCCACATTGCTCAGGTCGTAGCGCGAGCTGAAAAAGTCCAGCTTGGCACCGCCGCCGGCCAGGTCGTTGCCCATGCCGGCGAACCACTGGTTGCCGTACGCGATGGTGGTGGTCGGCTGGATCGAGATCCAGTAGGTGGTGGCCGCGTCGGCCTGGAAGGCGTTGTCCAGCGTGGCTGAATAGCGGTAGGCATCCAAGGCTGCCGTTTCATTCGCATTGCCGGTGATGGTCTGCGTGAACAGCAGGCCGGCAGGGCCTGCGGTGTCGGCCCAGATCTGGATCAGGAAGCTGGCGATGGGGTTGCCGCTGCTGCCGGTGCCGTACCAGTTCACGCCGCTGATGGCGGTGCCGCTGCTGAGTTGGAAGTTGTCGTACAGCTTGGCGAAGTCGCCCCGGCCGCCGATTTCTTTCTGGCTGGCGTAACCGCCGCCGGTGTAGCCCTGGTCGAAGACCACGGCGCTGGCCGATGCGGCACCCGAGAACAGGGCGGCGGCGGCGAGGGCGGTGGCGGTGAAGGCGTTGGCAAGCTTGGACATGGTGACTTCTCGGTCGGGTTGCAGTTGCCTCTGTCATTGCAACGCCCATGCCAAAGTCGAAATACGGCCTGCAATCAAAGGCTTGAAAACCGACCGTGAAATCGTTCCAGGGGGCTTTGTCAAAACGCCCGACGTGACCTTTTCACGGCCCGTCAAAAACCCTGGGGCAGATACCCCTGGCTATGATCGGCAGGCGCATGGACGTTGACGCCAACGCCAAGCCAGAACGCGCCGTGGCGGCATGAACCGCCACCCCAACGGAGACCCGCCATGAACCTGCCCGGCCTGAATTTCCAACTTGGTGAAGACATCGACGCGCTGCGCGACGCGGTGCGTGATTTCGCGCAAGCCGAGATCGCGCCGCGCGCCGCCGAGATCGACAAAAGCGACCAGTTCCCGATGGACCTGTGGCGCAAGATGGGCGATGTGGGCGTGCTGGGCATCACCGTGCCGGAAGCGGATGGTGGTGCCGGTATGGGCTACCTGGCGCACATGATCGCGATGGAAGAAATCAGCCGTGCGTCGGCTTCGGTGGGCTTGAGCTACGGCGCGCACAGCAACCTGTGTGTCAACCAATTGAAGCGCAACGGCAGCGACGCGCAACGCCAGAAATTCCTGCCCAAATTGATCAGCGGCGAACACGTCGGCGCGCTGGCGATGAGCGAACCCGGCGCTGGCAGCGACGTCATCAGCATGAAGCTGAAGGCCACCGAAACCGCTGGCGGCTACCTGCTGAACGGCACCAAGATGTGGATCACGAATGGTCCCGATGCGGATGTGATGGTGGTCTACGCCAAGACCGAACCTGAGCTGGGCGCGCGCGGCGTAACCGCCTTCATCGTCGAGAAAGGCATGCCCGGTTTTTCCACCGCGCAAAAGCTGGACAAACTGGGCATGCGCGGCAGCCACACCGGCGAGATGCTGTTCAACAACGTCGAGGTGCCCGCAGCGAATGTGTTGGGGCAACTGAACGGCGGTGCCAAGGTGCTGATGAGCGGCCTGGACTACGAACGCGCGGTGCTGGCCGCCGGGCCGCTGGGCATCATGCAGGCGGTGATGGACAACGTCATCCCGTACACCCACGACCGCAAACAGTTCGGCCAAAGCATCGGCGAATTCCAGCTCATTCAAGGCAAGGTGGCCGACATGTACACCGTGCTGCAGGCCGGCCGCGCCTTCTGCTACACGGTGGGCAAGAACCTCGACCTGCTGGGGACAGACCACGTGCGCCAGGTGCGCAAGGACTGCGCCAGCGTGATCTTGTGGTGCGCCGAAAAGGCCACCTGGATGGCCGGCGAAGGGATCCAGATCTTCGGCGGCAATGGCTACATCAACGACTACCCGCTGGGCCGTTTGTGGCGCGATGCGAAGCTGTATGAAATCGGCGCGGGAACGAGCGAAATCCGCCGCATGCTGATCGGGCGGGAACTGTTCGCGGAGACGATGTGACCGCCGGCCGCGTGCCCACGCTGCCGGGCGCGCGCTGCACCTTGCGCAGGCCGGTCCTGGCCGGCCCTGCGTAAACTGCGCGGGCAGGCACCGAGCCTGCATCGCCGTGCGCGCCATGAACAACGAACTGAACGACCTGCTGGACAACAACACACGCTGGGCAGCCGCCACTGAAGCGCGCGAGCCGGGCTTCTTCACGCGGCTGGCCAAGCAGCAAAGCCCGCGCTACATGTGGATCGGTTGTGCCGACAGCCGCGTGCCGGCCAATGAAATTACCGGGTTGGACCCGGGTGAGGTTTTCGTTCACCGCAACGTGGCCAATGTGGTGGTGCACAGCGACTTGAATGCACTGTCGACGATCCAGTTCGCGGTCGAGCATTTGAAAGTCCAGCACATCATGGTGGTGGGCCATTACGGCTGCGCCGGCGTGCGCGCCGCGATGCGCGGCATCCGCATCGGCCTGGCCGACAACTGGCTGCGCCATGTGCAGGACGTGCGCCTGCGCCACCGCAAGCGGCTGGACCACTTGCCCGAGGCCGAGCAGGAAGACATCCTGTGCGAGATGAATGTCATCGAACAGGTCGGCAACGTGGCCTTGTCCACCGTGATGCAGGACGCCTGGGCGCGCGGCCAGGACGTTTCGGTGCACGGCTGGGTGTATGGGCTGAAAGACGGACTGCTGAAGAACCTGCACGTCACGATGAGCCGCCCCGAGGAGGTGGTTGGCGTTTTCGGTGAAGCCATCAAGCGCTACCCGCGGGCTGCCGCTGCCGGTGCCGAAACCGCTGCCGACGACGGCCTGGACGCCGCCGACTCGCAGTTCGGCCCCGGCGCGCTCTGAAGCGCCGGGGAAGCGCCGTGAGACGCCGCCGCTGCGCCCCGAATTGAGCCCTGCCGATGTTGCAACACCGCCCGAGCGAGCCCACCGCCTTCGACATGGCACAGGCCTTGGTGGACGGCTTCAACCGCCACTACGGCCTGTTCCGTGCCACCACGGCCCAGGCCAAAGGGCGTTTCGAGCGGGCTGATTGGCATGGCCAGCAGCAGGCGCAAGCCCAGCGCATCGCCTTCTACGACGAACGGGTGAATGAAACCGTGGCCCTGCTGCGCGCGGGTTTCAACATCGAACAGCTGGGCATGGACACCTGGCAGCAGGCCAAGCTGCATGTCGTGGGCCTGCTGATCGACCACCACCAGCCTGAATTGGCCGAGACCTTTTTCAATTCGGTGACGGCCAAGCTGCTGCACCGCCGCTATTTCAAGAACGATTTCATCTTTATACGGCCGGCGGTCAGTACCGAATACATCGAGAACGACGAACCGGCTTCACGGCCCACCTACCGCGCCTATTACCCGACCCCGGCGAACTTGCACGAGACCTGGGTGCGCATCGTCAACAACTTCCAGTTGCAGCGCGAATTTGAAGACCTGCCGCGCGACGTCGAATGTGTCGTGCAAGCCATGCTCACCGAATTGGACGAGCAGTTCGGTGATTGGCGACCGCGCGCCAATTTCCAGATCCAGGTGCTGTCCAGCCTGTTCTACCGCAACAAGGGTGCCTACCTGGTGGGCAAGATCATCAACGGCTTCAACGAAACGCCGCTGGCCCTGCCCGTTCTGCATGGCGCAGGCGGCAAGCTGGTCATCGACGCTGCGCTGTTCGGTGAAGACGACCTGCTGATGATCTTCAGTTACGCCCGCGCTTATTTCATGGTCGACATGGACGTGCCATCGGCCTATGTGCAATTCCTGCGCGGCCTGATGCCGCACAAGCCGCGCGCCGAGCTGTACAACGGCCTGGGTTTGCAAAAGCACGGCAAGAACATTTTCTACCGCGACTTCCTGGCCCATTTGCGCCATTCTTCAGACAAATTCCGCGTCGCGCCCGGCATCAAGGGCATGGTGATGCTGGTCTTCGACTTGCCTTCATTTCCCTATGTCTTCAAGGTCATCAAAGACTTCTACCCGCTGCAGAAGGAAACCACGCGCGAGCAGATCAAGGGCAAGTATTTGCTGGTGAAACAGCACGACCGCGTGGGCCGCATGGCCGACACGCTGGAGTACAGCAACGTGGCCTTTCCGCGCCACCGTTTCGACGACGAACTGGTCGCCGAATTGAAGCACTTCTGCCCGAGCCTGCTGGAAGAAGACGGCCGAGATGGGGAGGTGAGTCTGGTCATCCGCCACGTCTACATCGAACGCCGGATGATCCCGCTGAACATCCATTTGCAAGAGGCCAGCCCGGCGCAATTGGCCCACGCGGTGGTGGAATACGGCAACGCCATCAAGGACCTGGTGGCGGCGAATATTTTTCCGGGCGACATGCTGTGGAAGAACTTCGGCGTCACGCGCCACGGCAAGGTGGTGTTCTACGATTACGACGAGATCGAATACCTGACCGACTGCCATTTCCGCAAGGTGCCCGAGCCGCGCAATGAAGAGGAAGAGATGAGCGGCGAAATCTGGTACCGGGTGGGCCCGAAAGACGTGTTCCCGGAAACCTTCGCGCCTTTTTTGCTGGGCAACCCGGCGGTGCGTGAGGTGTTCATGGCCCACCATGCCGACCTGCTGGAAGCCGGCTTCTGGCAAGGCCACAAGGAGCGCATCCTGGCCGGCCACGTGCACGACGTTTTTCCCTACGAAGCCACCAAACGTTTTCGCGCTGGCCGCGACAGCGCCGCCTACAACGCACCGCCAGGAGACCACCATGTCTGATTCCGTCGCTGACCCGATCGTGATCGTTTCTGCCGCACGCACCCCCATCGGCGGGTTGCTGGGCGATTTCTCTTCACTCGCTGCCTGGGAACTGGGCGCGGCGGCCATCCGGGCCGCCGTGGAACGCGCGGGCGTGCCGGGCGACGCCATCAACGAAGTGCTGTTCGGCAATTGCCTGATGGCCGGCCAGGGCCAGGCACCGGCGCGCCAGGCGATGCGCAAGGCCGGCCTGCCCGACAGCACCGGCGCGGTGACGTTGACCAAGATGTGCGGCAGCGGCATGCGCGCGGCCATGTTCGCGCACGACATGCTGGCCGCCGGCAGCGCCGACGTGATGGTGGCCGGCGGCATGGAAAGCATGACCAACGCGCCGCATTTGATGTTTGCGCGCAAGGGCATCAAGTACGGTGCCGCGCAGCTCTTCGACCACATGGCCATGGACGGCCTGGAAGATGCTTATGAGCGGGGCAAGGCGATGGGCGTTTTCGCCGAGCAATGCGTGGTGAAGTACGGCTTCACACGCGAAGCGCAAGACGCCTTCGCCATTGCTTCCACCACGCGTGCCAAGCTGGCCAATGAGAACGGCAGCTTCGACTGGGAAATGGCGCCGGTCACGCTGCAAGGCCGCCAAGGCGAAACGGTGATCAAGTTCGACGAGCAACCGTTCAAGGCCAAGCTCGACAAGATCGCCGGTCTGAAGCCCGCGTTCAAGAAGGACGGCACCATCACGGCAGCCAACGCCAGCAGCATCAGCGACGGTGCCGCCGCGCTGGTGCTGATGCGCGAAAGCACGGCGCGCCAGCACGGCTGCACGCCCATCGCGCGCATCGTGGCGCACGCCGTGCACGCGCAGGAACCGCAGTGGTTCGCCACCGCGCCCGCCGGTGCCATCAACAAGGTGCTGAAGAAGGCTGGCTGGGACGCCAAGAGCGTGAACCTGTGGGAAGTGAACGAAGCATTCGCCGCCGTGACGATGGCCGCGATGCACGAATTCCAGCTGCCGCACGAAATCGTCAACGTACACGGCGGGGCCTGCGCCTTGGGTCACCCCATCGGTGCGTCGGGCGCGCGCATCGTGGTCACCTTGTTGGGCGCGCTGAAGCAGCGCGGGCTGAAGCGGGGCGTGGCGGCCTTGTGCATCGGCGGCGGCGAGGCCACGGCGATGGCGGTGGAGATGCTGTGATGCGGGCGGGCTGAACCATGGGTCTTGACGAGACGCAGGCTTTCTTCGAAACCTGCCGCGAGGCCTTCAACCGCCTGGATGGCGACGCTGGGGCCGCGTGTGCTGCTGGCCGTGGCGCACCAGGAAAACATCTCGGAGATCAAAACCCATGTTGCTGAGTGAAGACCATCTGGCCGTGCAAGACGCGGTGCGCAGTTACGTGCAGGCCGAGATTGCGCCGCACGCGGCGGACTGGGACAAGCGCCACCACTTTCCGGCCGCGCAACTGAAGGGCCTGGCCGGCCTGGGCTGCTACGGTGTGGCGGTGCCCGAGGCCTGGGGCGGGGCCGGGCTGGACTACCTGGCGCTGGCCTTGATCCTGGAAGAAATCGCCGCCGGTGACGGCGCCACCAGCACCGTGGTCAGCGTCAACAACTGCCCGGTCTGTTCGATCCTGATGGCCTTTGCCAACGCCGACCAGCGCCAGCGTTTCCTGCTGCCACTGGCGCGTGGCGACATGCTGGGCGCCTTCTGTCTGACCGAACCGCATGTCGGTTCAGAAGCCGGTGGCTTGAAGACCACGGCGGTGTTTTCAAATGACACCGACGGTGGCCATTACGTGCTGAACGGCGTCAAGCAATTCATCACCAGCGGCAAGAACGGCGACGTGGCCATCGTGATGGCGGTAACCGACAGGGCCGCCGGCAAGAAAGGCATCAGCGCTTTCATCGTGCCGACGGCAACACCCGGCTACACGGTGGCGCGCATCGAAGACAAGCTGGGCCAGCACGCCAGCGACACGGCGCAAATCCTGTTCGACAACTGCCGCATTCCGGCCGCCAACCGGATCGGCGACGAAGGCCAGGGTTTGAAGATTGCACTGAGTGGCCTGGAAGGCGGCCGCATCGGCATCGCCAGCCAGGCCGTGGGCATGGCGCGCGCGGCTTTCGAGGCGGCGCTGGCCTACAGCAAAGACCGCAGCAGCTTCGGCCAGCCGATCTTCCAGCACCAGGCGGTGCAGTTCAAATTGGCCGACATGGCCACGCAGGTGGAAGTGGCGCGGCAGATCACGCACCACGCCGCCGCGCTGAAAGACGCCGGCCGGCCGTGCTTGAAAGAAGCCGCGATGGCCAAGCTGTACGCCAGCGAGATGGCCGAACGCGTGTGCAGCGCGGCCATCCAGGTTTTCGGCGGCTACGGCTATGTCAGCGACTTCCCGGTGGAGCGCATCTACCGCGACGTGCGGGTGTGCCAGGTCTACGAGGGCACATCCGAGGTGCAGAAGATCTTGATCGGACGGGCGCTCGCCTGACGGGTTGCCACAAAACACACGATTCCTTAGTCCAGGGGATACCTTGGTGTCATTCGGTTGCAGGGCCCCGAGCGGCCCAATGGCTTCAACGAACAGCGATGTTTGCCAACAGCCAACCGGAGGACACCATGCACACCACCACGACCGCTCCCTACGCCAGCGCCCCCAGCCACCCCAGCCGCGCGCAGCGCCTGGCCGCCCTGGGCCACTGCCTGCTGAGCGTCTGGAAACCCCGCTGCTGCTGGCCGACCACCAAGGCACCGTGCTGGAAGCCAACCCGGCCGCGACCCGCCGCATTGAACGCCACGAAGGCCTGTGGCTGGACGCCGGTGGCCGTCTGGCCCTGCGCCAGGCCGGCCGCTGGGTGCCGCTGTCCTACTGGCAGGCCAACCTGCAGAACGGCCAGGAAATGTCGCTGCCGCTGGAAGGCGACGGCAACACGCCCATGCAGGTGACGCTGCGCGCCATGAGCCCTGGCGACGGCATCCCCGGCAGCTTCGGCTGGATCGTGCTGACCATCGAACGTGTGACGCTGACCCGTGTCGACGCCATGCGCAAGCGCTTCCGCTTCACCCGCACCCAGGCCCGCCTGGCCGAGATGCTGTGCGAAGGCATGCGCCCCACCGTGGCGGCGGAAAAGCTGGGCGTGAAGATCTCCACCGTGCGCACGCATGTGGGTGAGATGTACCTGAAGACGGGCACGCACACACAAGCCCAGCTGGTCGCCCTGCTGCACCAGGGTCACTGAACAGCCGTGCGCGGCGCCAGCGCGTCGCGCACATAGCGCACCAGCACGCGGGCGCTTTCCGGCGCCACCGCCAGCGGCAGCGTCAGGGCCTGCACCGCGTTGCCCACAGTCACCGGCAGGTGCCAGCCCGGCAGCGCGTCCACCAGCAGGCCGCGCGACAGGTCTTCGGCGACGCTGAAGTCGGCCGCAAACAGCACACCCCCACCGGCCCGCGCGGCCGCCTGCAACGTGCCGGCGTCGTCGCCCAGCATGGCGGGCTCCACCGTGACGGATTCGATGCGGCCCGTGCCTTCCTGGTGCCAGGCCAGCAGCACGTTGTCTGCGGGCGGGCCGAACACCAGGCAGCGGTTGTGAGCCAGGTCCGCCGGCCGCTGCAGCGGCACGCCGGCCACCGGCGCGGCGTAGGCGCGCACCTTGAAGGGCATCAGCACCTGGGCCACGCTGTCGGGCGGCGGTTTGTCGGTGATGCGGAAGGCGACGTCGATGTCCTCGCGCACCAGGTCCACACGGCGGTTGCTGATGCGCAGTTCGATGCGCAGCGCCGGGTGCTGGGCCTGGAAGCGCGCCAGCAGCGGCCCCAGCAGGGACTGGCCGAAGCTGGGCACGGACGTCACGCGCAGCGTGCCGCTCAGGCCGCCATCCGCGTCGTCACCGCTGCTGCGTGCGCGCAAGCCGCGGCGTGCGCTCTCGGCGGCTTCCAGCACCGCACGTGCACGTGACGCCAGGCGCCGGCCCTGTTCCGTGAGGCCCAGGGCGCGTGTGCTGCGCGTGAACAGCGCCGCGCCGACCTGCTTTTCGATGAAGGCCACACGGCGGCTGACGGCCGCGCGAGTCAGGCCCAGCTCACGTGCGGCCTGGGCAAAACTGCCCGCCGCCACGATGCGCGCGATGAGCTCCAGCGCGTTGGCGTCGGGCTGCGGTGCGCTGGGCCGCAGCAGGGGCGAGGGACGTCTCGTTGTCAATTCAAAGTCACCAATGCGTCAACGGAGGGCAGTCTAGTCAATGCGGCAGCGACTTTCTAGAGTCGATGCATGGATCACACCGCAAGCCCCACCGCAAACCCCACCGCACCGGCCGCCGCCGCCGGCCAGCCGGGCGCCGGCAATGCCGAACGCCACCACCTGGTGGCCGCCGACGGCCGCCACCTGGCCGCCACCTGGACCGAGCCACCACAAGGCGCAGCCCGCGCCGTGGCCCTGTTCAGCTCGGACGCCGGCGTGCCACGTGGCTACTACCGCGCCTTCAGCGAGTGGATGGCCAGTCGTGGTTATGCCGTGCTGACCTACGACTACCGCGGCATCGGCGGCTCACGGCGCGGCCCCATGCGCCAGGAGGCCGCGACCA
>JANMZP010000107.1:0-14352 GCA_031383435.1 Betaproteobacteria bacterium | reverse complement strand
TTGCCGATGACGTCCACCGGTATCTGCGCGGCGAAGTCGGTGATGAGGTCGGGCGCGGCGCGGTCGGCCAGGCTGTCCAGCAGCCCATCGACCAGCGCGCCGACGCCGCTTTCCATGCGCGCGATGGCGCGCTGGTTCAGTGCCCCCATCAGGATGCGCCGCACCCGGGTGTGCAGCGGCGGGTCGCTGAACACCAGGCTGCTGGTGTGGTGCTCGAAGATGGGCGTGCCCAGGCCCATGCGCGGACCGAATTCGCGCTGCTTGTCGCTGCTGGCGTGGGGGCTGCGGTAGACCGCCAGCACGTCGGCATGGCGGGTCAGCAAGACGCTGTTGGGACCCAGCGTTTGCACCGGCGCATGCAGGCGCAGGGCGTCGTAGTGCGGATAGGGGTCGTCGACAAAACCAGCCGGCGGTTGGGTCAGGCTGAAGGCCAGGGCGGGCGCGGACGGGCCTGCACCGCTCAAGGCCGGGACTCGTGCGGCGGCCGGGTCAGGCCGCAGCTTTGGCGCGCCGCTGTGCCGCAGCGGCCAGCCCGGCCAAACCCAGTGCGAACAGGACATAACTGGCCGGCTCGGGCACCACGGCGGTGAGCTGCACGCTGCCGTTCTGCGCCGTCACGGTGATGTCAGCGAGGCTGGCGTCGAGGAACAGCAGGTCAGAGAAAGTCAGTGCACTGACCCCCGCCGCCACCGTGGTGAACTGCAGGCTGGCCAGCGTGCCGCCACCGGTCACGCCCGGAACCGCACCGATCAAGGTGTCGAACACGAAGGACACCGTGCCGGTCGTGTTGTTGACCGTGCCGCCGTCGAAAAAGGTCGTGCCGCCGGTGGCCAGGAAAGCGCCTTCGCTGACGCTGTTCAACTGCAGCAATGCCGGGTTGTAGGCCAGGCTGAACTGGTAGGCGTACAGGTCGGCGATGCCGTTGACCAGGACGTTCACGCTCAGGGGCGAACCGACGACAACCGGGTTGGGTGTGGGCACCACCGTCAGCGTGGGTGCAGCGATGGCACCCGACGCGGCGGCACCCCACACCAAGGCGGTGATGGTGCGGTTCTTCCAAGCTTGCCAACTTGCCATTTCGCGATGCTCCTCTGCCTTGAAGGCCCTGTGTCCGATGGCACCGTTTGCGCCTGGACGGCTACCGGCCTGGTGGGGCCTGCGGCCTGATGTTGAAAACCGGATGGCACGCAAGAGGCATGCCGAAAGTGCACCGAGACTAGCGCAGCGGTGGCGCGAATTTAATCCGTGTTTTCAGGGCGTCGACCCCGCGTTCGAGTGCCTGCAGCGCTGCCGGACCCGCCTCATTGCGGTTCAGCACCTGCTTGTCCTGCGCCCCCCGCACGATGCGTGTCGAGGTCCATGCGCCATCTTGCACTTGCGGGTCTGCATAGCTGTCCTGCAGCTCGAAAAAGCCCTGCTGCAGGGCCAGACGGGCCAGGGCCTCGAAGTCCTTCGCGCTGACCCGGCCGATGTGGACCTGGTCGGTGGTGCCATGCCGTGCGTTGCCAAAGACCGTGTAGCGGGCCTGCCCGTCGCGTTGCACAGCCAGCACCGATGCGCCGGCGCAGCCGAAGCAATTGCGCTCCAGCGTGATCGACGTGATGGCGTCAAGGATGGGCGCTGATGCCGCGGCCAGCGGCGCACCGCACAGGGCGGGCGTGCACCAGCACAACGCCAGTGCGCCCAAAAGCCGGCGCGTCGTTGGCGCGTTATGCGCCTGAACCCACCCCTGAGTCAGGGGGTTTTTGCGTCTCATGCGGCCCTTGCTGTCGACCAGCCTTGCGTGGTCGTTGGATGATCGTAACTTCAGGTTTGCGTTGGAACGCTTGAAGCCCAAGTACGCGCCCAAACAGCGCATGCTTGTTGCTTGGGCTGCGACCACCGCCACGCGCTGAACGCCAGCCGTTGAACATCCGCCATCCTGCCCTTCACAAGGACACAAGGACACCGCCTTCATGGGAAAGCACCGTTGAACCACCAGCCCGCCCTGGGCCTTGCGCCGGCCGCCAGCCGCCGCAACGCCTTCACCCGCAGCGGTCTGGCCTTGTGCCTGGCGCTGGCCGGCTTGCTGGCCCAGCCGGCCGCGCAAGCGGCTGGCAGCCAAAGCGCGGCCGCCGCAGCGCACCCGTCGCGCGGCTTGTGGGTTGACGTGAAGGGCACGCCGGCCGCCCGCTCGGCCAACGGTGCCGCCTTGTCGGTGCAGCCCACGCGTTTTCGCGCCGCCACGCTGGACCGCTCCAGCCTGACGGCCCTGGCCGCCACCGCGCCGGCCGAGCGCAGCCGCGCCGCGCTGCAAAACCCCTTGATCTTTGCGCTGCCCAACCCCAGTGGTGGCTTCGAGCGCTTTGCCCTGAGCGACTCGCCCGTCATGGAAGCCGGCCTGGCCGCCAGGCACCCCGAGATCAAGACCTATGCCGGCCGTGGCATCGATGACGCCAAAGCCACGTTGCGCATGAGCGTCTCGCCGCTGGGCGTGCACGTCTCGGTGCTCTCGCCCAAGGGCTCCTGGTACGTCGAGCCGTACTACCACCTGGACGACAGCCTGTACGCCAGCTACTACCGCGCCGACCTGACCAATGTGCACGGCACGGTCACCGAAAGCGCGATGCGCGACCCTTACCTGTCGCTGGAACGCGGCCTGTACCACGCTGCCGATGCAGTGAAGGTCGGCGGCCTGGGCTTTGCGCCGGGCGCGCAGGTCACGATCACGGTGCGCAACATCGCCACCGATTACGCCCCGCGCCAGACCGTGTTCGCCACGGCCAGCCGCGACGGCACGGTCTCGGTCAGCCTGGTGGCCGACCCGTACAAGAACCTGGGCAGCTACGAAGTGACAGCCACCGACGGCAAGTCCACCGTCACCACCACCTACCAGGTGGTGGGCGACAAGGCCGCCACCAACGCGGTCACCGGCAGCCAGCTGCGCACCTACCGCCTGGCGCTGGTCACCGACCCGTCCTATGCCAACTATTTCGGCGGCTCCGCGAACGTCACGGCGGCCAAGGTGGCGCTGGTCAACCGCCTCACCCAGGTCTACGAATCCGAGACGTCGATCCGCCTGGTGCTGATCGCCGGCAACGACGCGCTGAACCTCGACACTGCCGCCCAGATGACGGGCACCAACGGCCCTTGCGGTGGCACTGCCTGCTTTACAGCGGCCCAGGCCGCCAGCTGCGGCAGCGGCACCTTGACCCGCAACCGCGTGGTCGTCGGCCTGCTGGCCGGTGCCAGCAACTACGACATCGGCCACATCGCGTTCGGCCTGAATGGCGGCGGCATCGCCAGCCTGGGTGTGGTGGGTGGCAACAGCAAGGCGCAGGGCTGCACCGGCATCCCCACGCCCGTGGGTGATGCTTTCGCGGTCGACTACGTGGCCCACGAGATGGGTCACCAGTTCGCGGGCAACCACACCTTCAACGGCGTGATCAGCAATTGCTCGGGCGGCAACCGCAATGCCGGTACGTCGGTCGAGCCGGGCAGTGGCTCGTCGATCATGGCCTACGCCGGTATCTGCGGCACCGACGACCTGCAGCCGCACAGTGATGCTTACTGGTCGCAGCGCAGCTTCGACGAAATCACCGCCTACACCTCGGCCGCCGAGTCCAACCTGAACGAGGTCCAGAATGGTGTGATGATTGGCTACGCCACCAATGGTCAGCAGTTCCAGTTGCGCTACAACGGTGCCGATTCGGCGGCCATTGTTCGCGGCACCAATTTCACCACCGCGGGTGTCAAGGCAGCCATTGAAGGTATCGCTGGCTGGCCTGCCGGCGGCACCGTCACCGTCAGCACATTGGGCGACACGGCCTTCACGGTGACCTTCGGCGGCACATTGGCCAGCGTCAACGTGGCCCAGCTGCAACTGGTGAACTGCACCGGCGGTTGCACCGGCTATGTCGGTGAAATCACCAAAGGCGGTGTGACCACCCGGGGCGGCACCACGGTGACGGGCACCGGCAATTCAGCGCCGGTGGTGACAGCGGCTGCAACCTACACGATTCCCGTGCGCACGCCTTTCGCGCTGACCGGCAGCGCCACCGACGCCGACAGCGACGCCATCACCTACATGTGGGAGCAGAACGACCGCGGATCGGCCAATGGCACCGGTCTGGTCAGCAACACCAAGCTCGACGGCCCGCTGTTCAGGCAGTTCGGCAAGCAGGCGGTCGTTTCGACCGCGCAGTCCTTGCTCTACAACTCGCCGGGCGAGAACCTCGTCGATGGCAACCCGACCCGCGTCTTCCCCGACATGGCGCAGATCCTGGCCAACAACACGAATGCCGAAACCGGGGTTTGCCCGACGGCATCGGCCACGCCCACGGCTGCGCAGATCGACTGCTACTCCGAGTTCCTGCCCACGGCGTCTTATGTTGGCTTTGGCGTCAATGCCGCCCCGGCTTCGCTGAACTTCAAGTTGACGGCGCGTGACGGCAAAGGCGGTGTGAACAGCGCCAACACGCAGTTGATCCTGGCACCGACCGCCGGCCCCTTCCTGGTGACCGCGCCGAACACGGCAGTCACCGTGGACGGCACCAGCACGCAAACCGTGAGCTGGGCGGTGGCCAACACCAACGTGGCACCGGTCAGCACGGCCAACGTGAAGATCACCCTGTCGGTCGATGGCGGCGTCACCTTCCCGTACACCCTGGCGGCCAGCACGGCCAACAACGGCAGCAAGGCCGTGGTGTTGCCCAACCTGAACAGCAGCACCGCGCGGGTCAAGGTCGAGGCGGTCGGCAATGTGTTCTTCGATGTCTCCAATGCCGACTTCACCATCCGCCTGACCGGTGATGTGAACGGCAGCGGCACCGTCGATTGCGCCGACCTGGCCATCGTCAGGGCTTCGATGGGCAAGAGCACCGGCCAGCCCGGTTTCGACGCCCGCGCCGATGTGAACAACGACGGCGTGGTCAACGTGCGCGACCTGGCCTATGTGTCGCAGCGTGTGGCCGTGGGCACCAGCTGCTCGGCGCCCACCTGATGTCCGGTCCACATGGCGCCGGCTGCTAAGCTTGGCGCCATGTTTACAGGCATCGTTCAAGGTATTGCCACCGTCCGCCAACTCGATGACAAGCCGGGTTTGCGCCGCTACACCCTGGCCTTCCCGCCGGGCTTTGCGCAGGGCCTGGCCATCGGTGCCAGCGTGGCGGTGGACGGCACCTGCCTGACCGTGACCACGCTGCACGGAGCAGGCCCTGATGTGGTGGCCGCTGACTTCGACGTCATGGCGCAAAGCCTGGCGCTGACCACGCTGGCCGGCCTGCGCGAGGGCAGCGCCATCAACGTCGAACGGGCGGCCAAGGACGGTGCCGAGATTGGCGGCCACCCGCTGTCGGGCCACATCGATTTCATGGCCAGCCTGGCTGAAATCCGCAGGCCGGAAAACAACCGCGTGCTGCGCATCGCCGTGCCGGCACCGTGGATGCGCTATGTGTTCGCCAAGGGCTATATCGCCGTCAACGGCGCCAGCCTGACCGTGGCCGAGGCCCGTCGCGAGCGCGACGGCAGTGGTTGGTTCGAAGTCTGGCTGATCCCCGAAACGCTGCGCATGACCACCTTCGGCGAGAAGACCGCGGGCGCGGCGCTGAACATCGAAATCGAACGCAGCACGCAGGTGTTTGTGGACACCGTGCGCGAGGCCATCGACGAACGCCTGGGCCCCTTGATGCCGCTGCTGGAAGGCCTGCTACGCGACAAGGGCCTGAGCCTGGACGAACTGGCGCGGCCCGCCGCTTTGCCGCCGCGCTGACACCCGGCTTGTGGTGCCCTGGCGCGCCGCGCCGTCTTGCTGAAGGAAGCCCTGATGACCTTGAACCGCCGCCATCTGTTGACGGGGCTGGCTGCGCTGACGGCCGGTGCGGCACCCGCCTACCTGCGCCACGCCCGGGCCGCTGACACCCCACGGTTTGCCCTCGGCATCGCCTCGGGCCAGCCGCAAAGCCGCACCGTCGTGCTGTGGACGATGCTGACCGGCGCCGACTTGCCGCCGCAGGTGGACGTGGCCTGGGAACTGGCCGAAGACGAAGCCTTCCAGCGCATCGCCGCACGCGGCAGCGAAGCCGCGCGGGCGGAAGACCAGCACAGCGTGCACGCCGAACCGCAAGGCCTGGCGCCCGACCGCTGGTACTGGTTTCGCTTCCGCGCGCTGGGCCAGCAAAGCGCGGTGGGCCGCACGCGCACCGCACCGGCGGCCGACGCCCGGGTGCAGCAGTTGCAGTACGCCATCGCCAGTTGCCAGCGCTATGACGTGGGCCATTACGCCGCCTGGCGCCACGCCGCCGCCGAGCCGCTGGACCTGATGGTTTTCCTGGGCGACTACCTCTACGAATACGCTGCCGCGCCCCCCGCCAATGCGGTGCGCGCCCTGAGCGGCGGCCGCGTCAAGACGCTGGCCGACTACCGCGCCCGTTACGCGCTGCACAAGAGCGACCCGGCGCTGCAGGCCGCGCACGCCGCCGCGCCCTGGCTGCTGGTGTGGGACGACCATGAAGTGGAAAACGACTACGCCAGCCTGCAAGGCGAATTCCTGCAGGCCGACTTCGCCAGCCAGCGCGCCGCCGCCTACCAGGCCTACTGGGAACACCTGCCGCTGCCCAAGGCCGCGCGGCCGCTGAACGGCGAGATGCGCATGCACGGCCGGCTGGACTGGGGACAGTTGGCGCGCATCCACCTGCTGGACGACCGCCAGATGCGCGACGTGCAGGTCTGCCCGAAGCAGCCCACGCGCGGTGGCAGCAACACCGTGCGCGTGGCCGATTGCCCGGCCCTGATGGACCACCGCCGCAGCCTGCTGGGTGCCGCGCAGGAACGCTGGTTGGCCGACGGCTGGACCACCGACCGCCCGTGGAACCTGGTCGCCCAGCAGACGCTGATGGCGCGTTTCAGCTGGGAAGAACCCAGCGCAGCCAACCAGGGCGGTCAGTTCTGGACCGATGGCTGGGACGGCTACCCGGCCGCCCGCCGCCGCCTGCTGCAAACCGTGGCCGACAAGCGCGTGCCCGGCGTGGTGGTGCTGGGTGGCGACGTGCACGCCAATTACGTGGCCGACTTGAAAGTCGATTTCGACGACGCTCGTTCACCGGTCGTTGCCAGCGAGTTCTGCGGCACATCCATCACCAGCCTGGGCCTGGACAACGCCCGGGTTGCGGCCGCGAAAGCGATCAACCCGCATGTGCACTTTGCGCGCAGCGACCAGCGCGGCTATGTGCGCTTCAAGCTGACGCCGCAGGCGCTGCAAGCCGATTTGATGGTGCTCGACAACGCCCGCGATGTGGCCAGCGCCATCCAGTTGGGCGGGCGCTTTGCGGTGAGCGCGGGCCAGCCGGGCATCCTGCGGGGCTGATGTGGCCATGTGGCTGATGTAGCCGACTTCGGCTGGGGCCTGATCGGCCTAGCGCACGCCCAGTTGCCGGCGCAGTTCTTCGGTCCAGCCCAGCAGCGCCCGCGTTTCTTCGAAGCCGCCGGCTGAGGGGCGCTCACGGCGCGGCGCACAGGCAGTGCGTCACGGCAGCCAAGGGCTGGGGCCGCGCCGTCATCACGCCCAATGCGGCCAACTCATCGGCCATCTGCGTGGCCACCTGCGCCGCCACGGCGGCCACTGGCGGCAGCAGGCCCAGCGCCACCAGCGCACCGTGCCAGGCGGCCTGCGGTGCCACCAGAGCCTGCACATCCAGCGTCACGCCCAGGCGTTGCAGCCAGCGCTGCAGGCGGCCCGGTTCGGCTTCGATGTAATGCACGCGGTAGTCGCTGAGTTGCGCGCGTTTGGCCGCCGCCGTCAACGCATCGCCATAGCTGCCCAGGCGGTCGACCAGGCCGTGCTTCAGCGCGTCCTGGCCGGTCCACACGCGGCCTTGCGCGACCGCGTCGATCTGCTCGCGGGTTTGCTTGCGCGCCTCGGCGGCGCGCCGGGTGAATTCGAAATAGGTGTGGTCCACGCTGGTCTGGATGAGTTTTTCCAGGCGCGGCTCCAGCGCTCGGCGGGGGTCGAAACCGCCGCCCAGCCAGGTCGTGCTGACGCCGCTGGTGTGCACGCCCAGCTTGTCCAGCGCGCGCTCGGCGGTGGGCAGCATGGCGATCACGCCGATGCTGCCGGTGATGGTCGAGGCGTCGGCAATCAGCTCGTCGGCGGCCAGGCTGATCCAGTAGCCGCCCGAGGCCGCCACGTCGCCCATCGATACCACCACCGGCTTGCCGGCCTGGCGCGTCAGTTCCAGTTCACGGCGGATGAGTTCGCTGCCAAAGGCGCTGCCGCCCGGAGAATTCACGCGCAGCACCACGGCCTTGATCTGCGCGTCTTCGCGGGCCTGGCGGATGAGGTCGCTGGTGCTCAAGCCGCCGATGGCACCGGGGCCCGAGCGGCCGTCGTTGATGCCGCCTTCGGCGACGATCACGCCCACCACCTTGCTGCCGGTTTGCGGCTTGATGCGGCCCAGGTAATCGTCCGCGTTGACCTGCCGGAACGACTTCTTGTCGTCGCTGGCGGCACCCCGTTCGACCATCGCTGCGCGCATCTCGTCGCGCGTTTTCAGCGCGTCGATCCAGCCGCGTTCTTTCGCCCAGCGCGCCGCGTCGCCGCCCACCGCCACCAGGCTGTCTGGCAGGCTGTTGATGGCCGCCATCACGCTGCCGGCGGGCTGCTTGCGGGCGGCCTCGACGGTGCTCGTCCATGTGGCCCACAGCCTGCCGTAAAGGAGACTGTCCGCTTCGACAGTTTCCGGCGATGGGCCGTTGGCGGCATAGCCTTCATTGGCGTTCTTGAACTTGCCGGCACGGATGACATGGGCCGTCAGGCCGACCTTGTCCAGCAGGTCTTTGTAGTAGGTGCGCGGCCGGCCATAGCCTTCCACCAGCACGCTGCCCATCGGGTGCAGCCAGACTTCGGTGGCCTGCGCGGCCAGAAAGTACTGGCGCTGGTCGAAGTGCGAACCCCAGGCGATGACCGGTTTGCCCGCCGCCTTGAAGCGCACCAGCGCCGCGCCCACTTCGTGCAGCGTGGCCCCGCCGGCCCCCGCGAAGTCGTCCAGCAGCAGCAGGGCCTGCGTGATGTCGGGGTCCTTGGCGGCCGCGTCCAGCACGGCCAGCACGTCGCGCAGGCGGCTCTGTGGGTCGTCTTCGCCCTGCAACTGGCGCAGTGCGCCTTCGCGCGAGGCACCGGCGCGCTGCTCGGTGATGCCGCCTTTCAACTTCAACACCAGCGTGGTCTTGGCCTGCAGCGGCTGCGGCCCGCCGCGCCACAGGCCCACCGCCAAAGCCACCAGCAGCACCAGCAGCAACAGGTTCAGCAGCGCGCGGCGGGTGCCGTCCAGCAGCCACCAGGCACCGCGCAAGCCGCGGCCGACAAAGGAGAAGACGGTCTTGAACATGGTGGGTGTTGATACAGCGGCAATGCTGTGAGCTTACGCGGCGATGCTGGGCGACGCGTTCAGGGGCGACGGGTTCCCTGCGAACGGAAGGCGCGCGGATGGACACCCTGCTTTACCGGCCGTCAACAAGCGGGTTTTGGCAGCCTGATCGCCGGGTTGTCCGATCGGCCTCGACCCTGAGGAGCCCGTCCTGGACCGAGATTGATCGACGGCAAGCGGACATCAAGGCGGTGTCACAGATCAGTGGCAGTCAATTCACCCGAGTCTGCATTTGCCCTGACGGTGCCGCGGCGGACTGACGATCTCTGATGCGGCGGCGCACTCTCGACAGCGCCACCGGTCTGGCCCGCGGGGTCCGCATCAAGCCAACGCATGAATGCGGGTCCGCAGGCAGGGCACTGGTCGGTCACATTCGAATTCTCGCTGCCGGCAAAGAATCTGGGTTGAGTCGCGGCCAGCTCAGAACCAGGAACATGGCGTCCATGACCAACTTGGGAGCGAGACGATGACTCTGTACTCAGGTTCTGCACTGCGCTGGAACTGGCCCCACCTGGCCGTGTTGCTTGCCTTGGTGCCCTATGTCTGGCTGTGTGGCGTGGCCGAGTGGGAACCGGGCGCGACGTTGACGCTGGGGACCTTGCTGGCGCTCACCTGGCTGGTGCTGTACTGGGCGGCTGCCATGCCTGGGTCTGCAGTGAACGGGTCGCCATGGATTGCCATTCCGATTGCCGTGGCCCTGGGGGAACTGGGGCCGTATGCGCTGCACCGATGGGCCCATGGTGGGGGGGTGGGGTTGGCGTGTGCACGCCGTGCACCATGCGCCTGAGCGCGTGAACGCGAGCAACAACCTGACGACCCACCCGATCAATGTGCTGTGGAACCAGTTTGCGCGCGCACTGCCCTGGCTGGCGCTGGGCTTTGACGCCCGTGTCATCGCCTCGGCTGCCTTGTTCATCCAGGTCCAGTCTTTCGCAGTCCACGCCAACATCGGCGGCACCCTGGGGCCGCTGGGTCGCTGGATCGGCAGCGCTGAACTGCACCGCTGGCATCACAGTGTGGTTCAGGGTGAGGCCTTGAACTTCGGTACCGCGCTGCCGATTTGGGACCAGGTGTTCGGCACCTACAGGGCGCTTTCGGCGTCAGGTCCCATGCGCGTGGGTACTGCGGACCTGCCGGCTGGCAAGGGATGGCGGTTGTGGCGCAGGATGTTGCTGGCTCCGGTGTGCGCGCGGTGCGCGTAGGACGGACCTGGTGGGCCGAAAACTGGCTGCGCGTCCGGGACAGGCTCATTGCACATCTTCGTAGTCTTACTGTGTCAAAAGCGTAGCCTTGCGTTTACGTGCATGAAGACGCGCAAAGCCAGACAAACAAATGGAGAGATGTCGCAGAATTCTGTGGCCGAACTGCTTGGCCGAACTGCTTGGCCGAACCGCTTGGCCGGAATGGGTTAGGCCAAAGACTCGCCGCCTTCAGGGCCCCAGAACGTCACCCAGGTTGAGAAATTCAACGAGAACTGCTCGAACTTGTGCTCAACACCGGCCGCGACAAAGAAGCAAGCGCCTGGCTCAAAGACGTGGCGTTCCCCACTGACGACCAAGACGCCCGTTCCGGAATGAATGAAGTACAGCTCGTCTTGAGCGTGTGGGGTTTGTGGATCGGTTCCTGTTGGCGCATACAACTCGACCGACATCGAACCATGCTGAAAAGCCGCAGCGAATCGTTCGCCCAAAGGCCACTTGTCGGTAACCTGACCTGGAATACTCAGCAAAAGTTCCGATGCAGTGGCTTTCAATTTGTGGCCTGACGTTTGATTTGATTCGATACCGAAGGTGATCGCCTCAGCGGCAAGGCCAGTACCGTCCAAAGCTGCGTGTCCGCCGGGTACTGTGTCGGGTCATCGATGCCCAGTGCGCGTGGCGTCTCGGCAGGACGGTACACGAAGGTCCCGAACAACTGGTCCCAAACCGACACGACCGCGCCGAAGTTCTTCGCCTCGGCCAAATCGGCACTGTGGTGATAGCGGTGCAGCTCGGTTCCCACCAGCAGGTAGTTCAACCAGCCGACGCGGCTGTCAACGTTGAAGTGCGACACCAGGCCTTGCAGTCCGGTGACGACGCCGGCGGCGAACACCACCTGCGGTGAGAACCCCAGAAGGAACGGCGGGATGGTGAGGATCGCGCGCACCGCGATCGCGTTGATGGGGTGGCCGATGGCGTGCATCAGCACGTAGACCTGCTTCGGCAGGTGGTGCGCCACATGCACGCGCCACAGCCAGGCCCCTGTTCGGCCGTGCGCCTCGTGGCTCAGTCGGTGGACCCAGTACCAGAGGAAGTCCGTCACCAGCAGCGAAACGATCACGCCAGGCACCAGCGGGACTTGCGCCAGCGCGCGCCCAGGGGTCATGTCGTGCCCGGTCACGATCCGCAGCGCCACCCAGTTGGCCAGGGCGATGGTTGAAGCGCCGACCACGAGGAACGGCAGGTCGCGCCGCCAGAAGGTGGACCGGGTCATGCGCCATTCAGGGCGCATGGCGTGTGCCGATTCGATCAGAACCATCAGCACGACCAAGGTTGCGACATACCAACCGTATCGGTGCCCGATCAAGTCCGTCGGCCCATTCAATTCATGCGCGATGTAGGACAGCGTTGCCGCTGCAAGAATGGGGTAGAGCCCGTAGCGGATCGCCCCATCAAAGCCGGCGCGGACTGACGTCATCTTGGCAACTCCTGGAGGAAGAGGGAGTGGCGCGGTAGATGAACATCGTGTCCAATAAAAGCGCCAATCCCCGGAATCATCGGAGGCTTCTGGCGACGAGAACAGACCACTCCAGGGCTCGCTGCCCACAACTGGACACAGCCCGGCCGAATGTGCAGGAACAACGGCGATGGCCACCGCCCCGACCCCACGCGCAGCCCAGCGAACCGACCGGCGGGTCCTGCGCACACGCGAGGCGCTGCGCGGCGCATTGCTGAATCTGATGGTCGAACGGGGCTGGGACGCCATCGACGTGCAGTCGCTCTGCGAGCGCGCCAACATCGGCCGTTCGACCTTCTATCTGCACTACCCCAACAAGGAAGAACTGCTCAACGGGAGTTTCGGCGACCTGCGCACCGCGCTGCGCAGCCAAGCGAAGCAGCGGGCGTCTGACTCGCAAGACCAACTCGCCTTTGTTGGTGGGTTGGTCGAGCATGTGCACCAGCAGCAACTCGTGTTTCGAGCCCTGCTCGGGCGGCGCTCAGGCCACTATGTCCAGGACCGGTTCAGGGAACTCCTGGTCGACCTCGTCGAAGCGGAGCGGCCAGCGGGTGCGAGACGCTCGTGGCATGCCCATGCCGTGTCGAACTACCTGGGCGGGGCGCTGTTCCAACTGCTGGCATGGTGGCTCTGCGCGAGCCGGCCGCAACGCCCGCAAGAGATCGAAGCGCTGTTCCATGACCTGAGCCGCCCGGTGCTGCTGCGCGCTCGCGCAACACCGGGCCACCCCTATGCAAGCACACCGTAGCCGGCGAGGATGAAGAAGACAGACAGCACCCAGGGTGCCCAAAGCGGTGACTTGGGAAACGCGGCCACACCCAGTCCGCAAGAGACGAACAAGTAGGCACCGATAACTTTCAGCGGCCAGAGATCTGACATGGCCACGGCGTGCACAGCCACTTGTCCAGTCGCCATCAAAAGTGGTCCAGACATGAGAAACCAGAACGCTGAGCGCCGAATCTCGGGCTCTTTGAACTGGCCGATGAAGCCAGCGGCGCACGCGTCGGCCAACGCGATCCGGAAGCGCACGAGCCCGAACCCGATGTGAGCCACGCCAAGCGCGAACAGCGCCCAAGAAATGAAATTCGCCACTTGTTTTGACTCCGCCTGACCCGCTGAATTGCAGCACTTGCGCCTTGTGCAGCTCGGATGCGTGATCGATTCAATAGCCCAGGGCCACCAGCGCCGCTGCGGCGAACAGCGCCACCCAGGCGGGGTGTCGTCCACGGTTGCTTACCAGCACGAGCACGCCCGACACAACCATGGCCGTCGCAACGCACCATTCCACTCGGCCCGCGGAGGCGGCCTGTGCGGCCGGATGGGCCAGCCAAAGCAAGACCGCAGCCAGGCCGAGACCCATCGCGCTCAGCATGTGCCAAGTCCCCCAGAGGATGCGCACCTGAAAAGCCCGCAGCACGGTGCCACCCTCCGTTGGAACAAGGTGTCCCGCGCGGCGCAGATGCCGAAAGATGCGCTGTTCGCCGACCACCGAGTGAGCCAATGCAATCAGCACGATCAAGCCGGCTGCGCTGGTGTACCAGGGATTCATGGACGAGCCTCCAACTTCAGGCGCAAACCGCCAACGGGCCGCAGCGTGACGGCGAGATGCGGCGTTGGTGGTGTGCTGGTGAGGGGCGTGAGCCGAAACCGCTGCAGCAGCAGGGCTGCGATCACTGTCATTTCCAGCTGCGCGAAGTGCTGACCGAGACACACCCGCGGCCCCAGGCCGAAGGGGATGTACGCGCCGCGCGGGATCGGGTTGGGTTTCCAGTCGTCGGCTGCCGCCATGAAGCGCTCGGGCCGGAACGCTTCGGGTTCGCTCGGCCACCAACGAGGGTCGCGGTGCAGCAACCAAGGTGTCACCCTGACGAGCGTGCGTGCCGGCAAGCGCACACCACCCAGTTCGATCTCGCGGGTCAATCGCCGGGTCATCACCGCCGCCACGGGCGGGAACAGGCGCATCGCCTCTTTCAGCGTGGCGGTGAGCCAAGGCAAGGCTTGCATGGCGTCTGCACCAGGAGGCTGGCCCGCCAGGCAAGCCTCGACCTCGGCGGCGGCGCGCGCCTGCGCCTGCGGATGGCTGGCCATCAGCCAGCTCCACCACAGCAGCGCGGTGGCGGTGGTCTCGTGTCCGGCTTGAAAGCTGAGCATGCACTGGTCAAAGACTTCCTGGGTCGAAAGTGCTGTTCCGCTTTCTTCGTCGCGCAACACGAGCAGCATGTTGAGCAGGTCGGTC
>JANMZP010000091.1:0-8861 GCA_031383435.1 Betaproteobacteria bacterium | reverse complement strand
CACTGAAGCGCCGAAGCGGATTTCGTGGGGCAGCGCACTTGATTTCGCAGCGGAAAGCTTTGCGCAGATCATCAACGAGCATGGCCCCGATGCGGTCGGCTTCTACATTTCAGGCCAGTTGCTGACCGAAGACTATTACGTCTTCAACAAGCTGGCCAAAGGGCTGATCGGCACCAACAACGTCGACACCAACTCGCGCCTGTGCATGAGCAGCGCGGTGGCGGGTTACAAGCAGACCCTGGGTGCGGACGCACCGCCGAACTGCTATGACGACGTCAACCACGCGCAGTGCATCTTCATCGTTGGCAGCAACACAGCGTATGCGCACCCGATTCTGTTCCGGCGCATCGAAGACGCGAAGGCCGCCAACCCGGCGCTGAAGATCATCTTCTGCGACCCACGCCACACCGACACGGCCGAGATTGCCGACCTGTACCTGCCGATCCAGCCCGGCACCGACGTGATGCTGTTCAACGGCTTGCTGCACATCATGCTGTGGGAAGGCTGGATTGACGCCGCCTACATCGCGCTGCACACGAACGACTTCGACGCGCTGAAAGCGACGGTGCGTGACTGCACGCCCGATTTGGTCGCCGAAACTTGCGGCATTAAAAAAGCAGACCTCTTCACCGCCGCCAAACTGTTTGCCACATCCAGCGCCACGCTCAGTTTGTACTGCCAGGGCCTGAATCAATCGAGCAGCGGCACCGCCAAGAATGCTGCGCTGATCAATTTGCATCTGGCCACCGCGCAGATCGGCAAGCCGGGCGCTGGCCCTTTCTCGCTGACCGGCCAACCGAACGCGATGGGCGGCCGAGAAGTCGGCGGGCTGGCGAATCTGATCAGTGCGCACCGCGACATGGCCAACCCGGCGCACCGGGCCGAGGTGGCGGCGCTGTGGGGCGTGCCTTCCGTGCCCGAGAAACCAGGCAAAACCGCGGTCGAGATGTTCCAGGCCGCGGCCGACGGCGAAATCAAGGCACTGTGGATTGCCTGCACCAACCCGGCTCAGTCGATGCCCGACCAGGCCACCGTGCGCCGCGCACTCGAGCGTGCCGAATTGGTCATCGTGCAAGAGGCGTTCGCCACGCCGTCCAGCTGCGACTACGCCGACCTGCTGCTGCCTGCCACCACTTGGGGCGAAAAAACCGGCACCGTGACCAACAGCGAAAGGCGCATCAGTCGCGTGCGACCGGCAGTCACAGCGCCAGGCGAGACGCGGCATGACTGGTCGATTGCGGTTGAGTTTGCGCAGCGGCTGGAGAAGCTAATGTCTCTTGGCCCTGCGTCTTCATCCGTACGTCCTGAGCTTGTCGAAGGGCTTCGACAAGCTCAGCCCGAACGGGGAAAACCGGGCTTGTTTGCCTACGATTCCCCCGAGGCTATCTGGAAAGAACACCGTGAATCCACACGCGGACGCGACCTCGACATCACCGGCATGAGCTACGCCATGCTGGAGGCCGGGCCGCAGCAGTGGCCGCTGCGCGAAGGTGAAAGCACCGGCAAGGTCAGACTGTATGAAGACGGCATTTACCCAACCGCCGACGGCCGGGCCCGCTTCGTCAACACCGTCTACAAACCCGTTGCAGAACCCCGTGAATCGCGCTACCCCTTTTCACTCACGACCGGCCGCCTGCGCGACCAGTGGCACGGCATGAGCCGCACCGGCACGCTGGGCCGGCTGTTCGGCCACACGCCCGAACCGACGCTGGACCTGCACCCGCAAGATGTGCAGCGCCTGCGCATGGTCGATGGCGACCTGGCCACGCTGCGCTCGCGCCGTGGCACGCTGGTGCTGCCGGTGCGCGGCACCGACAGCGTGGCACCAACGCAGGCCTTCGTGGCCATGCACTGGGGTGACGAAACGGTGCGGGGCGGCGTCAACACGCTGACCTCGCCAGCGGTCTGCCCGCAGTCCAAGCAGCCCGAGTTGAAGCACGCGGCCGTGCAGATCGCACGCGCCGAACTGCCGTGGCACTTGGTGGCACTGGCGTGGTGCGGCGACGCGCAAGCGCTGCAGTTGCGCGCCGCGTTGCGTCCTTTGTTCGACGCGTTTGGCTTCGCCAGTTGCGTGCCTTTCGGGCGCGAACGCAGCGGTGTGCTGTTCCGCGCGGCGGCCGCCGAACCCATCGCCCCAGAATTGCTGACCCGGCTGGCCACGCTGTTCGGCCTGCAAGGCGCTGACACGCTGAGCTATGCGGACGCCCGGCGCGGCCAGCGGCGCAGCGTGCGCCTGTCGCGCAACGGCAGCGACCAGCATCTGGACGCGTTTTTGCTGGCCGGCGATACGCGGGCCGAGGCCTGGATTTCGCCGCTGCTGCAGCAATCCTCGCCGGCCCAGGCCTACGGCCGCTTTCTGCTGGCACCGGGTGCCACGCCGCCCGGCCCGGCACCGGTGCGCTCGGCCCAGGTCTGCAGTTGTTTCGATGTCAGCGAATCCACCATCGTGCAGACTCTGGCAGCCTGCAAGGGCCCGCCCGAAGCCCGGCTCGCATCCCTTCAGGCCACACTGCGCTGCGGCACACAGTGTGGGTCGTGCCTGCCCACGCTGAAGCGGCTGGCCGGGCTGAAGCCGGTCATCGCCTGAATCAACCGGCGGCGCGGGCCGGCCCATGTGGGCGCAGAACTTGCCAAGCGCTGTGGAAGGGAAGAACCAGGTATGAGCATCGCCGTTTACCTCAAGGACATCGGCCGCGGCGCGGCCGGTTCCCGTGCACTGAGCGTGCAGGCCGCCTACGAACTGATGGCCGAAGTGCTGGCCGGCCGCGCGCCCGCGCAGGCCGTGGGTGCCTTCGTGATGGCCATGCGCATGAAGGGCGAAACGCTGGACGAATTGGTCGGCTTTTTGAAGGCCGCACACGAACACTGCGTGCCGGTACCCAGCAAGCAGCCGGTGGTGCTGATCCCGTCCTACAACGGTTCGCGAAAGCTGCCCAATCTGACGCCGCTGCTGGCGCTGTGGCTGGCCCGCGAGGGGCTGCCGGTGCTGGTTCATGGTCCGGTGCTTGAACCCGGGCGCGTGACGACTGCGGCCATCCTGCACCACCTGGGCATGGCACCTGTGGTGAGCGTGCCCGACATCGAACGCGCCTGGTCGCGCCGCGAACCGGCCTTCGTGCCCACCGAACTGCTCTGCCCCAACCTGCAAAAATTGCTGGAACTGCGCCGGGTCATCGGCCTGCGCGGTCCGGGCCATACCGTGGCCAAGATGATCAATCCCGTGCAGGGCGCACCGGCACTGCGCCTGGTCAACCACACGCACCCGGAATTCGGCGCGCTGATGAGCGCATGGGCGCAGCGCGAAGGCGTCGACGCGATGCTGCTGCGCGGCACCGAAGGCGAGCCCGTGGCCGACCCGCGCCGCCAGCCGCGCATCGACACCTGGCTGGGCGGCACGCTGCGCCCGGACTTGTCGGCACCGGCCCACGAAGGCGTGCTGACCAAACTGCCGCTGTTGCCGCGCGCCACCGACGCAGCCAGCACCGCCGTCTATGTGCAGGAAGTCCTCAGCGGCATGCGGCCGGCACCGGTGCCGCTGGCCCGGCAAGCCGGGTTGGTAATGGCCGCCGCAGCGGCCCTGCAAGCCCGCCACACGGCTGTGGAGTTGAGCGCATGACAACAGATAATGTCGCGGCCCGCGCCGCCCGTGGAGCCCACAAAACCATCCGCAAAGCCGGCCGCAAGCCCACCCAGACCCCTTGGTGCGCCTTGGTCGGCGCCGGCCCTGGCGACCCCGAACTGCTGACCTTGAAGGCCCTGCGCATGCTGCGTCACGCCACGGTGCTGCTGGTCGATGACCTGGTCTCCGACGCCCTGGTCGCGCTGGCGCTGCGCGGCCGGCGCAAGCTGCCGCGCGTGGTGCAGGTCGGCAAGCGCGGCGGCTGCAAGAGCACGCCGCAGGCCTTCATCGAACGCCTGATGGTCAGCGAAGCGCTGGCCGGCGAACGCGTGGTACGGCTGAAAGGCGGCGACCCTTTCGTGTTCGGTCGGGGCGGCGAAGAGGCTGAAACCCTGCGCGCGCAAGGCATCACCGTCGAGGTCGTCAACGGCATCACTGCGGGCCTGGCCGCCACCACCGCCCTGGGCGTGCCCTGGACCCACCGCGATCACGCCCACGGCGTGATGCTGGTCACCGGCCACGCCCGCGAAGGCGCGCCGGGGCCTGACTGGTGCGTGCTGGGCGCTGCGGCGGCACAGGGGCTGACGCTGATCATCTACATGGGCATGGCCCGCCTGACGGCGGTGCAGGCGGGCCTGCTGATGGCGCTGCCCGGCCACACGCCGGCCGCGGTGGTGCAGCACGCCGGTACCCCGCAAGAGCGCACCTGTGACTGCACGCTGGCCACCTTGGCCGAAGCGGTGCGCAAGCACCGGCTGGGCAGCCCGGCCATCGTCATCGTCGGCAATGTGCTGCAGGCCCGGGCCACGCTGGCCACTGCCAGCCCTGCCAGCCAGCGCCGTGCTGCGTGATGTGCATTCGGAGCTTGCAGCCGGCGGTATTTCTCGGTCTATAATGATCGGCTTTGCTGGGCACACCAGCGAACCCATTTGCGGCTGCAGCAAGATAGACAGGCCGGCAAGATACTCCAGCAAGACAGCTCGGCTCAGATCGCCCCAAGATCTTGGGCGTAAACCTTCGGGATTCCAGATTACATGACCACCATCCGCGTCAAAGAGAACGAACCTTTCGATGTTGCCCTGCGCCGCTTCAAGCGCACCATCGAGAAGATCGGCCTGCTGACCGAACTGCGCGCCCGCGAGTTCTACGAAAAGCCCACGGCCGAGCGCAAGCGCAAGAAGGCTGCGGCCGTCAAGCGGCACTTCAAGCGCGTGCGCAGCATGCAGCTGCCCAAGAAGCTGTACTGACCTCTGCTGCGGCTGTGCAAACAGCCACAGCTTGATCGACAGCCTTCACAGCAAGCCCGCGCGGGACACCGCAGCGGGCTTGTTCACCTTCAGTCCAGGCACAGGGATAGGCACCAAGATGAGCACCCTCAAAGACCGCGTCACCGAAGACATGAAGACCGCCATGCGGGCCAAGGACGCCGAGCGGCTGTCCACCATCCGGATGCTGCTGGCCGCCTGCAAGCAACGCGAAGTGGACGAACGCATCGTGCTCGACGACGCGGCCGTCATCGGCCTGGTGGACAAGCTCATCAAACAACGCAAGGACTCCATCACCGCCTTCCAGCAGGGCGGCCGCGCCGATCTGGCTGACAAGGAAGCGGCTGAAGTGAAGGTGCTGGAGGCCTACTTGCCGCAACGCTTGTCCGCCGAAGAGGTGGCTGCGGCGATAGCGGCCATCGTGGCCGATTTGGGTGCCGCAGGGCCCGGCGACATGGGCAAGGTGATGGGTGCGGCGAAAGCCCAATTGGCCGGCAAGGCCGAAATGGGCATGATCTCGGCGGCCGTCAAGCAGGCCCTCGCCAAGTGACCGCAAAGTGATGGCACAGTAGAAGCATGCATCCATTGCCCACCCGCCCCATTGCCGACGGCATCAGCGTCGCCCCGCAACTGAACCCTGAGGCCATGGCCGCAGTGGCGGCGGCGGGCTTCAAGAGCGTTGTCAACAACCGCCCTGATTTCGAGCACGGTCCCGACCAGCCCAGCAGCGCGCAGATGCAGGCGGCTGCCACCGCGGCCGGCCTGCAGTACCGGTTCCTGCCGGTCAGCGGCGGCTACCAGTCGCCCGAAGAGGTCGCGGCCTTTGCGCAATTGCTGCAAGAACTGCCGAAGCCGCTGCTGGCGTTCTGCCGCTCGGGCGCGCGCTCGACGAATCTGTACGTCCTGGCCACGACGTCCTGAACCCCGCAGGACGGGGTCGGGGCTTACCCTCGAACCCGCTGCCGGGGGCTGCCGAGCCTGCCTGGCCTGCCTATAGTCGCAGGGAAACGCCAGCAAACGCCAGCAAACGCCAGCAAGCGCCGTCAGACACTGACCGGTGGTGCCCGGTGTCAGCACCCCTCTCGTCCCTTGCCGAGGAAGCACCATGAAGGCCCTGCTGCCGATCGCCCATGGCATCGACAAATTCAATAACGCCTTCGGCTGGCTGGCCGAATGGGCCTTGCTGATTTCCTGTTTCATCAGCGCCGGCAACGCCCTCGTGCGCTATGGCTTCAACCAGAGCTCGAATGCCTGGCTTGAAATCCAGTGGTACCTGTTTGCCGCTGCGGTGATGTTCGGCGCGGCGCAGGTCCTGCGCGTCAACGAGCACGTCCGGGTTGACCTGGCCTATGCCCGCTACTCGACACAGACCAAGGTCTATGTGGACATCTTCGGCATCGTCTGCTTCCTGATGCCGGTGATGTTCACGATGCTGTATTTCTCCTGGCCGCTGTTCGTGGACAAATTCAGCAGCGGCGAAATGTCGCAAAGCGCGGGCGGGCTGATCCGCTGGCCGGTGGCATTGACGATCCCGCTTGGCTTCGGGCTGCTGATCCTGCAGGGCCTGTCTGAAGTCATCAAGCGCGTGGCGTGGCTGCGCCACGAATACGAGATGGACACGCATTACGAGAGGCCGCTGCAATGAGCAACGAGGGTCACCCGAGTGCGAATCCCCGCTTGGCGGGACCGGCCGCAGGCCGTAGGGTGCACAAATGAGCATGGAGTCCTTCGCGCCCCTGATGTTCGCGGGGCTGATCTTCATCATGCTGATCGGTTTTCCGGTTGCCTTCTCGCTGGCCGCGCTGGGCCTGGGCTGCGGTGTGTTCGCGGTCTATCAGGGCTGGTTCCCGGCCTCGTTCATGGGCAATCTGCCCTTGAACGTGCTCAGCATCCTGTCCAACGATTTGCTGCTGGCCATCCCGTTCTTCACCTTGATGGGCACCATCCTGGAGAAGTGCGGCCTGGCCGAGGACATGCTCGATTCGATGGGTCAGCTGTTCGGCCCCATCCGCGGCGGCCTGGGCTACTCGGTGATCATCGTGGGCTTCATTCTGGGTGCCATCACCGGCACGGTGGCGGGCCAGGTGATCGCCATGGCCATGATCTCGCTGCCGGTGATGATGCGCTGGGGCTACAACATGCGCTACGCCACCGGCGTGCTGGCGGCCTCGGGCACGATCACCCAGCTGGTGCCGCCCTCGCTGGTGCTGGTGGTGCTGGCGGATCAGCTGGGCAAGCCGGTGGGCGACATGTACAAGGGTGCCTGGGGCCCGTCGCTGATCCAGATTGCGCTGTTCGCGCTGTACACCTTTGCGCTCAGCCGCTTCAAGCCCGAACACGTGCCCGGTGTGCCCAAGGAAGCCCGCACGCTGCACGGCTGGGCGCTGTGGCAGAAGTGCCTGCGCGGCATCATCCCGTCGGCCGTGCTGATCTTCCTGGTGCTGGGCAGCATGGGGGGCCTGCCGGGCATCACCACAGCCGTGTGCACGCCCACCGAAGCCGGTGCCATGGGTGCCATGGGTGCCTTCGTGCTGGCCGGCATCCACGGCCGCCTGACCTGGCCGCTGCTCAAGGGCACCATGATCGGCACCATGCGCATCACCGCGATGGTGGTGTTCATCCTGATCGGCTCGCGCGTGTTCTCGCTGGTCTTCCAGGGCGTGGAGGGCGGCAAGTGGATCGAACACATGCTGTCGGGTCTGCCCGGCGGTCAGCTCGGCTTCCTGATCGCCGTCAACATCTTCATCTTCTTCCTGGCCTTCTTCCTCGACTTCTTCGAGATTGCTTTCATCATCATCCCCTTCCTGGCGCCGGTGGCCGACAAGATGGGCATCGACCTGGTGTGGTTCGGCGTGATGATCTGCGTGAACATGCAGACCAGCTTCATGCACCCACCCTTCGGCTTCGCGCTCTTCTACCTACGGGGCATCTCCGACACGCTGTTCAAGAGCGGTGCGCTGCCGCGCAAGGTCGAGTCCAGCGACATCTACCTCGGTGCCATCCCCTGGGTGTTGATGCAACTGGTGCTGGTGGCGGTGGTGATCTTCTTCCCGCAGACGGTGACGGTCTTCCTCGACAAGCCCAAGGCGGTGGATGCCGAGTCAGCCGTGCAGATGCTGGAGGGCATGGGCGGCAAGGCGAACGAAGCGGTAAAAGCGGCGGCTGGCGCTGCCGCGCAGAGCGCCTCGGCGCCGGCTGCCGACGAAGACCCGATGGCAGCCATCCTGCGCGCCAACGAGCAGGACAAGCAGAAGAAGTGATGCCGTTCGCGGCAGCATGAAAAAAGGGACTCCGAGGAGTCCCTTTTCATTGCGCACTGAACGCCGAATCAGCGCTCAGCCAAGGCTCAGAGCTTCTGCGCCTGCATGAAGTCGTCGAAGCCAGCTTCGGTGAAACGGAACCACAGGTTCTGGTCGCGGCGGAAGACGGCATAGTCCTCGTAGACCTTCTTCCAGGCCGGGTTGCTGGCCGACAGTTCGCTGTACAGGCCCATCGCTTCCTTGTAGGCCGCGTCCATCATTTCCTTGGGGAAACGGAACAGCTTGGTGCCGCCAGCCACCAAGCGCTTCAGGGCCGCCGGGTTGCGCGCGTCGTACTTGGCCTGCATGTCCACGTGGGCGTAAGCCGACGCCGCTTCGACGATCGCCTTGTACTCGGCCGACAGGCTGTTGTAGGCCTTGTCGTTGATGAAGAAGTCGAGCTGCGGACCACCTTCCCACCAGCCCGGGTAGGCGTAGTTGGGGGCGATCTTGTACAGGCCCAGCTTCTCGTCGTCGTAGGGGCCGACCCATTCCGCCGCGTCGATGGTACCCTTTTCCAGCGCCTGGTAGATCTCGCCGCCGGGAATGTTCTGCGGCACACCGCCGATGCGCTCGAGCACCTTGCCGCCAAAGCCGCCGATGCGCATCTTCATGCCCTTGATGTCGGCCAGGGACTTGATCTCCTTGCGGTAGAAGCCGCCCATCTGCGCCCCGGTG
>JANMZP010000081.1:0-1584 GCA_031383435.1 Betaproteobacteria bacterium | reverse complement strand
CGCGCCTGAAGGCCTGCAAGCGCGTGCAACCGTCCACCATGGCGGCCTCGTCGAGTTCTTGCGGGATGTTGACGAAGAAGCTGCGCAGCATCCAGATGGTGAATGGCTGGTTGATGGCCACCAGCACAAAGATCAGCGAGACCGTGGTGTTGCGCATGCCGATGGCGTCAAACAGCGCATGAAAGCTGGGCAGCAGCGTGGCATGCGGCAGCGCGCGGAACACCAGCGCCATGATCAGCAGCCAGAACCCCAAACCGCCGCGGTAGCGCGACAAGGCGTAGCCCGCCAGGCAACCCACGCTGAGCGAGATGCCCACCGTGCCCAGCGTGACCACCACCGTGTTGCTGAAGTTGCGATAGAACTCGCGGTCCAGCCACAGGCCCCGGTAGTTCTCGAAGGTGATGGGCGCCAGCCATTTCAGCGGCGCCGAAAACGCATCCACGTACGTGCGAAGCGAGATCACCACTGTCCACAACACCGGCAGCGCAGCCAGCACCAGCCACAGCACCAAGGCGGCGTAGAGCAGCGTTTGGCCCAAAGCCGATTTGCGCATTCAGGCTCCCTGCCTCTGTTCGCGCCAGGTCTTGCGCAACAGCGGAATCAGCAGCAACCCAATGCCGATGATGGTCAACACCGACGCCGCGCTGGCCTTGTACGGGTTGTCTTCCTGCAGCAGCACGTGGTACGTCAGGTACTGCACGCTGGTGGTGAAGGCGCCTTGGGTCAGCACCATCACGGGCTCGAAGACGCGGTAGGCGTCCATCAAATGCATCATCAGCACAAACACCACCAGCGGCGCCAGGTGCGGCAGGGTGACAAACCGCAGCTTTTGCCAGGCGGTGGCGCCGTCGATGGTGGCGGCCTCCAGGGCGTCTTGCGGCACGCCTTGCAAGCCGGCGTAGAAGACGATGAAGGCAAACGGCAGCACATGCCAGATGCCATAAAGGATAACGAGCAACTGGGCCGACCAGGTCTGCGCCATCCAGAACACCTGCACCCCCACGCCGGCCAGCAGGTGCGGCACTAGCCCGTTGTCGCGGAACAGCCATTTGATGGCCAGCGCACCGACCACCGGCGTGATGATGAACGGCAGCAACGACGCGGCAATGAACAGCGCCTTCAATCGTTGTGTGACGCGGTTCATGGCCAGCGCCAGCAACAAGCCCCCGCCCAGCACAAAGGGTGTGGTGGCCACGGTGTACAGCAGCGTGAAGCGCAAGGCTGAGAAGAACTCGGCGGGCTCATCCGCTGTGGCGGCAGGGGCAGCGGCAGGCGCAGCCGCGTCCAGACCCAGCACCTTGCGGTAGTAGTCCAGCCCCACCCACTGACAGGCCTGCACCGCCTTGCGGCTGGCGTCGACCCGGGCGCGTTGGGTGGTGACTTCATGGGCCCCGAAAGGCCCCGTCTGCTGCACGGTGACAAGTTCCATCTGCAGCGCGCAATTGCGCACCGACAGCAGCACCGTCATCACCATCGGCAGCGCCAGCAGCGCCACCATCAGCAACACCGATGGCGCCACGAAGCCGGCAAAGCTGCGCAGCTTCATGCCGCAGCCCCGGGCTTGATGAAGCCCTTCTCGGTGGC
>JANMZP010000065.1:0-6713 GCA_031383435.1 Betaproteobacteria bacterium | reverse complement strand
CCGAAGAAGGCCCCGTTCGACTGGGGCGGGTTCCTGCTGAAAGCGTTGTTTCCGCTGGTTGGCCTGGGGCTGCTGGTGGCGCTGTGGGGGCTGGCCACCTTCAACAGCACCACCTTCCCGACGCCGCTGGAAACCTTCAAGGCAGCGGTGGTGCTGTTCGCTGATCCGTTCTACAGCAAGGGGCCGAACGACCAGGGCATCGGCTGGAACATCCTGTTCTCGCTGGAGCGCGTGGCGGTGGGCTTCGGCCTGGCGGCGGCGGTCGGCATTCCGGTGGGCTTCATGATCGGCCGCTTCAAGGTGCTCAGCGACATGGTGTCGCCGCTGATCAGCCTGCTGCGCCCGGTGTCGCCCCTGGCTTGGCTGCCGATCGGCCTGCTGGTGTTCAAGGCAGCGAACCCGGCGGCGATCTGGACCATCTTCATCTGCTCGATCTGGCCGATGATCATCAACACTGCGGTCGGCGTGCAGCGCGTGCCGATCGACTACCTGAACGTGGCACGGGTGCTGAACCTGTCGGAGTGGACGATCATCAAGAAGATCCTCTTCCCTGCCGTGCTGCCCTACATGCTGACCGGCGTGCGCCTGAGCGTGGGCACCGCCTGGCTGGTCATCGTGGCGGCCGAGATGTTGACCGGTGGCGTGGGCATCGGCTTCTGGGTCTGGGACGAGTGGAACAACCTCAACGTCAAGCACATCATCATCGCCATCTTCGTGATCGGCATCGTCGGCCTGCTGCTGGAACAGCTCCTGGTCACCATCGCGAAAAGGTTTTCGTATGACGATTGATCAGAACACCATGAACTTCATCAAGGTCGAGAACGCCGAGATGGTGTTCGAGACCAGGAAGGGCCCAACCCGCAGTTTCCACGCGCTGCGCGACATCAACCTCAGCGTCGCCCAGCGCGAATTCGTCACCCTGATCGGCCATTCGGGCTGCGGCAAGAGCACGCTGCTGAACCTGATCGCTGGCCTGCTGTTGCCCACCAGCGGCGTGTTGCTGTGCGACCGCCGCGAGATTGCCGCCCCGGGGCCCGAGCGGGGCGTTGTCTTCCAGAACCACTCGCTGCTGCCCTGGCTGACCTGCGCCGAGAACGTTCACCTGGCTGTCGAGCGCGTTTTCGGTGCAACCGAAAGCAAGGCCCAACTGGCCGCCCGCACCGCCGCCGCGCTGGACCTCGTCGGCATGAGCCACGCGCTGACCAAGCGCCCGCACGAAATCAGCGGCGGCATGAAGCAGCGCGTGGGCATCGCCCGGGCGCTGGCCATGGAGCCCAAGGTGCTGCTGATGGACGAGCCCTTCGGCGCCTTGGACGCGCTGACCCGGGCGCGGCTGCAGGACGAGCTGCTGAAGATCGTCGCCCGCACGCGCAGCACGGTGGTGATGGTGACCCACGACGTGGACGAGGCCGTGCTGCTGTCGGACCGCGTGGTGATGATGACCAACGGGCCGGCCGCCACCATCGGCGAGATCCTGAGCGTGGACCTGCCGCGTCCGCGCGACCGCGTGGAACTGGCCGAAGACCGCAGCTACGTGCAGTGCCGCAAGGCCGTGCTGGACTTCCTGTACGCGCGCCAGGGTCACGTCGAGAAGGCGGCTGCCTGAACGTCGCCTGCCGGGGTGCGAAGGAAGGCGTGCGGCGAAGCGAAGCGGGGCGTGCCTGGCTGAATGGCTACCATGACGCGTTGAACCGCCCATCCTTCCCTGTCCACGGAAACCCATACATGAAACACGCACACCGTCCGCACCCCCTGAGCCTGATCCTCTGCGCCGGCCTGCTGGCCGCCCCCGCCGCATGGGCCGAATCGACGCTGGACAAGGTCAAGGCCAGCGGCAGCATCACGCTGTCCTACCGCGAAGCGTCGATTCCCTTTTCCTACCTCGACGACAAGGCCCAGCCGGTGGGCTTTGGCGTCGACATCTGCGACAAGGTGGTCGATGAAATCAAGAAGACGACCGGCCGCGCTGACCTGAAGGTGCAGCGCCAGGCCGTGACCTCGGCCAACCGCATCCCCTTGCTGGTCAACGGCACCATCGACCTGGAATGCGGCAGCACCACCAACAACAGCGACCGCGCCAAGCAGGTGGCCTTCGCCATCAATTACTTCTACACCGGCACGCGCTTTCTGGTGAAGGCCGAGTCGGGCATCAAGGGCCTGGGTGACCTGGGCAAGAAAGTGATGGTCTCGACCATAGGCACCACCAACTTCAAGCTGCTGCGCGACGAGATCAGCAACAAGAAGTTGGACATCGAGCTGATCGGCGCGAAAGACCACGCCGAATCGGCGCTGCTGGTGCAGACCGGCCGCGCCGCCGCCTTCGGCATGGACGACATCCTGCTCTACGGCCTGCGCGCCAGTGCGCAGACCCCGACCGATCTGGCCGTGGTGGGCGACCCCATCCAAGTCGAGCCCTACGCCATCATGCTGCGCAAGGATGACCCGGCCTTCAAGAAGCTGGTCGACGGCGTGCTGGCCGCGCAGATGAAGAGCGGCGAATTCGAGCGCCTGTACCGGAAGTGGTTCATGGCGCCCATCCCGCCCAAGGGCATCAACCTGAATGCCCCCATGGGGAAAGAATTGGCCGACAACCTGAAAGCGCTGTCCGACAAACCGGCGCTCTGACAGGCCTCATGCACATCGGCGTGAATCGCCGATGGGCCTGCGTCAGGCGTTCGAGTCCTTCCGGTCTCTCACGTCCGGCTCAGTGGTTCTCGCGGGCGTGGTTGATCGTGTACTTCGGGATCTCGATGGTCACGTCCTCATTGGCCATCAAGGCCTGGCAGGACAGCCGCGAGGTGGGCGTCAAGCCCCAGGCCTTGTCCAGCAGGTCTTCCTCGATCTCGTCGATCTCGCCCAGCGAGCCGTAGCCCTGCTTCACCACCACGTGGCAGGTGGTGCAGGCCGCGCTCATCTCGCAGGCGTGTTCGATGGCGATGCCGTTTTCCAGCAAGGCGTCGCAGATCGATGTGCCCACAGGCACCTCGATGGTGTCGCCTTGGGGGCAGAGTTCGGCGTTCGGCAGGATGTGGATGATCGGCATGGCGGGCCTTCAGATGTCGTCGAGGCGGCGCCCGGCCAAAGCCTGGCGGATGCCCTGGTTCATGCGGGCGGCAGCGAAGGCTTCGGTGCCGGTGGCCAATGCTTCCACCGCCGTTCCGATGGCGTGGGCGTCGACGCCCGCAGCGCTGCGCCGCGTGGCTTCGATCAGCACACCGACCTCGTCGCGCTCGGCCTCGGTCAGCAACGCGCCGTCAATTTGCAAGGCCGCGGTGGTGGCCAAAATCATGCGTTCGGCGTCCACCTGCGCTTCGCGCAGCGAACGCGCGGCCATGTCGGTTTCGGCGTGCGCGAAGCCGTCTTTCAGCATCTGCGCAATCTGCTCGTCGGCCAGGCCGTAGCTGGGCTTGACGGTGACCGCCGCTTCGACGCCGGAAGCCAGTTCGCGCGCCGACACGCTGAGCAGGCCGTCGGCATCGACCTGAAACGTCACGCGGATGCGTGCCGCGCCGGCCACCATCGGCGGAATGCCGCGCAGCTCGAAACGCGCCAGGCTGCGGCATTCGCTGACCAGGTCGCGCTCGCCCTGCACCACGTGGATGGCCATCGCGGTCTGACCGTCCTTGAAGGTGGTGAATTCCTTTGCCTGCGCCACCGGGATGGTGGTGTTGCGCTCGATCACGCGCTCGACCAGTCCGCCCATGGTTTCCAGGCCCAGCGACAAGGCAATCACGTCCAGCAGCAGCAAGTCGCTGTCTTTCGCGTTGCCGGCCAAAGCGTTGGCCTGGATGGCCGCGCCCAGCGCCACGACCTCATCCGGGTTGACGTTGGTCAGCACCTGGCCGGGCCAGTCCGGGCCGAACAGCTCAGCCACCGCCGCCCGCACGCGGGGCATGCGCGTGCTGCCGCCGACCATCACCACGCCTTGCACCTCGGCGTGCGCCACCTTGGCGTCGCGCAGCACCTTGCGCACGGCCGCCAGGGTCCGGGCGATCAGCGGCTGCGCCAGCGTTTCCAGTTGCGCGCGGCTGACCACCACGCTCAAGTTCTGACCGCCGACCGTGGCCTGCCACGCTGCGCTGTCGGCGTCGCTCAACGCTTCCTTGGCGGCGCGTGATGCCACCTGCGCCGCCCGCTTGTCCTGCGGGCTGACGGCGACCGCGCCGGCCTGCGCCAGCGCCCAGTCGGCCAACGCCTGGTCGATGTCGTCGCCGCCGAGCGCGGCGTCGCCACCGGTGGCCACCACTTCAAACACGCCTTGCGTCAAGCGCAGCAGACTGATGTCGAAGGTGCCGCCACCCAGGTCGTAGACGGCGTACAGGCCTTCACTGGCGTTGTCCAGGCCGTAGGCCACCGCGGCCGCCGTGGGTTCGCTGATCAGGCGCAGCACGTTCAGGCCGGCCAGTTGCGCGGCGTCCTTGGTGGCCTGGCGCTGGGCGTCGTCGAAGTAGGCCGGCACCGTGATGACGGCACCGTACAGCTCGTCATCGAAGCTGTCTTCGGCGCGCTGGCGCAGGCTGGCCAGGATCTCGGCCGAGACTTCCACCGGCGTCTTCTCGCCGTCGCGCGTGGCCAGCGCCACCGTGCCGGGCTGGTCGACGAAACGGTAGGGCAGCTTGTCGGTGCCGGCAATGTCGGCCAACTTGCGGCCCATGAAGCGCTTCACCGAGACCACGGTGTTCTCGGCATCTTCGGCCTGCGCTGCGCGGGCGTCGAAGCCGATCTGCCGGCGGCCGCCTTCCAGGTAGCGCACCGCCGAAGGCAGCAGCACGCGGCCTTGTGCGTCAGGCAGGCAGTCGGGCACGCCGTGGCGCACCGCAGCCACCAGCGAATGCGTGGTGCCCAGGTCGATGCCCACCGCGATGCGGCGCTGGTGGGGGTCGGGCGCCTGGCCCGGTTCAGAGATTTGTAGCAGGGCCATGTCGGGGTGTGTTCAGCGTGCGGCGTCCAGCGCGTCCAGGCGGCGGGCGATGTCTTGTCGAAAGCGGGCCACGAACATCAGCGCGCGCACTTGCACGGCTGCGGCGGGGGTATCTTGTTCTTCGTCCAGCAGGGCACCCAGCCGGGCCAACATCGCGCGCTCGTCGGCGTCCACGGTGGCGTCCAATGCCGCCACGGCGGCCTGGCCAGCGGCCTCATCCAGTGCTTCACGCCAGGCCATCTGCTGCATCAGGAAAGCAGCGGGCATGGCCGTGTTGCGCTCGGCGTTGATCGACACACCGCGCAATTCGCAGAGGTAGGCACCCCGGCTGAGCGGATCTTTCAGGCGCTGCCAGGCTTCGTTCACGCGCACCGCCCATTGCATGGCCACGCGTTGGGCGGCCGCGCCTTCGGACGCAAAGCGGTCGGGGTGAACCTGAGCCTGCAAGTCGCGGCGGCGGGCATCGAGATCGGCACGGTCCAGCGCGAACTGCTGCGGCAGGCCGAACAGCGTGTAGTCGTCGTCACCGAGGTTCATGGGAGCTGGCAAAAAGAAAGCGCGGCTCAGGAAGCCGCGCCGTCAGGTGGGGGCGCTGAAGGTCAGACCCGGAATGATTCACCGCAGCCGCAGCGGTCTTTCTCGCGCGGGTTGAGGAACTTGAAGCCTTCATTCAGGCCTTCGCGCACGAAGTCGAGTTCGGTGCCGTCGATGTAGGGCAGGCTTTTCGGGTCGACCAGCACCTTCACGCCGCGGTCTTCGAAGACGACGTCTTCGGCGGCCACGTCATCGGCATATTCCAGCTTGTAGGCCAGGCCCGAACAGCCGGTGGTCTTGACGCCCAGGCGCACGCCCACGCCCTTGCCGCGCCGGCCCAGGTAGCGTGTGACGTGCCGCGCGGCGGCTTCGGTGAGGGTGACAGACATGTTCAGGCGTGGCGTGACTTGTAGTCCAGCACGGCCGCCTTGATGGCGTCTTCAGCCAGGATGGAGCAGTGGATCTTCACCGGCGGCAGCGCCAGTTCTTCGGCGATCTGGGTGTTCTTGATGGTCACCGCTTCGTCCAGCGTCTTGCCCTTGACCCATTCGGTGACGAGTGAGCTGGACGCGATGGCCGAGCCGCAGCCGTAGGTCTTGAAGCGCGCGTCTTCGATCAACCCGGTGACCGGGTTGACCTTGATCTGCAACTTCATCACGTCGCCGCAGGCCGGCGCGCCGACCATGCCGGTGCCGACCGTGTCATCACCCTTGTCGAAGCTGCCGACGTTGCGGGGGTTTTCATAATGCTCAACGACTTTTTCGCTGTAGGCCATGGTGTTCTCCGAATTCGAATTGCTAGGCGGACGTCAGCGTGCCGACGTCAATGCGCGGACCATTGGATCGAACTGATGTCGATCCCGTCCTTGAACATTTCCCACAAAGGCGAAAGATCGCGCAGCTTGCCGACATTGTTCTGCAGCGTCTGCACCGCGTAGTCGATCTCTTCCACCGTGGTGTAGCGGCCGATGGTCATGCGCAGGCTGCTGTGCGCGAGTTCGTCGCTGCGGCCCAGGGCGCGCAGCACATAGCTGGGTTCCAGGCTGGCGCTGGTGCAGGCCGAGCCCGAGGACACCGCCAGGCCCTTGACGCCCATGATCAGCGACTCGCCTTCGACGTAGTTGAAGCTCGCGTTCACGTTGTGCGGCACGCGTTGCGTCAGGTCGCCATTGATGAACACCTGCTCGATGCCCGAAATG
The DNA here is from genome assembly GCA_031383435.1 of Betaproteobacteria bacterium. Classification (GTDB taxonomy): domain Bacteria; phylum Pseudomonadota; class Gammaproteobacteria; order Burkholderiales; family Burkholderiaceae_C; genus Rubrivivax. The sequence continues at coordinate 60 of JANMZP010000065.1, read as the reverse complement.
CCGTCGAGCAAGCGCTTTTGCAGCATGCGAATGCGTTCGAGTTCGGTGCCCATTTCAGCC
>JANMZP010000043.1:0-6673 GCA_031383435.1 Betaproteobacteria bacterium | reverse complement strand
GCCGCGTCTTCGTGGAATTCGAAGTCGTCGCGGAACATGTGCAGCAGGTGCTCTTCCAGGCCCATCATCAGCGGGTGCACCCAGGTGTCGAACAGCACATTGGCGCCTTCGAAGCCCATTTGCGGTGAATGCCGGGCGGGGAAATCCTGCACGTGCATGGGGGCCGAGATCACCGCGCAGGGCATGCCCAGGCGCTTGGCGATGTGGCGTTCCATCTGCGTGCCCAGCACCAGTTCGGGCTGCAGCGCGGTGACCTGTTCTTCAACGTCCAGGTAGTCGTCGGTGATCAGCGCTTCAACGCCGTACAGCTTCGCGGCTTCACGCACTTCACGCGCAAATTCGCGGCTGTAGGTGCCCATGCCGACCACCTGAAAACCCATTTCGGTGGCGGCAATGCGGGCTGCAGCGACCACGTGGGTGGCGTCGCCGAACACATAGACACGCTTGCCCGTGAGGTAAGTTGAATCGACCGACTTGGCGTACCAGGTGGAACGGGCGCGCGGGTCGTTCAACAAGGCCGTGGCGTCGGCACCGCTGAGGGCCGCCACCTGCTGGATGAATTCGCGCGTGGCACCCACGCCGATGGGCACGGCTTTGACGGTGGCCTGGCCAAAACTGCGGGCCAGCCAGGCGGCGGTCTGCGCGGCCACTTCCGGGTACAGCACCACGTTGAAGTCGGCGTTGCCCAGGCGGGTCAGGTCTTGCGGCGTGGCGTTCAGCGGGGCCACCACGTTGACGTCCACCTCCAGCTGGCGCAGCAGGTCCAGCACCTCGCGCAGGTCGTCGCGGTGGCGAAAGCCCAGGGCCGTGGGGCCCAGCACGTTGCAGCGGGCGCGTTCACCACTGGCACGCTGCCGCCGGGTTCCCGGCGCCGGCAGAAAAGGCGTGCACAGGGTCCGCACCAGTTGGTAGAAGGTTTCCGATGCGCCCCAGTTTTCCTTGCGCTGGTAGGCCGGCAGTTCCAGCGGCACCACCGGTATCGGCAGGCGCAGCGCGGCGGCCAGGCCGCCCGGGTCGTCCTGGATCAGTTCGGCCGTGCACGACGAGCCGACCAGCATGGCCTGCGGCTGGAAGCGTTCATAGGCTTCGAGCGCGGCGGTCTTGAACAACTCGGCGGTGTCGCCACCCAGGTCGCGCGCCTGGAAGGTGGTGTAGGTGACGGGCGGGCGCTCTTTGCGCCGCTCGATCATCGTGAACAGCAGGTCGGCGTAGGTGTCGCCCTGTGGCGCGTGCAGCACGTAATGCAGGCCCTTCATCGCCGTGGCGATGCGCATCGCACCGATGTGCGGCGGGCCTTCGTAGGTCCACAAAGTCAACTGCATGTCAGGCGGCCAGCGGAGTGGAAAGCAGCGCACGGCGGCGCAGCGGGCGGGCGAAGAGCTCGGCCAGATCACCGGCTTGCTCGTAACCGTGGATGGGGCTGAACACCAGTTCGATGGCCCACTTGGTGGTCAGCCCTTCGGCTTCCAGCGGGTTGGCCAGGCCCAGGCCGCAGACCACGATGTCGGGCTGCTGGGCGCGGCAGCGGTCAAGCTGATTCTCGACATGCTGGCCTTCGCTGAGCATCGTGTCAGCCGGCAGCAGCGCCAGCTCTTCGGCCATGTGTTCGCGGTGCAGGTAGGGCGTGCCGACTTCGACCAGTTGCATGCCCAGTTCGCGCTGAAGGAAACGCGCCAGTGGCAATTCCAGTTGCGAATCGGGGAAGAAGAAGATGCGCTTGCCGTCGAGGGCAGGGCGCACACGGGCCAGCGCAGCCGCAGCGCGGGCGCGCGGTGCGGCGGTGACCTGTTCGACGGTAGCGGCGGCGATGCCGAAGGCCGCTGCGATGGCCGCGAACCAGGCCGTGGTGCCCTCAGCACCCAACGGGAACGCCGCGCCGATGCGCCGTGCGCCACGCCCTTCCAGCGCCCGCGCCGTGTCGGCCAGGAAAGGCTGGGCCAGGATGTAGCGGGTGTTCGGGCCCACGGCCGGCATCGCGTCACTGCGGCGCGCCGGCAGGAACTGCACGTTGGCCAAACCCAGTTCTTCAAAGAGCCGCATGAACTGGTCTTCGACCACGTCGGCCAGCGCGCCCACCACCACCAGCGACGCGGGTGCCGCAGCGACAGGCACCGGCAGCCCGGGCACCAGGGAAGCCAGGCAGGCGTCCTCGCCCTGCGTGAACGTGGTCTCGATGCCGCTGCCCGAGTAGTTCAGCACGCGCACCTGCGGCGAGAAGCGGGTGCTCAGGCGCATCGCGGCGCGCGACAGGTCGAGCTTGATGACTTCCGACGGGCAGGAGCCGACGAGGAAGAGCGTGCGGATGTCCTTGCGGCGCTCCAGCAGGCGCGTCACCACGCGGTCCAACTCGTCTTGCGCGTCGGCCAGGCCGGCCAGGTCGCGCTCGTCGATGATGGCCGTGGCGAAGCGCGGCTCGGCGAAGATCATCACACCGGCGGCGCTTTGGATCAGGTGTGCGCAGGTGCGTGAACCGACCACCAGAAAGAAGGCGTCCTGGATCTTGCGGTGCAGCCAGACGATGCCGGTCAGGCCGCAGAACACCTCGCGCTGGCCGCGCTCTTTCAGCACCGGTGCGTTGCCGCAGCCGGTGGCGGATTCAACCCGCAGCGGGATGACGGCATTCATGCCACCACCTCGCCGCCCGAACGGCGCACCGCGGTGTCACGCCGCGTCGCGTCGTCCAGCCGCGCCATGCGCAACTTCCAGATGAACTGCGCGGCGTTGATGGCGTAGGTGGCGTAGGCTGCCAGGGCCAGCAGCATCAGCTCGCGCGAGGTCAGCGCGCCGGTTGCCAGCGCCACCAGGTAGGCCGTGTGCAGGGCCAGCACCAGCATGCTGAACACGTCTTCCCAGAAAAAGGCCTTGGCGAACAGCCACTGGTCGAAGACGACCTTTTCCCAGATGCAGCCGGTGATCATGATGGTGTACAGCACCAGTGTCTTGATCACCACCGACCAGGTCGCGGCCGCCAGGCCTTCGCCGCTGGACAGGTAGCGCAGCACCAACGCGGCGCTGACCAGGAAGACCAGGAACTGCACCGGTGCCAGCACGCCCTGCACCAGCGTCCAGACGCTGGCGTCGCGCCGAACACGCTGCGCCGGTGTGTACAAAGGGCTCCGCAGGGGGCGCGTTACTGCTGCGCTGGTGTCTTGCTTGGGCCGTTTCGGTCGATTCATGAAGCGAAGACTAGAGGCACAAACTGCTTGTGTCAATTGCGGTAGACGTAAATCCACGTTGACACATTGGCACCTCCATCAGGGCACGGCGCAAGGCCTCGCCACCCTGCTGAAAATGCCGTCCGGCATGCGGGGAAACCCACCCCGTCGCCGTACCGCAGACTGGTGCAAACACCGACGCCAAAATGTTTTGACGGCCGCGCGGCTGCGGTTTAAAACCTGTCTGTCCGAGAGGATGAGTGAAATAAGACCAGCTGAATCGCGCCGTTGCAGTAGGGCAGTGATTGCATCCGGGCACCCGCTGAACACCCGCTTGTTCAGCTAGGGTCACCTGCCCTGCAGTTGTTTCCACCTGCCATTGGGCGGTTCTTGAACCGACAGCAGCAGGAGACGGACATGCAAGGTGATTCGAGCCGCCAACCGAGCCGAACGCCGGTGGAAGCCGACCCTTCCTGTGCGGCACCACCCAGCGCCTGGCCCAGCGGGGCACACGGCTCTTCGTGGTCCAACGCGGAAACCGATACCCACGACGCCAAGCAACGCCTGGCCCGCCTGGCGCGGACCATCGAAACCGACGTCATTCCGCGCCTGGTGCAGGCGCACCGCTCGCCTGCGGGCCAGTCTGGCGGCACTGCGGCTGGGGCAACGCCAGCCATCAGCGAGGCAGAGCTGCAGCGCTTCGTCGGCCACATCATTGAAGACAGCGAGGCCGTGATTGCGGCCGCTGTGGCCCAGTTGCGCGGGCGCGGCGTGGCGGTGGAAACGCTCTACCTCGAATTGCTCGGCCCCGCTGCACGGCACCTGGGGCTGATGTGGGACGACGACCTGTGCGACTTCTCCACCGTCACGGTGGCACTGGGCCGGCTGCAACGCCTGATGCGCGAATGGAGCCCGGCTTTCGGTGCCGAAGTGGACCACCCGCCGCATGGCCGCCGCGCGCTGTTCGTGCAGCCCGGCGACGAACAGCACAGCTTTGGCTTGTCGATGGTGGCCGAGTTCTTCCGCCGCGACGGCTGGGACGTGCTGGGCGGCGTCGGCGGCGCTGTCACCGATCCGTCGTCCAAGGTGCGCGACGAGTGGGTCGACATCCTTGGCTTTTCGGTCGGCAGCGACAGCCGCATTCCCTGGTTGAAGGAAACCATCCGTGCGGCCCGCGCGGCGGCCCGCAACCCCGACCTCGTGGTGCTGGTGGGCGGCCCGCCGTTCGCGCTGCGCCCAGAGCTGGCCGACGAAGTGGATGCCGACGGTACCGCGCGCGACGGCCGCGAGGCCCCGCATCTCGCCGAACGGCTGATGTCACGCACGGCGCTGCGCGCACCGTTGCGCAAGGGCTGATTCAAAAAAATTTCCGTGCATGTGGCAGGCCAGGTTGACACTATCATCTGTCCATCTTCAACGAACCCACACGGCACATGTCCAGAACCCAAGGCGAAAAGCTCGCGCTGGGCGCACTCGACGCCAAGGGCGTGGCACGTCTGGTGGGCGCTTCCAGCGACATCGCGCTGGTCCTTGACGGTGATGGCACCATCCTCGATGTGGTCATCCACGGCAACGATGCAGCCGCGCTGCGGGCCCGCGGATGGTGCGGCAAACCCTGGGTGCAAACGGTAGCGCCCGACAGCCGGCAAAAAGTCGAAGCACTGCTGCGCGATGCGCAGGCGGCCGCTGACGCCGACACCGGGCGTTGGCGCCAGGTCAACCACCCGATGCAAGACAGTGACGATTTGCCGCTGTTGTATTCGGCGGTGCGCGTGGTCGGTGAAGCCGGGGCGCGCAGCAAGAACCGCATCGTCGCTTTCGGCCGCGACCTGCGAACCACGGTGGCGCTGCAGCGCAGGCTGGTCGAAACGCAGCAGACCATGGAACGCGACTACTGGCGCTTCCGTGAGGCCGAAACGCGCTACCGCCATCTGCTGGAGACCTCGTCCGAAGCGGTGCTGGTGGTTGATGGTTCCACGCAGAAGGTGCTGGAAGCCAACCCCGCAGCCCGCGCCCTGTGCGGCACGGTGCGCGCCCGACTGGTGGGCTCGCCGTTGGCCACGCTGTTCGACGCAGCCCACGGCGAACGGCTGCAAGACATGCTGGCCGCCGCGCGCTCGGTGGGCAAGAAAGACGCCATCCACACGAACCTGGCCGAAGGCGGCCTGGAACTGGCGGTGTCGGCATCGGTGTTCCGGCAGGACGATGCGGCCTTCGTGCTGGTGCGCCTGGCGCCTTTGCAGAACGCGGCACTGGCCAGCAAGGGCAGCGGCCGCCTGGGTGCCGCTGCCAGCCGCGAAGGCGGTTGGGAGCAAACGCTGGTGGCGTTTGTGCAGAACTCGCCCGACGGGCTGGTGTTTTGCGACGCCACCGGCAAGGTGCTGAGCGCCAACCGGGCCTTCCTGTCGCTGGCCGAACTGAGCGGCGAAGACCAGGCACGCGGCCAGCCTCTCGACCGCTGGCTGGGCCGTACCGGCGTTGAGTTGGGCGTGCTGATCACCAACCTGCGCCAGCGCGGCAGCGTGGGCCGTTTCGTCACCGCACTGCGCGGCGAATACGGCACCGCCGTTGAAGTCGAAATCTCGGCCGCGCAACTGATGCCGGCCGACACGGCGGTGCTGGCCTTCGCCATCCGTGACATCGAGCGCCGCCTGAAGCCCGAGCCCGAGACCGGCAAGGCGATGACGCGTTCGGTCAGTGAACTGACCGAACTGGTGGGCCGCACACCACTGAAAGACATCGTTTCGGAAACCACCGACCTGATCGAGCAGTTGTGCATCGAGACCGCGCTGGGCATGTCCAACGACAACCGCGCCTCGGCCGCGCTGCTGCTGGGCCTGTCGCGACAAAGCCTGTACGTGAAACTGCGCCGCTACGGGCTGGGCAGCCTGGGCAGCGACGAATAGCGGCGCCACGCCTGCCGCCCCGCTGGCCTTCAGGCGCCGCCCAGGGTGTAAACATAGCTTGACAGCCATGAGTGTCATGTTCAACATACACACATGGAAATTCCGGCCCTGCCCGCGCAAACTGCCGCTGCCAAACCACGCACCCTGCCCGAGCCGTCGGCCATCGCCGAACTGCTGAAGCCGGTCACCTGGTTTCCGCCCATGTGGGCCTTCGCCTGTGGTGCGGTGGCTTCGGGTCTGCCGGTTGAAGGGCGTGTGGGCATCATCGTGGTCGGTGTCCTGCTGGCCGGCCCATTGGTGTGTGCCAGCAGCCAGGCGGTCAACGACTGGTTTGACCGCCACGTCGACGCCATCAACGAACCGCAGCGACCGATTCCTTCGGGCCGCAATCCGGGCCGCTGGGGCCTGTACCTGGCGGTGGACTGGACCTTGTTGTCCTGGGCCGTGGGATGGACGCTGGGCCCCTGGGGCTTCGGCGCCGCGGTCGTGGGCCTGCTGCTGGCCTGGGCCTACAGCGCGCCGCCCTTGCGCCTGAAGATGAACGGCTGGTGGGGCTGCCTGGCCTGCGGCATCTGCTACGAGGGCCTGGCCTGGGTCACCGGCGGCGTGGTG
>JANMZP010000034.1:0-18506 GCA_031383435.1 Betaproteobacteria bacterium | reverse complement strand
GCCGCGTCGGCCAGGATCTCGGGCTTGCGGCACAGCGCCAGGTCCACACCCGGGATCATCTGCATCGCCGCCGTGGCAATCGCCGTGCGCGGCCACAGGCTGTTGACTGCAATGCCGTGCGGGCGGAATTCACCGGCGTGGCCCAGCGTGCATTCGCTCATGCCGTACTTGGCCATGCTGTAGGCCACGTGCGGGCGGAACCAGTGTTCCTTCATGCTCAGCGGCGGGCTCATGTTCAGCACGTGCGGGTTGCGGCCGGCCTTGGCACTCTTCAGCAGTTCGGGCAGCGCGGCCTGGGTGCAGCAGTAGGTGCCGCGCACGTTGACGCCGAACATCAGGTCGAAGCGCTTCATCGGCGTCATCGAAGTCGGCGTCAGGCTGATGGCACTGGCGTTGTTGATCAGGATGTCGATGCCGCCGAAACGCTCCACGGCTGCGGCCATCGCGCGGGCCACGGCGTTCTCATCGCGGATATCGGTTTGCACCGGCAGCGCGTGCCCGCCCGCGGCTTCGATCTCGGCTGCCGCGCTGGACAGCGTGCCCGGCAGCTTGGGGTTCGGCTCGGTGGTCTTGGCCAGGATGACGATGTTGGCACCGTCTACCGCCGCGCGTTTGGCGATGGCCAGACCAATGCCCCGGCTGGCACCGGTGATGACGAGCGTCTTGCCTTGCAGGGTGGTCATGTCACGTCTCCCTTGTGTTCGTTCTGACGGGATCGGAAGCCCGCAAAACTCAGAACTTGCTGAAGTCCGGCTTGCGCTTCTGGAAGAAGGCCTGGAAGGCTTCCATCGCCTCGGGGCTGCGCAAACGGCGGGCGAAGATCTCGCCCTCGGTGCGGATGGTTTTCAGCAATTCAGCGTGCTGCGGGCCACGCATCAGTTGCTTGGATTCACGCACCGCGCCCGGCGGCAGCGCATTGAACCGCTCGGCAATGCGCCGCGCGTGGTTGATGACCTCGCCAGCCGGCAGCACCGCGCTGGCGATGCCGCATTCCACCGCCTGCTCGGGCGTGAAGGGGTCGCCCAGCAAGAGCTTTTCAGCCGCGCGGCGGTGGCCCATCAGCTGCGGGACGACCAGGCTGGACGCGAATTCGGGCACCAGGCCCAGGCCGACGAAGGGCATGGCCAGACGGGCTTCGTCCGACACGTAGACGAAGTCGCAGTGCAGCAGCATCGTCGTGCCGATGCCGATGGCCGCACCGGTGACGGCGGCCACCACCGGCTTGTCGCATTCGATCAGCGCGCGCATGAACTGGAAGACCGGCGAGTCCATCGCGTCACTGCCCTGCCCCGGGGCCCGCTGCATGAAGTCCTCGATGTCATTGCCCGAAGTGAAGATGCCCGGCTGGCCGGTGAACAGCACAGCGCGCACGGCACCGTCGTCCTTGGCCGCCTTCAAGGCGTCGGTCATCGCCTGGTACATCGCCACGGTCAGGGCGTTCTTCTTCTCGGGGCGGGCGATCTCGATGTTCGCCACGCCGTTCAACACACCGGTCTTGATGCTCATGCTTCAGGTCTCCTCAAACTCTTTCGATGATGCCAGCGGCGCCCTGCCCCATGCCCACGCACATCGTCACCATGCCGTACTTCAGCTGGTGGCGGTGCAGCGCGTGCACGACGGTGGCGGCGCGGATGGCACCGGTGGCACCCAGCGGGTGGCCCAGCGCAATCGCGCCGCCCATCGGGTTGACCTTGGCCGGGTCCAGGCCCAGCGTGTTCATCACCGCCAGCGACTGCGCGGCGAAGGCCTCGTTCAGTTCGATCCAGCCGATGTCGGCCAGGCTCAAACCGGCGTAGCCCAAAGCGGCCGGGATGGCTTCGATCGGGCCGATGCCCATGATTTCCGGTGCCACGCCGCGCGAGGCGAAGCTGACGAAGCGGGCCAGGGGCTTCAGGTCGAACTGCCGACAAGCCTTCTCGCTGGCCAGGATCAGCGCGCCTGCGCCGTCGCTGGTCTGGCTGCTGTTGCCGGCGGTGACGCTGCCCTTGGCAGCAAACACGGGGCGCAGCTTGGCCAGGCCTTCCAGGCTGGTATCGGGCCGCGCGCCTTCGTCCAGATTCACCGTGCGGGTCTTCGTCGTGACTTCGCCTGTGGCCAGGTTCGGGAACCGGTCCACGACCGTCACTGGCGTCATTTCAGCGGTGAATTCACCGGCCGCCATCGCCGCCACCGCACGCTGGTGCGACTGCAGCGCGAAGGCGTCCTGCGCCTCGCGGCTGATCTTCCACTGCGCCGCCACTTTCTCGGCCGTCAGGCCCATGCCGTAAGCGATGCCGACGTTCTCGTCGCGCGCAAACACCTCGGGGTTGAAGCTGGGCTTGTTGCCGCCCATCGGCACCATGCTCATGCTCTCGGCACCGCCAGCGATCATCACGTCGGCTTCGCCGATGCGGATGCGGTCAGCGGCCATCTGCAGCGCGGTCAGGCCGCTGGCGCAGAAGCGGTTGACGGTGACGCCGCCCACCGAGTGCGGCAGGCCGGCCAGCACCATCGCGGCGCGGGCCATGTTCATGCCCTGCTCGCCTTCCGGAAAACTGCAGCCGATGATGGCGTCTTCGATGGCCTTCGGGTCGAGGCTCGGCACCTGGGCCAGCGCGCTTTTGATGGCCGCCACCAGCAGGTCGTCGGGCCGCGTGTTGCGGAAGAAACCCCGCCCGCTGCGGCCGATGGGGGTGCGCGTGGCGGCGACGATGTAGGCGTCTTGAACTTGCTTCATGTGCTTGTGTCCTTGGTAATCAGTTGCGGACGGGTTTACCGGTCTGCAACATGCCCATGATTCGCTCCTGCGACTTGGGGTGTTCCAGCAAGGCGCAGAAGCGCTCGCGTTCCAGCGCCATCAGGTAGTCCTCGGAAACCATCGAACCGGCATCGACATCGCCGCCGCAAATGGCTTCGGCAATCAGCGTGCTGATGTGGAAGTCGTGCGCGCTGATGAAGCCGCCGTCGCGCATATTGGCCAGCTGGCCTTTGATGGTGGCGATGGCACTGCGGCCAGCCACCGGGAACAGCGTCTTCAACGGCGGCCGGTAGCCGCTGTCGAACAGGACCTTGGCCTGGGTGCTGGCGACGAACAGCAATTCGTCCTTGTTCGCCACGATGATGTCGCCGTCCAGCAGGTAGCCCAGCTTCTTCGATTCGAGTGCGCTCGTACCCACCTTGGCCATCGCGGCGTTGGTGAAGCCTTCGATCGCGAACTTCATGATGTCGGCGTTGGCCCAGTTGGTCACGTTGGCCGCACCGGCCATCTCGGCCGCGCGGCGCGCGATGTAGGCCAGGCCGCCACCGGCCGGCACCAGGCCGACACCCACTTCGACCAGGCCGACATAGGTTTCCATGGCCGCCACGCGGCGCGCGCAATGGACGGCAATCTCGCAGCCACCGCCCAGCGCGATGCCGCGCATCGCGGCCACCACGGGCACCTGCGCATAGCGCAAGCGCAGCATCGCGTCCTGCAGGCGCTTGATCTCGGGCTTCACACCCTTGGCGCCGTGCTTCATGAAGACCGGCAGCGCGCTTTCCAGGTTCGCGCCGGCCGAGAACACATCGTCGGGCGACCAGATCACCAGGCCCTTGTAGCCGGCCTCTGCCACCTCGACCGCCTTCAGCAGGCCGTCCACCACGGCCGGGCTGATCAGGTGCAGCTTGCAGGTGATGCTGGCGATCAGCACCTCGCCGTCCAGCGTCCACAGGCGCACATCGTCGTTCTTGAAAACCTCGGTGCCGCTTTGCAGCACCGGCAGGGTGCCCGAGCCCAGCACCGTCTCGCGGAAATGCTGGCGCTGGTAGACCGGCAGCGTGCTGGGCGCCACGAAGCGGGCGTGCGCGGCGCTCCATGAACCTTCAGGGCGGTGCACACCGCCGGCTGCAGCCACCGGGCCTTCGAAGACCCAGGCCGGCAGCGGTGCGCTGCTCAGCGCCTTGCCGGCGGCTATGTCGGCCTGCACCCATTCGGCCACCTGCAGCCAGCCAGCGTCCTGCCACAGTTCGAAGGGGCCTTGCTTGACGCCGAAACCCCAGCGCATCGCGAAGTCCACGTCGCGCGCCGATTCGGCAATGTCGGCCAGGTGCACGGCCGCGTAATGGAAGCTGTCGCGCAGAACAGCCCACAGGAACTGGGCCTGCGGGTTGCTGCTTTCGCGCAGCAGCTTCAGGCGTTCGGCGGCGGGCTTTTTCAGGATGCGGTCGACGATGGCGTCGGCCTTGCCGCCAGCCGGCACATAGTCCTGCTTTGCCGGGTCCAGGCGCAGGATGTCCTTGCCGACCTTCTTGAAAAAACCAGCGCCCGTCTTCTGCCCTAGCGCGCCCTTGGCAATCAGCGCGGCCAGCACCGGCGGCGTGGCGTAGCTGGGGAAGAAGGGATCGCTAGCCAGGTTGTCCTGCAGCGTCTTGATGACGTGGGCCATGGTGTCCAGGCCCACCACGTCGGCGGTGCGGAAGGTGCCGCTGCTGGCGCGGCCCAGCTTCTTGCCGGTCAGGTCATCGACCACGTCGTAGGACAGGCCGAAAGTCTCGGCTTCCTTGATCGTCGCCAGCATGCCGGCGATGCCCACGCGGTTGGCCACGAAGTTGGGCGTGTCGTGCGCCCGCACCACACCCTTGCCCAGCGCGCTGGTGACGAAGGCTTCCAGCTGGTCCAGCACCTCAGGCTGCGTGGTGGGCGTGTTGATCAGCTCGACCAGCGCCATGTAGCGCGGCGGGTTGAAGAAGTGGATGCCGCAGAAGCGCGGCTTGATGCTGTCGGGCAGCACTTCACTGAGCTTGGTGATCGACAAGCCGGACGTGTTGCTGGAGACGATCGCTGACGGCGAAAGGGCCGGCGCAATCATCTGGTACAGCGCCAGCTTCCAGTCCATGCGCTCGGCAATGGCCTCGATGACGAGGTCGCATTCGCCCAGCAGCGCCAGGTGTTCTTCGTAGTTGGCCTGCTGGATCAACGCAGCGTCTTCAGCGATGCCCAGCGGCGCGGGCTTCAGCTTCTTCAGCCCTTCAACGGCCTTGGTGACGATGCCGTTCTTCGGCCCTTCCTTGGCCGCCAGATCGAACAGCACGACAGGCACTTTGCAATTCACGAGGTGGGCGGCGATCTGCGCGCCCATCACACCGGCACCCAGCACGGCGACCTTGCGGACATTGAAGCGGTTCATGGCGGATTCCTTATTCAACGCGTATCCAGGTCTGGGTGCGGCCCAGCATGGGCATGCCGACGTAGCCGCGCACTTCGAGTTTCTTGCCGCCTTCAGCGGTTTGCAGGCGCACCTTGTAGACCTTGCCTTCGGCGGCGTCGAGAATGGTGCCGCCGTCCCACAGGTTGTCGCTGTCGCTCTTCTTCACGCCGCGCATGATTTCCAAGCCGACCAGCGCCTTGCCCTTGCGGTCATCGGTGCACAGGTCGCACACCGCATCGGGCTTGGCATCGGCCGCCAGCAGCTTTTCCAGTTTGGCGCTGAAGATGCCGTTGCCCTCGGTGACGCGCACCAAGGCCTTCTCGGTTTTGGTCTTGTCGTCGATGGTTTTCCACAGCCCGGTCGGTGTGGCTTGGGCCCAAGCGCCGCAAGCGGCGGTCATCAAGGCCAGGGCGATGCTCAAAGTCTTCATGCGTGTCTCCTGCGGGTGTTGTGGGGTACTGCGCTGGGCCAGTGCCGGCTTCAGAACCAAGCTTCTTCCATGGCCATCAGCGGCGCCACACCGGCCCGCGCGGTGCGGATCAGTGTCGCCGTTTCGGGCAGCAGCTTGGCGAAGTAGAAGCGCGCGGTGTGCAGCTTGGCGCTGTAGAACGGGTCGCCACTGTGCTGTTTCTGCAAGGCCACCTTGGCCATGCGAGCAAAGAAGTAAGCGAAGACCAGGTGGCCGACGATGCGCAGGTAGTCCACCGCCGCGGCACCCACTTCGTCGGCGTTGCCGAAAGCCTTCATGCCCAGTTCGGTGGTCAGCTTGGTGACCTTGTCGCCCAGGTCGGCCAGCGGGTTGATGAATTCCTGCATCGCTTCGTCGGTGCCTTCTGCTTCGACGAAATCGGCAATCAGCTTGCCGAAGGCCTTCAGGCGCTTGCCGTTGTCGCCCAGCACCTTGCGGCCCAGCAGGTCCAGGCTCTGGATGGTGTTGGTGCCCTCGTAGATCATGTTGATGCGGGCGTCGCGCACGTGCTGCTCCATGCCCCATTCCTTGATGTAGCCGTGGCCGCCGAAAACCTGCATGCAGTGGCTGGTGGCCAGCCAGGCGTTGTCGGTCAGGAAGGCCTTGACGATGGGCGTCAGCAGCGCGACTTGATCAGCAGCGTCCTTGCGCTCGTCCTCATCGTCGGTGCTGACTTCCTTGTCCAGCATCAGCGCGATGTAAATGGCCAGCGCGCGGCCGCCTTCGGCATAGGCGCGCGCGGTCAGCAGCATCTTGCGCACGTCGGGGTGGTGGATGATGGTGTCCGCCGGCTGGTCGGGGTTTTTCACACCGCTCAAGGCTCGCATCTGCTGGCGGTCTTTGGCATACGCCACGGCATTCTGGTAGGCCACTTCGGTCAGGCCCAGGCCCTGGTTGCCGACCCCCAAACGCGCCGCATTCATCATCACGAACATGGCCGCCAGGCCCTTGTGCGGCTGGCCGACCAGCGTGCCGACAGCGCCGTCCAGCATGATCTGGCAGGTGGCATTGCCGTGGATGCCCATCTTGTGTTCCAGCGCGCTGCAGAAGATGCCGTTGCGCGTGCCGATGCCGCCTTCAGGCGTGACGTTGAACTTGGGCACCACGAACAGGCTGATGCCTTTGCTGCCGGCGGGCGCCGGGTTTTCAGGGTCATGCAGGCGGGCCAGCACCAGGTGAACGATGTTCGGCGCCAGGTCGTGTTCACCGGCGCTGATGAAGATCTTCTGGCCGGTGATCTTGTAGCTGCCATCACCTTGCGGTTCGGCCTTGGTGCGCAGCAGGCCCAGGTCGGTGCCGCAATGCGGCTCGGTCAGGCACATGGTGCCTGTCCACTCACCGCTGGTCAGCTTGGGCAAAAAGGTGGCCTGCTGCTCGGGCGTGCCGTGCTGGTGCAGGCACTCGTAGGCGCCGTGGCTCAGGCCGGGGTACATGGTCCAGGCCTGATTGGCGCTGTTCAGCATTTCGTAGAAGCACTGGTTGACCACGAAGGGCAGGCCCTGGCCGCCGAATGCGGGGTCGCAACTCAGCGCCGGCCAGCCGCCTTCGACGTATTGCTTGTAGGCAGCCTTGAAGCCTTTGGGCGGCGTGACTTCGTGCGTGGCCTTGTCCAGCGTGCAGCCTTCTTCGTCGCCGCTGATGTTCAGCGGAAAGGCCACCTCGGCGGCGAACTTGCCACCCTCTTCCAGCACCGCGTTGATGGTGTCGGTATCGATGTCGGCGTGGCGCGGCAGCAGCTTCAACTCGTCGGTGACGTTCAGCACCTCGTGCATCACGAAACGCATGTCGCGCAGGGGCGGGGTGTACTGGGCCATGAAGATCTCCTGGAAAACTGAAACTGAAACTGAAACTGAAACTGAAAGTGAAGTGAAAAGCGGAAACCCGAAGACGAATAAGGCGGGCCGTTCAGCTGTGCGCCGGCTGCGCGGTGTGCGCGGTGTGCGCGTAATACGACAGCGTGCGTTCGAACCCGGCGCGGGCCCGGTCCAGCGCGCCCGGTATGCGCAGGAAGCGGGCGTCGTGGTGCAGCGCCAGGATCAGGCCGTGCACTTCGAAAAGCATCTGCGTCGGGTCGGTGTCATCACGCAGTTCGCCGGTTTCAACAGCCAGGCTGATGGCCCGTTCCAGCGCCGCGTGCCAGGCGCGCACCATGCCGGCCAGCGCGTCGCGCACGGGGCCCGGGCGGTCGTCGAATTCCACGGCGCCGCTGATGTAGATGCAGCCCGAGTCCAGTTCCAGCGACACCTGGCGCACCCACAACTCGAACAAAGCGCGCAAACGCGGCAGGCCGCGGGCTTCGCGGATGGCCGGGAAGAAGACGGCTTCCTCAAAGCGCGCGTGGTATTCGCGGATCACCGAAATCTGCAATTCTTCCCGTGAACCGAAATGCGCGAAGACGCCCGACTTGCTCATCTGCGTCACCTCGGCCAGCGCGCCGATGGACAAGCCTTCCAGCCCCATGTGCGAAGCCAGGCCGAGGGCGGCTTCCAGAATGGCGGCGCGGGTTTGCTGGCCCTTGTGCAGGGCCTTGGTGGCCGGGCGGGCGGCGAATTCAGCGGGCAGTTCGGGTGGCAGTGTCACGGCGCAGACATAAAAACGAACGACCGTTCTATTTTGCAGACTTCGCAGAGCAACTGCACCCGGCAGGCGTGACTTTTTCTAGGGTGATGGTCCTAAAGCAGGGCTTGTGGGGCGGCCGACCGACGCCTGCCCGTTGGCGGCCCGCCGCTCGCAGCGGGTCCCTTTCGGCGTGCTGTCACCGTCTATCGGCTACCCTAGCGGGATGGACGTGCTGCAGCTCGATATTTCCGGGCGCCCGCAAGCGTGGATATCCGCTCGCGAGGCGGCTGTGCTTTACGCCAGCGACGCGGTCGCCTGGACCCTGGGCGACGCCTTCCAGGTGCTGCGCGGCGGCACCCAACGGGCCACCGGCCTGCAGTCGCGCATTGAAGTGCACCCCATCGTCGCGGTGCGCGGCGTGGTGCCCAGCCGGGCCTGGCGGCTGGCCCCCGCGCTGTCCAACCCCAAGCTGTTCGCCCGCGACAAAGGCTTGTGCGCCTACTGCGGCCTGCGTTTCCATTTTGACGAGCTGACGCGTGAACACATCGTGCCGGTGTCGCGCGGCGGTGCCGACAGCTGGATGAACTGCATCACGGCCTGCCGCGCCTGCAACGGCCACAAAGGCAGCCGCATGCCCGAAGAAGCGCACATGACGCTGCTTTACCTGCCCTACGTACCCAGCTTGCACGAGGACATGATCTTGCGCGGGCGGCGCATCGTCAGCGACCAGATGGCATTTCTGTTGGCTTCGGTGCCGCGCAGTTCACGCCTTCACGCCTGAGGCTGATGGCCGGCCCGCTGCGAGCCCGCACAATCGTTGCACCCTTCAGAAAGCCAGCGCCAATGTTGCGATTCACCACCACTGCCCTTGCTGCTGCCGCCCTGCTGAGCCTGGGTGCCTGCGCCACCAGCAGCCCCGACGTGGTCAACCGCAACGACACCCAGCGCATGGCCACCGTCATCGACGCGGTGGTGCTGAGCACCCGGCCGGTCGTCGTTGACGGCTCGCAGTCGGGCATCGGCGCGGCCACTGGCGGGGCCATCGGCGGCATTGCCGGTTCCAGTGTTGGCGGCAGCCGCGACGCGATGGTGGTGGGCGTCATCGGTGCGGTGGTCGGCGGGGTCATCGGCAATGTGGCCGAACGCGCCGCCACCCGCGAAGAGGGCCTGGAAATCCTGGTCCAACTGCGCAACGGTGACCGCCGTTCGGTGGTGCAGGCGCGGGCCGCTGAAAGCTTCGCGCCCGGCGACCCGGTGATCCTGGTCACCACCGGCGGCCGCGTGCGGGTCACCCGCGCGCCGGTGGTGGTGCCGGTTGCGCCCACCGCCTCAGCGGGCGGCTGAGCACGCGCCAGCCGTCTGCCACGGCCTTCCAGTCTGCCCCCAGCGCCGCGTCTTCCAGCGTCTGCGCCCGCGCGGCGGCGGCCTCCTGGAGGCCTTGTGGCCTTCAACGTTTCGTCAACGCGGCCCTTGGTGGCGCTGGTGGCGCCGCTGTAGGCAGGCGTCGTCCAGCGGCCATCGAGCGGCTGCAACCCGACGCCTAAACTGCGCCACGTGGAGACCACCCCGCCCCTTGCCGCCACCCCCCCGAGCCGCCCGCTGGCGCAGATCCCCAAGGCCGTCTGGGCGCTGGGCTTCGTCAGCCTGCTGATGGACGTGTCGTCGGAAATGGTGCACAGCCTGCTGCCGATGTTCATGGCCACCGTGCTGGGCGCCAGCGCGCTGACCATCGGCGTCATCGAAGGCCTGGCCGAGGCCACCGCGCTGATCGTCAAGGTCTTCTCGGGCGCGCTCAGCGACTACTTCGGCCGGCGCAAGCCGCTGGCCCTGCTGGGCTACACGATGGGCGCGCTCAGCAAGCCGCTGTTCGCGCTGGCACCGGGCCTGGGGCTGGTCGTCACCGCCCGCTTGATCGACCGCGTCGGCAAGGGCATCCGCGGTGCCCCGCGCGACGCGCTGGTGGCCGACATCACGCCGCCCGCGCTGCGCGGCGCGGCCTTCGGCTTGCGGCAGTCACTCGACACCGTGGGCGCCTTCCTCGGCCCGCTGCTGGCGGTGGGCCTGATGCTGCTGTGGGCCGACGATTTCCGCGCCGTGTTCTGGGTCGCCGTCATCCCCGGCCTGCTGGCTGTGGCCGTGCTGGCGCTGGGCGTGCACGAACCGAAACCGGCGCCGGGCACGCCGCGCACCAACCCCATCCAGCGCGCGCAACTGGCCCGCCTGGGCGGGGCTTACTGGTGGGTGGTGGGCATCGGCGCGGTGTTCACGCTGGCCCGTTTCAGCGAAGCCTTCCTGGTGCTGCGCGCGCAGCAAAGCGGCATCGCGATGGCGCTGGTGCCGCTGGTGATGGTGGCCATGAGCGGGGTCTACGCCGCGACGGCCTACCCCTTCGGCGCACTGTCGGACCGCATCAGCCACCGCAAGCTGCTGGCCCTGGGGCTGGTGGTCCTGATTGCCGCCGACCTGGTGCTGGCCAGCAGCAGCCACTGGGCTGCGGTGCTGGGCGGCGTGGCGCTGTGGGGTGTGCACATGGGCATCACCCAAGGCCTGCTGGCGACCATGGTCGCCGGCACCGCGCCGGCCGACTTGCGCGGCACCGCCTTTGGCTGCTTCAACCTGGTCAGCGGGGTGGCTATGCTGGTGGCCAGCGTGACGGCCGGTTTCCTGTGGGACCGCCACGGCGCGCCCGCCACCTTCTGGGCCGGCGCGGCCTTCAGCGGGCTGGCCCTGCTGGGCCTGCTGATCCACCGGCCCCCGCCAGGGCTGCCCCGGGTGCCAGCGGTGCCGGACGCACCGGGATGACGTCCCGCGTGTGGCGCGCGCTGGTGGTGGACGACAACCCCACCAACCTGGAGGTGGCGGTCGGCCTGCTGCAGCAAATGGGCCTGGAAGTGGACGCCGTCAGCGGCGGTGAACAAGCCGTGGCGCGGGCACGATCGGTGGTCTACGACCTGATCGTGATGGACGTGCAGATGCCCGGCATGGACGGCATCGAAGCCACGCGCCGCATCCGCCAGAACAGCGGGCCGGTGCCACCGATCGTTGCCCTCACGGCCAATGCTGACGCCAGCGACCACAGTACCTGCCTGGCTGCTGGCATGAACGACTACCTGACCAAGCCGGTGTGGCCGCACACCTTGCGGCGTGCGCTGCAACGCTGGGTGCCGGGATGGCGCACGCCGGCCCGGCCGCAGCCGGTGGGCCGGTCGGACACCGCACTGCCGACCCGGCAAGCAGCGGCCGAAGCGGAAGCCGGCGCGGCTTCAAGCGCCAGCGACTGCGCAACGCAGCAACGCCTCTCGGCCATCAAGGGCTTTGACTTGCCCGGCTCGCTGCTGAACCTGGGCGGCCAGCAGCACCGCCTGGAGCGCGTGCTGCTGCGCTTCGCCGCCACCTACCGCGCCGGCGAACCGGCCCTGATGCAGGCCGCGCGCCGGGCCGACACTGCGGCGCTATGGCAGGTCTGCCATTCCTTGCGCGGTGCCTGTGCGGTGCTGTGTGCCACCGCGCTGGTGCAGCAGATCGAAGCGCTGGAAACGGCACTGCAGGCCGCGCTGCCCGCGCTGCAGGGCCCCGACACGCTGCGCGACCAGGTGCTGCCCCTGCAGGCTGAACTGGTGAGCCTGGCGTGCCAGCTGGAAGCCGCCATGGTCCCCAAGGGCAGCTGAAGACACAGGCTTCACCCGCCCTGCCGCAGGCCCGCTTCCCAGAGGGCTTCCACCTGCTCGAAAACCGAATCCGCCGGCCCGAACGCCGCCTTGTCCTGCGCCAGCCTGACCCACTTGCGCGTGTCGTGCGGCCCGGTGAAAACCGCCTGCTGGGCGCGCAGGCCCACATGCCAAGCGTGCACCGCTTCGTAGTGTGCGGGGTTGCGGTGCAGCGTCCAGGCCAGGCCCACCAGGTCGGCGTAGGCTTCTTCGCGCCGGGTGCGCCACATGTCCTGCAGCAGTTCGGCCTGCTCGACCGTCACGCGTTGCAGGCCGCTCAAATCGTGCAGGCCCGGCGGCAAGGTGCCCCAGGTGTTTTGCAGATGGCGCCAGCAATGGCCCAGTTCGTGCGCCGCAATGGCCTCGACCACCGGGCCGACCAGGCCCGGCTCGATGCGGTCCAGCGTGGCTTGCGCCTCGGGGTTGCCGCGCATCGCCAGCACCAGCTTGCAGCGCCCGTCGACAAAGGCCATGCCCAGCGGCGTGTCGCCCGGCGTGGCCTGCGGCCGCACGATGATGTCCAGTGGCAGTTGCCGGCTGCGCGCAAACGCCAGCACAGGCAGGGCGGCGGTCAGCCAGCGCTGCTCGGTCGGTGTCAGATCGACAGCGCCCGTTGCCGGCTGCGCCAGCAAGCAAGCACCGATGAGGCTGGTGCCCATTTTCTTGAACATGCGGACCTCGAGATCGGATGAAGGGGGCCGACACGGGACGACCGCCTTGCACAGGCGGGGTCTGCCAGACGGGCTGAAGCGAGACCCAAGCCTGGGGTTTGCGGGCGCGCTGCCGCAGCAGTGAAGCGGCTGAAAAAGGTGCCATTTCCCAGCCATCCAGAGATGGCAGCCGGCACCCAGCCTCCAGCACGACGCGACCAGCATCTGGCGCGAGCGCGTTCACCCCGAAGACCTGGCCGGCATGCTGAAAGCGCTGACCGAGCACCTGCACGGCAGCCGCAGCGCCTACGAGCACGAATTCCGCCTGCGCGCGGCCGACGGCAGTTACCGCTGGGTGCTCTCGCGCGGCCGGGCGGTGGCGTTCGACGGCAGCGGCCGGGCGTTGCGCGTCGTCGGCACGCTGACCGACGTGACGGACCGGCACGAGATCGAATCGTTGCGGCGCGCGCGCGACCTTGCCGAGGCCGTCAATAGCGCGAAGTCCGAGTTCCTTTCACGGGTGAGCCACGAACTGCGCACCCCGCTGAACGCGATCACGATGACCGACACCGGGATCGGCATGATCGACGACCAGCTTGCGCACCTTTTCGAGCCTTTCAACCGCCTGGGCCAGAGCCGCTCGGCCATGTCGGTGTGGGCATCGGACTGATCCCGACGCGCTGGCTGGTCACGCAGATGGACGGCACCATCGAAGTCCGCAGCAGCGCCGGCCGGGGCACCAGCGTCGCGGTGACGCTGCCTGCAGCGCAAGGCTCGGTGGTAGGCCGTGTAGGACTTGAACCTACGACCAAAGGATTATGAGTCGCACTATCAATGTGTTTGCCCACGTTGATGACTGTCGATAGAATCAATACAAATCAACAGGTTAGGCAATTCAAGCTGGATGCCTACACAGTCTTTGCGTTGATTAAGATTCGGCAAAATTGGGTGCTTCGGGCGGTACAGCGCAGGTATGGCGCAGGTACGGACGTGGCAGCCGGCGAAAAGGGGCAGTCATGGCACGACCGAAGAAGGACGAAACACCCGACCTGGGCGTGACCCACGAACTGAGCGAGGGCCTGATTGCCCGCCTGACCTGTCCGCCTGGGTTGCCCAAAGCGTTCCTGCGCGACAAGGACGTGACCGGCTTGAAGGTGCGCGTCACCGCGAACGGCATCAAGGCGTTTGTCTACGAGGCGAAGCTGAACGGCAAGGCCATCAGCCGCACCTTGGGCCGCTATCCGCTGATGGGCATTCAGGACGCGAAGGCGAAGGCGCGTGCCCTTGCAACGACGGTGAAGACCGACAAGACAGACCCGCGCGAACTCGACCGCCAGACAGCCGAAGCCAAAGCTGCTGCCGCAGTGGCGAGGGCCGTGCAGGATTCAGCCGACGCCACCTATCACGCCGCGCAAGCGCTGACGCTGGGAACCGTGTGGACCGACTACGTGGAAGCCCGCCGCGCCAAGTGGAGCGCCAGCCACCATGCCGATCATCTGCGCTACTCGCAGTCGGGAGGCGAAAAGAAGAAGCGAGGCAAAGGTGACACTGCGCCGGGACCGCTGTTTCCGCTGCTGGCCGAGCGCGTGCAAGACCTGACTCCCGAGCGACTGCGCCAGTGGGCAGAGACAGAAGCGGCCGCCCGGCCGACCGTGACCAGAAACGCCGCCCGGCTGCTGCGCGCCTGTCTGGCGTGGTGCACCGAACATCCGAAGTTTTCTGCCATCGCACCCACCGTCAACCCGGCCGGTGCCCGCACTGTGCGTGAAGCACTGGGCAAGCCCGGCGTGAAGCGCGACGCCCTGCAGCGCGAGCAATTACCGGCATGGTTCGATGCTGTACGCCGATTGTCTAACCCTGTCGTGGCCGCCTACCTTCAGGCCGTGCTGCTGACAGGTGCCCGGCCCGGCGAAGTGCTGGCGATGGAATGGGCCGACCTGAACGCCAAGTGGAAGGGCCTGACCATCCGCGACAAGGTAGAGGGCGAGCGCACCATTCCGTTGACGCCCTACCTGTGGCACTTGCTGAACGCCCTGCCCCGCCGTGGGCCGTTCGTGTTCGCTAGCCCCGTCATCAAGGACGCGCACCTGACCGATCCGAACCACGCTCACGACCGCGCGTGCAAGGTGGCCGGCATCGAGCCCGTCACGCTGCACGGCCTGCGCCGGTCCTTCAAGAGCCTCACTGAATGGCTGGAAGTGCCGGCCGGCGTGGTGGCGCAGTTGATGGGCCACAAGCCCAGCGCCACCGCAGAAAAGCACTACACCGTGCGCCCCCTCGACCTGCTTCGCATTCACCACGAAAAGATTGAGGCGTGGATGCTGAAGGAGGCCGGCATCCACTTCGACCCGAAGAAGGTTGAGGGTGTCGGCCTGCGCGTGGTGGCTGCCGCCTGACACCCAACAAGTTCTGCCCCAGCTAAGCCCGGCAGCAAGCCGCGCCGACAGCCACGGCCCCCGCCGTGGCGCGCTGGGGCACCTTTCATCGGGGGTGCATCGGGGGATGCGATGACGACGAAGACCTACGGGCTGCATGCGCTCATGGACATGTGCGGCGGAGACGAGAATTCGGTACGCGAAATGTTTCCGCGCCTGGACTTGGAGCATGACGAACTGTGGCTGTGCCGGAGCGCAAAAGATGCGCTGATGCACGGGCAATTTGACGAAGCTGCACCGAGCAATGCCCGCCTAGAAGCGGAGCGCTTGGGCTGGACTTGGCATCCAGCACGGGACAGCGGTAAGCCTGTCCTTCCCGTTCCCTTCACCGCATGCCAGCTCGCTGCGTTCATGCTCGCCGGCGAAGGGATGAACCTGTACGAGAAATTTGACTTCGGTGCAGTGGTGGACTGGCGAACCATTCCCGAACTGCCAGACGGCACGGCGGATGATGAGAAGCAGTCACGTGCGCAGCGCATCGCCTACTTGCAGCAGGTCGAACGAGACGCATCTGCCGAGTTCGAGACAGCACTGAGAAGTCTGGGAGACAACGCTGATGAAGCCCGCGAAGTGCTCCGGGATGCGATTCGGCTTCGGAGAAAAGCTGATGCTGAGAACGGGCGGTCAGACGAAGGTGTGAGACTTTCTGCAAAGTGGCTGCTGGACGGGGGCCAAGGGACATGCAACGCGGACGCTGACACACCCGCAACTCTTGATCACTCGCTACTGGCGAGCCCACATGAACTGATTGCCGCGTTCGGCGTGTTCACTGGAATGAATCCTCAGTGGTTCAAGAGCCTCGGTGACAGCCCAGCCCTCAAAGCTGCACGGAAGAGGCCCGGAGTGTCGGGACGCAAGGGTTCACCGCCGCTCTTTTGCCCGATGGAAGTGACGCGGTGGCTGCTGGACCCAACGCGCAAGAAGGGGCGACCCTTCAAGAGCGAAGACACGGCTTGGCGTCTGTTGGAGGCCTCGTTTCCAAAAGTCCACGCCAAGCACTCGGCCGCCGATCCGAGGGACAAGTAGCACGGGCTGAATCGCCCCATCGGCCGGGGCAAATCGCCACATCGACCGGGGTTCACGGGATCATCGGCAGGGGTTGCGCCTCGGAAGTTGGCCCGGGTTCAGGGCCTGCACTTCACCCCGGCATCGGAATTACAGCCATGTTCAACGAATCGGAGCGATTCAGACATGGCAACCAAGACTTTTCAACCCGTGCCGCTCGCGCAGGAAACCCGAGCCGGCATCCCGACCAACGAAGCCGCATTCCAACTGAGTCGCGCCGAGCAAACGCTCAGGTTGTGGGCGATGCGCGGCAATGGCCCGCTGACCCCGGGACGGGTAAACGGCCGCTTGAGTTGGCCAGTGCTTGAACTGAAGCGCATCCTGGGGGTGGCGTGAAAAGCCCCGACGCGGAGCGGGGCGACGCATGAGTAAGGCCCCATCCAGTAAGCGCGATCTCGGGAAAGTGGATGTCGGCGGCAGCTGGCAGCCGCTACTTATCGAGTTTCTGCAGTCGCGCGCCTGCGCCGGTTTGTCGCCTCACGCCGTCAAGCTGCTTTTCCTGCTGATCGGGCAGATGGGAACAAACGGCTACAACAATGGCCGGCTCGACCTCAGCAAGAAGACTCTGCTTGCCGCCGGATGGACAGGCGATGCCAGTGCTCGGGCAGTCATGCGTGAACTGACTGACGCCAACCTGTTGGTATGCACTCAGAAAGGCCGCAAAGGCACGATCGGTTTGTTCGCAGTGAGCCTCTATCCGATGAACTGCAAGACAGGCGATCTGGAAGTGGGCAAAGCAGCTTGGGCCATCGCAGACTGGCGTTCTGCGCCTGCTGCCTCGGAGAAGCCAACGGTAGCGAAGCCGGCGCTATGGCACCGACCAAGAGCGGGTGAGAAACACATTCGCACCTCCCGCAGCGGGAACGAATCACCCTCATACGCTCCCGCGGCGGGAACGAATGCTCTCCAAAACGCGGCTAGCTTTCCCGTGGCGGGCGCACATAGCGGCAAATCGGCTCCAGTTTCGATCCCGCTGCGGGCTCCTCTCTATAGAAGGCCATCTGCTGCGACTGCTGGGAACGCCGCTACAACTGCCGCCCGGCAGCGCCTCCTTCTTGAGCGCCGTGCAATTCACGGCCCACATCAGCAGGGCTACCTTCAAGTGCGATTGTTGCTGTCCCAGGCCATGGTGACCTCAACGACGAAGTTCTCGAGATGACAGCGGCCGCACCGGCAATTGCTGTCGACAGCGCCGACAGGTGTCAACTTTGCCACCACCGCTGCGCTCATCGTGTCGCGTGGTCTGACACCTCCCGGCCTCGTTGGAGATCGGAACCATCACTGGCAACGTTGCCACCCACGGCGGATGCTGCGCCTGATGGCAACGTTGCCACGTCCGGCAAAACTGACAACGCTTCCACCGTCACGCTGAGGGGCAACGTCGCCGCCACCGTCGCGGTGTCGACTGCCGGTAAGAGAGCCTTCGTGAGTCCACCCGGCGTGCTGAGCATTCCCGGCCTGCACTGAGCCGCCGAGATGACATCCAAGCCCCGTGCCTGCAACGTCGCCGGGACCAGCATTGGCAACGTTGCCACTCAGGCCGGCCGGCTGAGCAGGACATCAGCAATGGCCAACGTCAGCAACCTGTCTGATGGGCGCACGCAGCCAGCGCTTGGGCAGGCCAAAGAGGCCACGCTCACAGGTCGGCCAAGCGCTCGAAGTCGGTGCCATTAGTGGTGGCTGGGCAGGCCAGCACAACTTCAGCGGTGGCAACCTTGCCACCCTACCAGTCGCGGAGACGGCGATTGACATGAGCACGGCTCCCGCCACTGGCGAGCCCGGGCAGGCTGAGCGGTAGTCACGCAGCGCTGGGCCGGCATACCAGTCCCCGGCTTGTGCGGGTGGCTGCGAGCGCGGCCGGCCACGTTCGGGGCAGATGCCACTGCGCGGGACCATCAGTCAGGAAGGGGGGCATGGCAAGCAAGTGGGGAGCGCCGAAGTGATCGGCACCCGCTTCGGAAATCCGATGACCCCTAGATGGGCAGAGGACGCGCCGTTGGTCTGATGCTGGGCTTTGCGGCGTTACAAGTCACATCACATAGGGCGTTCAGATCACATCACCTGTGACGTGATCGCTTATCGGAAATCCGTTCGACCCTGGCGATCGACACCGGTGCGATCGACTGGTGTACTTGCTACTGCACAGAAGGGGCGCACCGCCACGCCTGTGGCAACGTTGCCGGCCAAGGCCGACTAGGAGACGGACTCGCAATGTTGCAACTGCGCGCGCTGACATCCCAGGCTACACAGTTGGACCGTGGCGGTCGGTCTTCAGAGTGGCAACGTTGCCAGGGGCAACACTGCAGCCGCGACCTTAGTCTCTGAAGTCGCCATGCCCTTGGCCGTAGAGTCCGCCCGGCAAGTGACGGGAGTCTGTTATCTGGAGCCATCTTGCCGAGCAAGGGTTCTACGGAGTCGGTCGGCCTTTGGGGGGGGGGGGGGGGGGGGGGGGGGGG
>JANMZP010000295.1:0-13855 GCA_031383435.1 Betaproteobacteria bacterium | reverse complement strand
AGCATCGAGAACCCCGACATCGAATACCACCTGTTGGCCAAATCGATGGGCTGGTGGGCCAAGGGGCCGATCAAGGACCCGAACGAACTGAAGGCTGCGCTGAAGGAAGCGGTGGCCGTGGTGCAGTCGGGTCACCCCGCGCTGCTGAATGTGTGGACGCAACCGCGTTGAACCGGAAGGCACGACGATGAAACACACCCTGCTCTGCATCGCGCTGGTCCTCGCCGCTTTCACGGCCGTCAGCGCCCACGCCCAATCGGTCGAAAAAGGCAAGGTCGCCTACATCCAGCACGGCTGCTGGCAATGCCACGGCTTCGAAGGCCAGGGCGGCGTGGCGGGCCTGCTGCTGGCGCCCAACGTCAAGCCGCTGGCCTACATCACGGCCTTCGTGCGCAACACGCGCGGGACCATGCCGCCCTATTCGGAAAAGCTGCTGCCGGCGGCCGACCTGGCCGACATCCACGCCTTCCTGCAAAGCCGGCCGGCTGCGCCCGACCCCAAAACGATTCCCTTGTTGAACTGAGCGACCCACGCCATGCCCTCCATCCAACTGCCCGACCCCGCATCGAAGCAACGCCCGGCTGTGGTGCCTTACAAACGCATCGCCACCGAAGAAGCCTTCGCACCGCCCGAGATGCTGGACTTGTACCGCCGCATGTTCGACGCGCCCGATGTCGACCCCGGCTTCAAGGGTCTGATGGGCTTCTACATGAGCAGCCCCAGCGACCGCGCGCAGCACATCATGCGCTGCCTGACCGACATGGACGCGCTGCGGCTGCAGCACATGGACGACGCCGGCATCGCCATGCAGGTGCTGACGCTGACCTCGCCCGGCGTGCAGTTCATGGACACCGCCACCGCCGTGTCTTTCGCGCGCATCGCCAACGACTACCTGGCCGATGCCATCCAGCGCCACCCGACGCGCTTTGCCGGCATGCTGGCCGTGGCGCCGCAAGACCCGGCAGCGGCGGCCAAGGAAATCGAACGCGGCGTCACGCAACTGGGCATCCATTCGGTGGTGATCAATTCACACACCCAGGGCGAATACCTGTCCGACCCCAAGTTCTGGGACATCTTCGCCGCCGCCGAAGCGCACGACGCGCCGATCTACCTGCACCCGAATTCGCTGCCCGCCAACATGCTGCAGCCCTTCCAGGAAGCCGGGCTGGACGGTGCCATCTACGGCTTCGGCGTCGAGACCGGCCTGCACGCGCTGCGCATCATCACCGCCGGTGTGTTCGACCGCTTCCCGAAGCTGCGCATGGTCATCGGCCACATGGGCGAGGCGCTGCCCTTCTGGGCCTATCGGCTGGACTACATGCACCGCGCCACGGTGAAGGCGCAGCGCTACGCCAGCGTCAAGCCCATCCGCATGCAGCCCAGCGACTACCTGAAGCAGCATTTCTACGTCACCAACAGCGGCGTGGCCTGGGAGCCGGCGGTGAAGTTCACGCAAGACTTCATGGGCATGGACCGCGTGCTGTACGCGATGGACTACCCCTACCAGCATGCCGTGGACGAGGTCAGCACACTGGACAACATGGCGCTGTCGCCCGAAGACAAAAAGCGCTTCTTCCAGACCAACGCCGAGGCGGTGTTCAAGATCAAGGCCTGAACCCCTTCGGTCGCAGGCGGCTGCGCACGGAATAATTCCCCGCAGCCATCCGTATTCCTCCCGTGCAGGCCCCTCCCGCTTTCCGACGCCAGCTGCTGGATGCCATTCCGCGGCTGCGCCGCTACGCGCGGTCACTGGCCTTCGACACCGCGCTGGCCGACGACCTGAAGCAGCAAACGCTGGAACGCGCACTCTCGCACTGGACGCAGTTCGACCCGCAGCGCGACATCACGGTGTGGCTGCTGTCCATCGCCCACAACGCCTACCTCGACGGCCTGCGCCGCGATGCGCGTGTCACCGTCACCGACCCGGCCGACCTGGGCCGCGTGCAGGACGCCCGCGGCGGTGACCCGGGTGTGGACATCGGCCTGCGCATCGACCTGCTGGCCGCATTGCGCCTGCTCAGCCCCGAGCAGCGCGAGCCGCTGCTGCTGGTCTGTGTGGAACAGCTCAGCTACGCCGAAACGGCCGCCGTGATGAACATCCCCATCGGTACGGTGATGTCACGCGTGTGCCGTGCACGGGCGGCCTTGCGGTGTTTTCTCAGTGGTGAAGTACAGCCTGCAGCCGCACCCGCGCTGCGGCGGGTGGTTTGACGATGACAGCCGAACATTTCAGCGACGAACAGCTCAGCGCCTTTGTCGATGGCGAATTGCCCGAGGGCGAGTGCGCGGCCATCGAGGCCCGGCTGCAAGCCCAACCCGAAGCGGCCGAGCGCGTGTCGCAGTGGGCGCTGGACCGCGAGGCCCTGCGCGGCCATTTCGGCCCGGCGGTGGACGAGCCCGTGCCGGCCGCCTTGCGCGCCGCCGTGTGGCGCCGCCCCGGCCCGCCGCACTGGGCGCTGGCGGCCTCGGCTGCCGGCCTGCTGGTAACCGGCGCGCTGCTGGGCGGCGGCGCGGTGTGGCGGCTGGAACAGCAGCGCGAACGGGCGCTGGAAATCAGGTTGGCCGCCGGCACGCCCCAGGGCTGGGTGCAGCGCGCCGCTTACGCCCACAAGCTGTTCGTCGCCGAGCCGCGGCACTTCGTCGAGGTCAAGGCTCAGGAAGAACACCTGTCGCGCTGGCTGACCCGGCGCATCGAGACCCCGGTCAAACTGTTCGACCTGCGCGACCAGGGCTTCGAGCTGGTTGGCGGCCGCCTGCTGCCCGACGGCCCCGGCAAGAGCGCGCAGCTGATGTACCAGAACGCCGCCGGCCTGCGCGTCACCGTCTACCTGCGCAAGCCCGAACAGGGCGCTGCAGCGGCCTTCCGCTACGAACGCCAGGGCGACGTCGGCATGTTCTATTGGGTCGATGAGGGCTGCGGCTATGCCCTGGTGGGTGCCTTGCCGCGCGAAACCCTGCTGGCCCTGTCCGAGGCCATCTACAAGCAGCACCCGGGCGCGCGGCCCTAGAAACGCCCCGGGCCGCCTGTGGCCCTCACCACTTCGGCGGCAGCGGCCGCAACAGGCGCCAGCGCCTGTCGTCCAGCCGCAGGTACCCGCCCTGGGTCAGGTCGCCCAGCAGCTTGGTGACCATGGTGCGCGAACAGCCCACCTGCTGCGCCAACTGCTCTTGCGTCAGGGCCATCGCCATCCAGTGGCTGCCGTCGGCTTGCGGCACGGCGCGGTCGCGCAGCAGCTGTGCCAGGCGGCCATAGGCATTGTTCAAGGCCAGGTCGCGGGCGCGCACCGACAGGTTGCGCACCATGCGCACCATCTTGCCCAGCAGCAAGAAGGTGATGCCCGGGTCTTGCGCAATGCAGGCTTCCAGCGTGGCCCGCGTGACGATGCGGCAAACGCTGGTGGTTTCGACGATGACGCTGGCCGAACGCGGTTCACCGTCCAGGCTCATCTCGCCCAGGTACTCACCCGGGCCGTAATAGCCAAAGGTGAATTCCTGGCCTTCGGCGCTGGCCGAATAGGCGCGCAGCCGACCGCTGACGATGAAATAGAGCGTACCGCCCGGGTCACCTTCTTCCATCAGGATGGCACCCTTGCGGTAGCGCCGTTCCACGCCTTGCAGGGCCACCGCGCGCAGAGACGGTGGCAGCCGGTTCAGGCCGTCGTCGCCAGATTCGGCCGGAGGTGCTGGGATCATCAAAGGGCAGGCGGCTCAAGGCCTGCAAAGTGCGCGCCAATTCTAGTCAGCCGTCTCCCTAGAATTCGCGCTGTCCCTCCACCGCCGCCTGCCTGCCGATGAACCCCGTCGATCGCCCCGTTCCCAACGCCACTGGTGCCACCGGTGCCAGCTGCGGCCTTTGTGCGCTGCGTTCGCGGCGCTTGTTCACGCACTGGGTGGCAGCCGGCGGCGTGGCGGCTTTTGCCGGTGCGGCTGCGGCGCAAGACGGCAGCCCCTCCGGCAGCCCGTCGGGCAACCCGCCCGGCAGCGACGTCGGCGTGCGCAACGACGTGGGGCGCGCCAGCCGCCTGGCCAAGCTGGTGCCGGCCGCCGAGGTCGAAGACCAGGCCGCGCAGCAGTACCTGCAGATGACGCGCGAATTCGGTGCCCGGCGCGCGCTGGTAGCGGCTGGCCAGCCGCAGATGCTGCGCCTGCGCGCCATTGCACAGCGCCTCACGCCCTATGCCCCGGCCTGGAACGAGCGCGCGCGGCAGTGGCGCTGGGAAGTCAACCTGCTGGACAGCAAAGAGCTGAACGCCTTCTGCATGCCCGGCGGCAAGATCGCCTTCTACACGGGCATCCTGCAAAAGTTGCAATTGAACGACGACGAAGTGGCGGCCGTCATGGGTCACGAAATGGCCCACGCGCTGCGTGAGCACGCCCGTGAACGCCTGGGCAAGAGCCTGGCCACGCGCGGGGTCATCGAGATCGGCTCGGCCTTGTTGGGCCTGGGTTCGCTGGCGCGCACCGCCGCCGACGTGGGCGGCCAATTGCTGAGCCTGAAATTCAGCCGCGACGACGAAACCGAGGCCGACATCGTCGGCATGGACCTGGCCGCGCGTGCCGGCTACGACCCGGCCGCCGGCGTGGTGCTGTGGCAGAAGATGCTGGCCGCCAACAAGGGCGCGCCGCCGCAGTGGATGTCCACCCATCCGGCCGGCGACACCCGCATCCGCGACATCCAGGCCAAGCTGCCCAAGGTGCAGCCGCTGTTCGACCGGGCGGCCAAACCGTCGCAGCGTTTTGCGACCTACCCGGCGGCCTGACGCCGGCTTTCCCGCAAGGCGCCCACCAGCGGCGGCAGCACCGCCACCTGGCGCACCAGTTCGCGGATGCTGCCGGCACCGGTCTTGATGCGGATGCTGCCGATCTGCGTGCGCACCGTGGACACCGCCACACCCGCCCGGGCCGCGATCTCGCTCGGGCGAACGCCGCTGCACAAGCCTTCCAGCACCCGCGTTTCGGCGGGCGTCAGGTGGTGGCTGCGCGCGTAACCCTGCACCGACAGTTGCTCGCACACCTGGCGCTTGCCCAGCACCAGCAGCGTCAAGGTGCCTTCGCCGTGCTGCGGGCCGCCCGCCTGCGCCGCGGTGGCGGGCAGCGGCACCACCGAGATACTCACCCGCTGCGTGCCTTCGCCCAGCGTCAGCAACTTGCGCAGGCCACGCTGGGCACCGGCCAGGGCCGCGTACAGCGGGGCCACGTCGGGTGGGCTGTGCGCGCCCAGGCGCTGTTCAGACAGTTGCAGCGGGTGGTGGCCGTCCAGCTCCAGCCGTGCCGCGTGGTTGAGGTAGGTGACCTGCGCGTCGGCCGTGACCAGCAGCATGCCGTAGTCGATTTCGTCGAGCATGCAGGTCAGCCAGGCTGCGGGGTCGCGGCCGCTGGTGCGGCGTTCCGGGCCCTGGTAGGCCCGGCTCGGCGTGAAGGCCGGCAGGCCGGCAAAGCGCGAAAAAGCGGCCAGCGGCAACACGCCCGCTGCGCCAGCCCGGCTGTTCGCCAGGCTTGGGTTGGTTTCGTACATGGCATCCTCCCTGTTGGAGCCCGCGCCGTGGTCGGTGCGTGGCCTGTCAACAAGACTAAGGATGGGTGGATGTAACTGAAAGTGAATTTGCGCAGCCGATTTGCACACTATTCACCTTGCGTTCCCAGAAAAACGGTGGTCAGGACAGGCGGCATACCGGCCAAGCCGCGCAGCAACTGCAGCACGCTGGTGTGGCCGGTCTTGCGGCGCAGGCTGATGACCTGGCTGCGCACGGTGGCTGTGCTGACGCCCAGCGCGTGGGCCGCCTCGGCACTGTTTTCGCCCAGGGCCAGGCGCAGCAGCACGCGCGTTTCGGCGGGGCTCAAGCGGTGCAGCCGGGCGTAGGCCTGCAATTGGCCATCGGTCCGCTCGACAGCCGACAGCGCCAGCAGCAATTCGCCGCCGTCAGGGCGCTCGTCTGCCCGCTTGTCTGCCCATTCGCCCGCCGCGGCGTCCATCCCCGCCCCGGTTGCGGTCCCAGGCTCGGTTTCCCGGGTGCCGCCCAACGGGCCCAGGCTGGCGGTGCCGGCCGGGTGGCCTTCGCTGGCGGGCCAGTTCAGCACCACGGTCTGGCCTTGGCGGGCTGCCGCCAGGGCCCGCTCGAAGGCCGGTTGCTGGCTGGCCGGCAGCCGGCCCAGCCGGCGGTCGGGCCGCAGCGCCAGCAGGCTCTGGTTGGCCAGCAGGCGGCGCGCGGCGCGGTTGGCGTGCAGCAGGGTGCCGTCGGCGCGCAGCACCAGCAGCGGCCACATCAGGGCGTCGGCCATCTGGGCCATCTGGGACAGCGTGGCCTGCGGCGGGGGGTGGGCGGCGTTGAACATGCGCGCCAACTGTGGGGGAACGGCCGGCTGGGCGCATCGACAGTGCGAGGTAGGACCGCCCGCGGCCGAAGCGCGCAGACCCCCCGCTATGATGAAACCGTGACCTGTTGCTTCTGTTCCTGCCCCCGTTCCTGCACCCGTTCCTGCCCGTCGCGGTGCCCCGGCACACGCCTCTGGCCGCGTGCCCTGCGCGTGAACCTGAGGGCCTGCCTGACCGCCTGCCTGACCGGCTGTCTTTCCGCCTTCCTGGTGGCCGGACTCGCGCTGGGCGGGCCCGCCGCGCAGGCGGCCGCCAAGCCGCTGGTGTTCTGTGCCGACGCCAGCCCCGAAGGCTTCGACCCCAGCCTGTGGGACGCTGCCAGCACGGCCAACGCCACGCGGCCCATCTTCCAGGGTCTGCTCGACTTCCAGCGCGGCACGGCCGAACTGCAGCCGCGCCTGGCCACCGCCTGGACGGTGTCGCCCGACGCCCGCACCTTCACCTTCCGGTTGCGCCCGAACGTGGTCTTCCAGACCACGGCCTATTTCAAGCCGACGCGGCCCTTCAACGCCGACGATGTGCTGTTCACGTTCACCCGCCTGATCGACCCCAGGACACCCTTCAACCAGGCCTTCCCGGCCACCTTCGTCTACCCGCAAAGCCTGGGGCTGGACAAGATGATTGCCGGCATCGACCGCCTCAGCAGCAGCGAGGTGCGCTTTCGCCTGCACAAGCCCAACGTCAATTTCCTGGGCTATTTCGCCGGCACCTTTGCGGTCATCCATTCGGCCGAATACGCGGCGCAATTGCTGGCCCAGGGCCGCGCCAGCGCCATCAACAACCAGCCCGTGGGCACCGGGCCTTACCAGTTCAAGAGCTACCGCAAGGACGACGTGCTGCGCTACACCGCCCACCCCGGCTACTGGGGCGGCGTGCAGCGCACCGAGAAGCTGGTGTTCGCCATCAGCCGCGAAGCCAATGTGCGGGCGCAGAAGCTGGCGCGTGGCGAATGCCATGTGGCCGCGCCCATCCGCGACGTCGACATCACCGCGCTCACCGGCCACCCGCAGGTGGTGGTGCAGAAGATCCAGGCGCTGAACATCAGCTACCTGTCCTTCAACATGAAAAGGGCACCCACCGACAAGCGCCAGGTGCGCGAGGCGCTGGACATCGCGGTGGACCGCAACGCGTTGTTCAAGGTGCTGTTCCCGCGCGGTGACGCGATGCAGGCCGTGAGTGCCTTTCCGCCATCGGTGCCCGGCTACGACCAGACGCTGAAGAACGAATTCAACCCCGACCGTGCGCGCGCTTTGCTGGCCCAGGCCGGCTACCCGAACGGTCTGCAGATCGACCTGTGGGCGCTGCCGATCAGCCGGCCCACCAACCCCAACGGCCAGCTGATGGCCCAGATGATCCAGGCCGACTGGGCCAAGATCGGCGTGCAGGCGCGCATCCTCACCTACGAGTGGGGCGAATACCTGAAGCGCGCCAACCAGGGCGAACACCACATCTACATGAGCGGCTGGAGCACCGACGTGGCCGCCGCCGACGAATTCCTGGCGCCCAACCTGACCTGCGCGTCCAGCCGCGGCGGCGTGAAGTTCTGCAACGCCGAATTCGACGCGCTGGTGGAAGGCGCGCGGGCCGAGGTCGATGTCGCCAAGCGCAACGGGCTGATCGAACGCGCGCAGCAGATCTTCAAGCGCGAACGGCCGTGGATCACCATGGCCCACAGCGCCGTCTACATCCCGCTGCGCAAGGACGTGCAGGGCTTCGTGATGGCACCCAATGGCGGGGTGGACTTCGAAGGCGTCTATCGACCATGAACCCGACCATGAACCCGGCCATGAACTCGGGAGCGACCGCGATCATCCGCGTCGAAGACATCGCCGCTGACCCCGCCTTTCGCCGCCTGAGCAGCTTGCGCGGCGTGGCGCACGACCTGCGCTACGCCAGCAGCAACAACTTCGCCGGCCGCGTGCTCTACGCCGGCCTGGACTGCGCCTGGCTGCGCGCCGAGGCCGCCAGCGGCCTGGAAGCCGCCGCTGAACATCTGGCCGCGCAGCGCCCCGGCTGGCAACTGTTGGTGCTGGATGCGCTGCGCCCGCAGCGCGTGCAGGAAGCCATCTGGGCCGACGTGGCCGGCACCGACATGGCGCTGTACTTCGCCAACCCTGCGCGCGGCTCCATCCACAGCTATGGCATGGCGGTGGACGTGACGCTCATCAATCCGCAAGGCCGCGAGTCCGACATGGGCAGCGGCTTCGACGAAATGACGCTGGCGTCCCACCCGGCGCTGCACGCCGAACACCTGGCCAGCGGCCTGCTGACGGCGGCCCATGTGGCCGAGCGGCAGTGCTTGTTTGACGCCATGGCGCGCGGCGGCTTCCACGGCATTCCGACCGAGTGGTGGCACTTCGACCATGGCGACAAAGACCGCGTGCGGCGTGAACTGCCGCGCATCGACTGACCCCGATCCCAGGTGCCGCCATGAACAACACCCGCCGCCACATCCTGGCCGCCGCTGCGCTGGCAACCGGCAGCACCGGCCTGCTGGCCTCGACGCCAGCGCAAGCCCAGGCGCAAGCGCAAGCCGCGCCGCGCAAGCCCTTGCTGCGCCCGCGCCGCCTGCAGCCCGGCGACACCATCGCGCTGGTCAACCCGTCGAACGCGGTCTTCGAGCGCTTGCCCTATGTGCTGGCCACCGAAGCGCTGCAGGCCCTGGGTTTCAAGGTGCGCGAGGCACCGAATCTGCGCGCCCGCTACGGCCCGTTTGCCGGCACCGATGCGCAGCGCGCGGGCGACATCAACGCCATGTTTGCCGACCCTGGCGTGCACGGCATCCTGGCGCTGACCGGCGGCTCGGGCGGCAACCGCATCCTGCCGCTGCTGGATTACGGCCTGATCGCGCGCAACCCGAAATTTCTGGGCGGCTTTTCCGACATCACCGCGCTGCTCAACGCCGTCAATGTGCAGACCGGCCTGGTCACGTTCCACTGCCCCGTGGGCGCGTCGGACTGGAACGCCTTCAGCGTGCAGTGGCTGCGCGGCGCGGTGATGGACGCGAAGGCGCAGACCCTGGTGAACGAACCCGAACGTGAAGACGCGCTGGTGCCGCGCAACAACCGCACGCAAACGCTGCGCGGCGGCCGCGCGCGCGGGCCGCTGGTGGGCGGCAACCTGACCGTGCTGACCGCCCTGGCCGGCTCGCGCTACTGGCCGGCCTTCGACGGCGCGATCCTGTTCCTGGAAGAGACCAACGAGGCCATCTACCGCTGCGACCGCATGCTGTCCACGCTGAGGCTGGCCGGCGCGCTGGACCGTCTGTCTGGCGTGGTGCTGGGGGCCTTCACCAACTGCGGCCCGGGCGATGGCAACTATGGCGCGCTGACCCTGGACGAGGTCTTCGACGACCACTTCATCAAGCCGCTGAAAGTGCCCGTCTACAGCGGCGCGCTGTTCGGCCACATCAAGCGCAAGTTCACGCTGCCGGTGGGGCTGGAAGTGGAGATCGATGCCGACGCCGGCACCATCCGCTACCTGCAGCCGGCCGTCGTCTAGAGCGCGTTGCGGGCGATCAGGCCGATCAGGCCGATCAGGCCGCCGGCTCGCGCAGAAAAATCTCGACGCGCCGGTTGCGGGCCCGGCCCTCCTCGGACGTGTTGTCGGCCACCGGCTGGCGTTCGCCCCGGCCGTCGATGCGCACATGCGCCCCCGTGACGCCGCGCGAAACGAGGTATTCCCGCACGCTCTGCGCGCGCGCCAGCGACAAGTTCTGGTTGGCGTTGTCCGAGCCGACACTGTCGGTGTGACCGACGATATCGACGCGAGCGGCGGGGTCACCGCGCAGGTTGCCCGCGAAGGGGTCGAGCACCGCGTGCATCGAGGGCCTGATGGCGGCGCTGCCGAAGTCGAAAGACACGTCGTTCGGGATGTTCAGCTTGAGCTGGTTGTCGGCCGTGCGGCTGACCTCGACCCCGGTGCCGCGCGTGGCCTGCTCCAGCGCCACGCGCCGGTCTTCCTGCCGCTTGGACCACACATTGCCGATGACCGCGCCAATCGCGCCGCCGATGACCGCGCCCGATCCGGCCTTGCCGCCTGTGGCCGATCCGAGCACCGCGCCCGCCACGGCACCGAGTCCCGCGCCTTCGGCCGTGCCTTTCTGGCGCTCGCTCATGTCGGCACAGCCTGTCATCAGCAGCGCTGCAGCCGCCAGGGCAACGAGGGTGGCGGAGGGGGCTTGTCGTGATTGCATGTTCTGGCTCCTGGGGGTGGAAAGCTCGGGGGGTGTCATCCGGGGTAGACGAACACCGTTTGCGGCCGGCTGCTGGTGCAGTAGCCGGCCAGGTCGCAGGCTTGCGCGAAGTAGGTCACCTGGCTGCCGGCATTGACCGGTATCGACGTGTCCCAGCGGGGCTGTGCGTTGTAGACGCTGCCCAGCAGCACCGAACGGCCGAAGTCGACGCGGTAGAAATCGACCCGGTCCAGCCCGTTCGATGCGGATATGGCCGCCGCCAGTTGCACGGGCTGACCGCGCACGGCGTCGGTGACCGAAGTGGTCAAGGTGATCTCCGGCGGTGGCCCCGGGGTTTCGACATACACCCCGCCGCCGCAGCCGCTGGTCAGGATCAGTGCGGCCATGGCCAGCAGCGCGACCGGGGTCCGTCGGGGGCTTGGGGCTGGTAGGGGTGGATGCATGGTGGGGCCGTTGTGTGTCGTGCGCTGTGAGGTGGATCGCAAGGTCTTCAGAGCCGAAGTGGCGCTGTCGACCTTGTGCTCACAACGGATACGACCGCCTGGCCGTTGGCCGGTGGCGCGTAACGACCCGTGTAGTCTGAAGACGCGGCGTGACGCGCGTCTGTGCGTCAGACCGCAGACGACGGCTCGGCCCGTGCGCCGGTGGGGGTTGAAGGCTCAGCTTGCCGGGTGGGCCTGGATGGCGGCCACGGCCTGCTGGCGCACGTCGGCCGGCAGGAAGGAATGCTGCGCCGCTTGCGTGGCCATCGCCAGCAAGTCGGCCTCGGTCAGCGCCGTGTGGGTCAGCAGGGCCGCCGCTTCTTCACTTTGTGTGACGCAACTGATCAGCCGGTTGTCGGTGTGGTAGCTCAAGGAAACGCCGGCCTGCCACAGCGCGGTGATGGGATGCGCAGCGATGGACGCGGCCGCGCCCGTGTGCACATTGCTGGTCGGGCAGACTTCCAGGTGCAGGCCCCTCTTCAGCACCTCGTCCACCAGGTGGCGGCGGGCCGGGTCGTGCAGCGCGTCGGCCAGGCGCACACCGTGGCCGATGCGGGTGGCCCCCAGGCGGCCGGCTTCCACCACGCGCTCGGCGGCGTCGGCCTCACCGGCGTGCAGGGTGATGCCCAGCCCGGCGTCGCGCGCGATCTTCAAGGCCGCTGCATGCAAGCCGGGCGGGAAACCGAATTCGGCGCCGGCCAGGTCGTAGCCCACCACGCCCTGGTTGCGATAGGCCGCGGCCAGGCGGGCCGCGCGTTCGGTTTCGGCCGGGCTCTCGTGGCGCATGCCGCAGACGATCAAACCGGTTGGCAAGGGGCTGCGCGCCAGGCCGGCCAGCAGCGCTTCGACGGCCGCTTCGCCGCGCACGCCGTAGGCTTCGAAGAGCAGCGGCGCGATGCGGAATTCAGCCAGCACCGTACCGTCCAGCCGCGCGTCTTCGGCGGCTTCGAAAGCCACCCGTTCCAGCGCGGCCGGCGTGGCCATCGCCGACACCGTCAAGGCAAAACCTTCCAGGTACTTGACCAGGCTGCCGGCGTGCGCGTTGGCACTGAACCAGGCGGTGAGCGCGGCGGCATCGGGTGCCGGGCTGGCGAGCTTGCGCTGGCGTAGCAAGTCGAGCAGCGTGGCCACACGCAGGCCGCCGTCTAGGTGTTCGTGCAGCAGCACCTTGGGCAGGGCGCGCGTGTCGCCGGGCGCGGTTGGGGTCGGGGCGGGGGTGGGGGTGTGCATCGGTGCCATGCTAGGCCCCAAGCGAGGCGCATGCCCGACACCGGCAGCGTGACCGCAGCGTGACTCTTGCTATCCTGTCCGGCTTGTTCCTGCCTGGACCCACACCCATGTTGCTGATGCGCTCTTTGCTCGCCGCCACCCTGGTCGCAGCCCCTGTCCTGGTTCGGGCCGAACCGGCTGTCATCTTCGACATGGGCGGCAAGTTCGACAAGTCCTTCAACCAGGCCGGCTTCAATGGTGCCGAGAAGTGGAAGAAGGAGACCGGCAAAACCTACATGGAATTCGAGATCGCCAACCCGGCGCAGCGCGAACAGGCGCAGCGCCGCATGGCCGAACGCGGTGCCGACCCCATCGTGGGCATCGGCTTCAGCCAGGGCAGCGCGGCCGAGAAGGTGGCCAAGGACTTCCCGAAAACCAAGTTCGTGGTCATCGACGCCGAGGTCAAGCTGCCGAACGTGCAGAGCATCGTCTTCAAGGAACACGAAGGCAGTTTCCTGGTCGGCGTGATGGCGGCCCTGGCCAGCAAGACCGGCAAGCTGGGCTTCGTTGGCGGCATGGACATCCCGCTGATCCGCAAATTCGCCTGCGGCTATGAACAGGGTGCCAAGTACGCCAACCCCAAGGCTGAAGTCACCACCAACATGACCGGCACCACGCCGGGTGCCTGGAACGACCCGGCGCGCGGGGCCGAGTTGGCCAAGTCGCAATTCGCCTCGGGCGTGGACGTGGTGTTCGCGGCGGCCGGCGGCACCGGCATCGGCGTCTACCAGGCGGCCAAGGACGCCGGCAAGCTGGCCGTGGGCGTGGACAGCAACCAGAACCACCTGCAGCCCGGCACCATGCTGACCAGCATGGTCAAGCGCGTCGATGTGGCCGTCTACACCGCCTTCAAGGCCGTGACGCCGGGCCTGACGTCGCTGGGCCTGAAGGAAGGCGGCGTGGACGTGGCCATCGACGAACACAACGCCAGGCTGGTCACGCCCGAGATGAAGAAGCGCGTCGATGCGGCGCGCGCCGACATCATCAGCGGCAAGATCAAGGTCATCGACTTCACGGTGAACAACGTCTGCAAGTGATGGCACAAGCCGCCGCCCTGGCGGTTGAGATGCGCCACATCGACAAGCGTTTCGGTGCGGTCCACGCCAACCGCGATGTGAACCTGTCGGTGGCAAGCGCCACCGTGCACGGCATCGTCGGCGAGAACGGCGCGGGCAAGAGCACGCTGATGTCCATCCTGTACGGCTTCTACCAGGCCGACAGCGGCGAGATCGCCATCGAAGGCGTGCCCGCGCGCATCACCGGTTCACGTGAGGCCATCGCACTGGGCATCGGCATGGTTCACCAGCACTTCATGCTGGTCGACACGCTGAGCGCGCTGGACAACGTGATGCTGGGCGCCGAACCCGGCTGGCGCCTGCAGGCTGCCCGCGCCCAGGTGCGCGCGCAGCTGGACGTGCTGATGCGCGAGACCGGCTTGCACGTGCAACTGGACAACCGGGTCAGCGAACTGCCGGTGGGTGAACGCCAGCGGCTGGAGATCCTGAAAGCGCTGTACCGCGGCGCGCGCATCCTGAT
>JANMZP010000273.1:0-1733 GCA_031383435.1 Betaproteobacteria bacterium | reverse complement strand
TTGCCGTCGGCCACGTTGCGCATGTGCGTCTGTTCGCTGATCACGCGGCCGACGTAGCCGCCGTCGCCTTCAATCAGCGCCGCGCCCACGTAGTACTTCAGGCCTTCTTGCAGGCTGCCGGCGCGGCGGATGCATTCCTTCAGCACCTGCACGCCGACGCGCAGGTTGCTGATCGGATCGAAAGCTGCCCGGATGCCACCGAAGGCCTGGTACTTGTCGTCGTGAACGCGGGTCAGCACCTGCATCAGGCCCTGGGCACCGACCGGGCTTTGCGCGAAAGGGTTGAAGCTGGATTCGACGGCCATGATGGCCAGGATCAGGGTCGGGTCCAGGCCGGCGCGCGTGCCCATCGCCCAGGCTTCCTGCACCAGCGCGGCGATCGGCTCGGGCGCGACCTTGTAGCGGCGGGCGATCCAATTGGCCAGCGCGGCTTGCTGGCGGGTCAGCTGCTTCAAGTCGGTGGCGGTGGCGCGGGCCACCGCCGACGGTTCGGCAACCTCGGCGATCAAGTCGTCCGACGGGGCTTCGCGGGCTTCCTGGCGGGTTTGCAGCCATTCCAGCGCCACCACTTCCAACTGGCCCCGGATGTCGGCGCGGCCCAGCGCGAACACCAGCACCGCCACCGCAGCCAGACCCACCAGGGCCAGGCTGTTGTGACCCACTTCCAGCAAACCGCGACCGACGTCACGGGCAAAAACCGACAGCGACGTGGCTGTCGCATGCTGCGCTTGGCGCAGCAGGGCGAGGGCTCGCATCTGACTCTCTCCTGATCCTGTGGGCTTGCCAGCGGCCTGTGCGGCGCACCCGGTACCCCCAGTGATAATCGTCCGCTGGCTTGCTGATCGCGCTTCGCAAGCGCGGCGCCCGGCGGGGCGGTGTCAGCCCGCGCGGCCGTCCCCTGATACGGGAAGCGTCAAATGCGGGTTAACCCTGAATTCTCAGGTCTTGGGGGATTCTAGGAAGCGTCTCATACGCGGTCAAGAATATAAAACGGCTCTCTAATAGCCAAAAAGCATGAAATACCGGGACCTGCGCGACTTCATCCAACAGCTGGAAACGCTGGGCGAACTGAAAAAACTGGCCGATCCGGTGTCGCCGCGTCTCGAAATGACGGCAATCGGGGACAAGTTGCTGCGCGCCGGCGGGCCCGCGGTGCTGTGTCTGAACCCGGTCGGTTACAAAATTCCCTGCCTGATCAACCTGTTCGGCACGCCCCGGCGCGTCGCTTTGGGGATGGGGGCCGAGTCTTTGGCCGAACTTCGCGACGTCGGCCGCATGCTGGCCGGCCTGAAGGAGCCCGAGCCGCCCAAGGGCCTGAAGGACGCCGGCAAGCTGTTGGCGATGGGCAAGGCACTCTGGGACATGAAGCCGTCGGTGCAGCGCCGCGCGCCCTGCCAGGACGTGGTGATAGCGGGCACTGACATCGACTTGGCGCGGCTGCCGGTGCAGACCTGCTGGCCGGGCGACGCCGGGCCGCTGATCACCTGGGGCCTGGTCGTCACGCGGGGCCCGCAAACCGTGGCGGCACCGCGCTTGCGGCAGAACCTGGGCATCTACCGCCAGCAAGTCATCGGCCCCCGGCAGGTGATCATGCGGTGGCTGGCCCACCGCGGCGGTGCGCTGGACTTCCGCGAATTCGCCCGCGCCAACCCCGGCCAGCCTTTCCCGATGGTGGTGGCGCTGGGCGCCGACCCGGCCACCATCCTGGGCGCGGTGACGCCGGTGCCCGACAC
>JANMZP010000268.1:0-36544 GCA_031383435.1 Betaproteobacteria bacterium | reverse complement strand
GCCAAGTCGGTGGAGCCCGGCAAGTACGACCTGGTGCTGAGCCCCGAACATTTGTTCCTGACCATCCACGAATCGGTCGGCCACCCGACCGAACTGGACCGCGTGCTGGGTTATGAAGCGAATTACGCAGGCACCAGTTTCGTCACGCTGGACAAGTGGCGCAGCAAGAATTTCAAGTTCGGTTCCGAGCGCGTCAATTTCTTTGCCGACAAGACCACGCCGGGTTCCCTGGGCGCGGTGGGCTATGACGACGAAGGCGTGGCCTGCAAGCGCTGGGACTTGATCAAAGACGGCGTGCTGGTGAATTACCAGGCCACCCGTGACCAGGCCCACCTCATCGACGAGCCGGCTTCGCACGGTTGTTCGTATGCCGACAGCTGGGCCAGCGTGCAATTCCAGCGCATGCCCAATGTCTCGCTGGCCGCCGGCAAAGCGCCATTGACGCCCGACGAGATGGTCAAGGACGTCAAGAAGGGCATTTACATCCTGGGCCGTGGCAGCTACAGCATCGACCAGCAGCGCTACAACTTCCAGTTCGGTGGCCAGCTGTATTTCGAGATCAAGAACGGCCAGATCACCGGCCCGCTGGAAGACGTGGCCTACCAGGCCAACACGCAGGAATTCTGGAACGCCTGCAGCGCCATCTGCGACCAGCGCGACTGGCGCATGGGCGGCTCCTTCTTCGACGGCAAGGGCCAGCCCAGCCAGGTCAGCGCGGTGTCGCACGGCTCGGCCACCACGCGCTTCAACGGCATCAACGTCATCAACACTGCGCGCAAGATCGCTTGACCCCATTCGTTTGCACAGAGGCATCACCGATGAAGTCCATCAACGAAGAATTCGCCAAACGCATTTGCGACAAGGCCATCGCGTTTTCCAAGGCCGACGAATGCCGCGTGACCTTGCAAGGCAGCCGCACCGGCAACATCCGTTACGCGCAGAACAGCGTGTCCACGGCGGGTTTGAACGAGGACACGCAAATCGCGGTCAGCGTGGCCTTCGGCAAACGCCAGGGCACGGCCACGCTGAATGAATTCGACGACGCGTCATTGGAAAAGCTGGTGCGCCGTGCCGAAGACGTGGCCCGTCTGGCGCCCGAGAACCCTGAATTCGTACCCGCCGTCGGCAAGCAGGCCTTCAAGGCTTCAGCCACCTATGCCCAGGCCACGGCCGCCATCGACCCTGAATTCCGCGCCGAGGTGGCCGCCCGCAGCATCAACGAAAGCAAGAAGAAGGGTCTGCAGGCGGCCGGCTTTTTCGTTGACACCACGGGTTTCGAAGCGGTCGCCAACTCCAACGGTGTGTTCGGCTACCAGCAGTCCACCGACCTGAACTTCACCGTGACCACGCGCACCGAAGACGGCCGGGGTTCGGGCTGGGTCACGCGCAATGGCAATGACGTGGCGCGCTTCGATGCGCGCGAGGCGTCGGCGGTGGCGATTGAAAAAGCGCTGCGTTCGGTGGATGCAAAAGCCATCGAACCCGGCCGCTACACCGTCATCCTCGAGCCGGCCGCCTCGGCCGACATCCTGAGCTTCATGTTCCGCGCGTTCGACGCGCGCCAGGCCGACGAAGGCCGCAGCTTTCTCAGCAGACGAGGCGGCGGCAACCGCCTGGGCGAAAAGCTGTTCGACGAGCAGGTCAACCTGTGGACCGACCCGTGGAACACCGAGGCACCGGTGCGCCCCTGGGACAGCGAGACCATGCTGGCCCGCGAGCGCCGCAACCTGATCCAGGGCGGCAAGGTGGCCTCGCTGGACTACTCGAATTTCTGGGCTAAGAAGCAGGGCGTGGCGGTGCGCGGCCGGCCGGGCAATGTGATCATGGCCGGCGGCACCAAGACGCTGGCCGAATTGATCGCGTCGACGAAGAAGGGCGTGCTGGTCACGCGCACCTGGTACATCCGTTCGGTCGACCCGCAGTCGCTGCTGGTGACGGGCCTGACGCGCGACGGCACCTTCTACATCGAGAACGGCAAGGTGGCCTACCCGGTAAAGAACTTCCGCTTCAACGAAAGCCCGGTGACCATGCTGAACAACATCGACGAGCTGGGGCAGACCCAGGTGCTGGGTGACAACCGGCGCGTGGTGGTGCCGGCGATGAAACTGCGCGACTTCAATTTCACCAGCCTTTCGGACGCGGTGTAGCGCGCAGCGCGACGTGGCAACCCCTTCGGGCTTTGATTTCTATTTCACCCGCCTGGTCTATGAATCGGGCGACTGGGATGTTGACGTCCGCATGCCCAGCAATGTGCTGAATTCGCTGGTCGAATACACCACGCTGCGCGTCGACCCGGTGGAACGCATCATCGCGTTGGCCGACCCCAAGATGCTGGAAGCGCCGTTCTGCTACCTGGCCGGCCACAAGCTGGTGCAGTTCACGCCGGCCGAGCGCAAGAACCTCGAGCGCTACGTGAAA
The DNA here is from genome assembly GCA_031383435.1 of Betaproteobacteria bacterium. Taxonomy (GTDB): domain Bacteria; phylum Pseudomonadota; class Gammaproteobacteria; order Burkholderiales; family Burkholderiaceae_C; genus Rubrivivax. The sequence continues at coordinate 34,126 of JANMZP010000268.1, read as the reverse complement.
GGCGGCGGCTTTGTTTTTGTCGACGACTGCAACCACGACATCGACGGCTTGTTCGCCAAGTCATTCGAAGCCGAAGTGGCGCGCCTCTTCGGGCCCAAGGCGCTGCGCAAGATTCCCAACACGCACCCGGTCTATTCCAGCTTTTTCAAATTCGACGGCCCGCCGAATACCGGCGTGGAATTGAACGGCTGGGGCGACGATCTGGTGCACGATTACCTCAAGGCCGTCGAATTCAATGGCCGCGTGCGCCTGCTCTACAGCAACAAGGATTACGGCTGCGAATGGGATTACGACTTTCGCAACAAGCGCTGGCTGGTCATCGACAACACGCGATTCGCCGTGAACATCATTCAATACGCGCTGGGTGCCTGATTCAGTGCGTGATTCGGGAGCATGAGTTTGGAGCAGGACTGTGGCTGAACGCGATGCGTCGGACTGGAACGAAGAAGAGATAGCGGCACTGACCCGCAAGCTGAGCGCGCTGTCGGCGAGCATGTCCAATGTGATCATCGGCCAGGCCGGCGTCATCGAATCGTTGGTGATCTGCCTGATCGCCGGCGGCCACACCTTGGTGGAAGGCGTTCCCGGCCTGGGCAAGACGCTGCTGGTGAAGAGCCTGGCGCAGGCCACCGACATGCAATTCCGCCGCGTGCAGTTCACGCCCGATCTGATGCCGTCCGACATCGTCGGCACCGAGATCCTGGAAGAAGACAGCAGCACCCACCAGCGCGTGTTCCGCTTCCAGCGCGGCCCGGTTTTCACGCAGGTGCTGCTGGCCGACGAGATCAACCGCGCGCCGCCGAAAACGCAGTCGGCGCTGCTGGAAGCGATGCAGGAACGTTCGGTGACCTTCGCCGGCCAGACCCACGCGCTGCCGCGGCCTTTCTTTGTGCTGGCCACGCAGAACCCCATCGAGCAGGCCGGCACCTACCCGCTGCCCGAGGCCCAGCTCGACCGCTTCCTGCTGCGCATCGACGTCGGTTACCCGACTGAAGACGAAGAGATGGCGATGGTCTCGGCCACCACGCACGCCGGGCTGGCCGACGCCGAGCCGGCGATGGATGTGCAGAGCCTGCTGCGCCTGCAGCAACTGGTGCGTGACATCGAGATCGGTGCGCACCTGTTGCGCCACGCCACGCGCCTGGTGCGCGCCACGCGGCCGGCCGACAGCCCGGTGCCCAGCATCCGCAAGCATGTCGGCTGGGGTGCCGGGCCGCGCGCCGGCCAGGCCCTGGTGCTGGCGTCCAAGGCGCGCGCGCTGCTGCACGGCCGGCTGGCCGTGACGCGCGACGACATCGCCGCGATGCTCTTGCCGGTGCTGGCCCACCGCGTGCTGCGCAACTTCGAGGCCGAGGCCGACGGCGTGGCCATCGCCGACATCCTGGCCGCGCTGCGCGAACACATCCCTATCGACTAGGCATGCCGATGGTGGCCACGGCCGCGCTGCGCGCGCAAACCGCAAACCTCGACCTCGTCATCCGTCACGTGCTGGCGGGGCTGGGCCACGGCATCCACATCGGCCGCGAACGCGGCGCGGGCGTCGAATTCAGCGAGTACCGCGCCTATGCGCCGGGCGACGAATGGCGCCGCGTCGACTGGAAATTGCTGGCCCGCGCCGACCGCTATTACGTGCGCGAAGCCGAGCGCGACAGCCATGTGGCGGTGTGGCTGCTGCTGGACGCCAGCGCGTCGATGGCCGAGCCCAGCCGCCGCCTGGCCGGCGTCGACAAACTGGGCTGCGCGCGCACGCTGCTGGCCTGCGTGGCGGCCATCGCACAGCGCCAGGGTGACGCCTTCGGGCTGGTGGTGGCTGGCGCTGACCGCATGGCCTTCACACCTGCAGCGCGCGGGCCGCGCCAGTTGCACCGCGTGCTGGCGCAGTTGCAGCGCGCGCAGGCTGGCGGCGGCTTGCCCGACGCCACCGCCGTGCGCAGCAGCCTGCATTTCGCGCGCGCACCCAGCCTGGTTTTCGCGGTCGGTGATTTCCTGGAATGGCCCTCGCCGCTGTCCGAGGCCTTGCTGCGCCTGCGCGCCATGCAGCACGACGTGCGCCTGCTGTGCCTGCAAACGGAAGCCGAGGCGGCAGGCCGTTTTGCCGCTGGCAGCGGCTACCGCGACCCGGAAACCGCTGCGGGTTTGCACCGCTACGACACGGCCGCGCAGGCCGGCTACCTGGCGGCACGCCGCACCCACTTCGACGCGGTGCAGGCTTCCTGCCGGCAGCGTGACCTGCCGCTGCACACCGCGTCCATCGAAGACGCCGTGGGCAGCGTGCTGCGCGGCTGGCTGCAGCGGGCAGGGCGCCGGTGAGCCAGGCCCTCGCCCTGTGGTGGCTGGCGCTGCCGGTATTGCTGCTGCCCGTCTGGTGGCACCGCCGCAAGCGCCAGCGCACGCAAGCGGTGCCGCTGGCCACGGCGCGGTTTCTGCCGGCCGCCGCGCCGCAGCAGTTGCGCATCTGGCAGTGGGCCGACAAGACGCTGCTGCTGCTGCGCCTGCTGCTGCTGCTGGGCTTGATCGCGTGGCTGGCCGATGTGGCGTTGCCCTGGCGCGGCGACACGGTCTTCGTCGGCGCGCAGGTCGACCCGGTCTGGGCCGAGGCACAGATCCAGACGGCGGGCCTGGGCGCGGCCCGACGCCAGCCGCTGCCTGCCGCCGACCCGCTGGCCTGGCTGGCCGCTCACGAACGCGAATGGCGGCCTGCCGCGCGCCTGGCCATCGTGGCCAGCGGTGACGCCGTGCCGATGGCGGCGCATGTGCCGGCGCTGGCGCGCCGCGTCGAATTGCGGCTGCAGCCGGCACCGGCACCGGCACCGGCAGCCAGCGCGCCGCCGGCCCGCCATGTCGTGCTGGTCAGCACGCGGGCGGCGGCCTGGCGCACGCTGTTCACGGCCTTCGAAAGTGGCGGGCAGGTGCCGGCGCGCTACGTCATCCAGGCCGAGCCCGACGGTCAAACCGACCTCATCGTCTGGGACCGCCCTGGCGTGCCCGACGCCGCCTGGCGCGCGCCGCTGTGGTGGGCGGTGCAACCCGCCGCTTTTCCGGAACTGGCGACGGCGCGCCGCGCGGGCGGACTGCGCGTGGCCGACGCGGCGCGCGGCCGGGTGTGGGCGCAAGACCGCTGGCCGGTGGACGAGCGCGACCCGCTGGCCGCTGCGCGGGCGCTGTTCGCGCAGCGCGACGGCCTGCGCCACGAGCCGCTGCCCTTCGCTGCGCCGACGATGACCCTGGCCGCCGGCACAGCCGCTTCGGCAGACGGCCCGACAGGGGCCGGCCACACCCCGCTGGCCGTCGGCCTGGCGTTGTTGTTCGCGCTGGAACGCGTGCTGGCGCACCGCGCGCGACACCGCCTGCAGGCCCGCGCGGCGGCGGGTGCCGGCGAAGCGGCAGCCTCTGCCCCTGTCGCGCGTGCCGCAGAGGCTGCGCGATGAAGGGCGACGCGGCGCAGACCCTGAAACGCCGCCTGCTGCGCACCGCCTTGTGGCAGCGCGCGCCCTGGTGGCTGGCGGCCTTGCTGCCCTGGCTGCTGCTGGCCTCGCCGTCGGGCCTGGCGCTGTGCGCGCTGGTCTTGGCGCTGGAAGCTTGGCGCGTGCGCGGGCGCGTGGCCGCACACGGGTTGCACTGGCTGGACGCCGCCGCGCCCGCGCTGGAAGACAGCAGCGCCTGCCTGGTGCAAGCCACGACACCCCTGGCGCGGCTGCAACGGCAGCGCCTGCTGGCACGGCTGGGCAGCGTGGTGAACCCCGCCTTGTTGCGCCAGACCGTGCGCCGCCGCGCGCCTTTCGCCTGGCCGGCGCTGGCCTTGAGTCTGGCGGCAGCCGCCGCGTTGTGGGCCTGGCCGAACACCCGTCCCGGCACACCGCCGGCGCGCTGGGCCGCTGCGCCGGCGGCAGCCGTCCAGACCCTGACGCTGCAGCTCACGCCACCGGCCTACACCGGTGTGGCCGCTTACGACAGCGCGCCACGCGACCTGCAGGTGCCCGAGCACAGCCGCGTGCGCTGGTGCCTGCAGGGGCCAGCGGGCGGGGCATCTGCACCGCTGTCTGCACCGCTGTCTGCCGCCGCCGTTGGGCCTGCGCCTGCGCCTGCGTCAGCGGCTGCCGCCGAGGCCATCGAACTCAGCGACGGCGCCAGCCTGCCGCTGGCCGGCGGCTGCGCCACCTGGCTGGCCAGCGAATCGGTGTCCTGGCGCTGGCGCACCCAGCGCCACACGCTGCGCGTGCTGCCCGACGCGGCACCGGTCGTCACGGTGCAGGCACCGGACGAACTGATCCACACCTTGAGCCCCAGCGCCAGCAGCACGCGCATTGCCGTGACCGTGCGCGACGACTACCAGGTGGCACGTGCCAGCCTGCACCTGACGCTGGCGCGCGGCTGCGGCGAAAACGTGCGCTTCAGCGACCGCGAACTGCCGCTGCCGCAAGGCCGCGACCCGCGCGTGCGGGCTTGGGAAAAGACCTGGACGCTGAAGGAACTGGGCATCGAGCCCGGCGACGAGTTGTACTTCTTCGTGCGCGCCAGCGACAACGCCGAACCCCGGCCGCACACCAGCACCTCACCCACCGTCACGCTGCGCCTGCCCGGGCCGCTGGCGGCCAGCGAAGAAGCGTCGGCGCTGCCGATGCTGGTCAAGCCCGAGAACCTGCGCAGCCAGCGGCAGATCATCATCGACACCGAACAACTGCTGGCCGACATGAAGGCGTCGCCCGCCCTCAAGCCCAAGCCTGCCGAGGTCCGCGCGCGCAGCCAGAACATCGCCAGCGAACAGGCGCAACTGCGGCGGCGCTATGGCCAGTTTTTGGGTGAAGAGTCCAGCCTGTTCGGCGACACGAACGACCACGACCACGATGCCGAACACGGCGGTGCCAAACCCGACCTGATGGCGCAGTTCGGCCACACCCACGACCAGGCCGAGAACGCCACACTGTTCGACGAGGCCACCAAGAAGGTGCTGCGCCGCGCGCTGTCGGCGATGTGGGACGCCGAGAAGGCCCTGCGCGCCATCACGCCACAACCGGCGCTGCCCTTCGAGTACCGCGCGCTGCAAGCCATCAAGCAGTTGCAGCAGGCCGACCGCATCTACCTGCACCGCACGGCTTTCGTGCCGCCGCCGCTGAAGGAAGAAAAGCGCCTGACCGGCGATGTGCTGGGCGCGCGCAGCAGCCGCCGCGAACAAGGCATGGCGGCGCAAGCCGTGCCCGCGCCGCTGCGCGAACTGCTGCGGGCGCTGGACGGCGACCTGCCGCTGCCCGCGCTGTGGCCGGCGACCGCGCGGGCCTGGATCCGCGAACGCGTGCGCGCCGATGACGACCGCCTGGCGGCGCAGCGCGCGGTGCAGGACGTGCAGGACGGCTGCGCGCCGTGCCGGGCTACCTTGCGCGCCTGGTTGCGCAGCGGCATCACCGACAGCCCGCCGCGCCTGCAGGCGCTGCGCAGCGGCGGCACGGCCTTCTCGAACGCGCTGGTGTTGGGGCCGCCGCAGCCGCAGCGGAGCCCGCCGTGACGGCCGGTGGGCTGGTGGCGATGGCCGCCGCGCCGGCACTGGCGGCCGCTGGCGTGGTGGCTGCCGTGGGGCTGGTCAGCGCCCTGCTGTTCGTGCGGCGGCGCTTGTGGGCCGACGCGGCTGGGGTGGTGCTGGCTGCCGCCGCCCTGGCGGCGCTGCTCTGCGACCTGAGCCTGCTGCGCAGCCCGTCGGGCACGCTGGCCGTGGCCGGCAGCCCGACGCCGGCTGCGGTGCGCCAGGTGGCGGCGCTAGCGGTGCAGGGCGACGGCCTGGGTGCCGCCATCTGGCACGACCTGCCCAGCCGCACCGTGCAGTGGGCGGCGCCGCAAGACGCGGTGATCACGCTGGCCTTTGCGCGCCAGCTGGTGCTGGGTCGCCCTTTCGAATTGACCCTGCGGCGCAGCCTGCCGCTGGCCCGCTGGCGGCTGCAACTGCTGGACGAAAACGGCAAGTTGCTGGCCCAGACTGTGGCCGCTGCGCCGGGCACCGAGGCCACGCTGCGCTGGCTGCCGCCGCTGGCCGAAACGATGGTGCTGCAAGCCCGTGTGCTGGACGCCGAAGGCCGTGTCCTGGAACACGGGCCGGTGCCGCTGCAGGTGCAGGCCGGCGTGCCGCTGCAGGTGCAGGGCCGTTTCGGCGCGGCATCATTTGACGTGCTGGCGCTCAACAACCTGCTGGTGGGCAGCAACGCGCGGGTCGACTGGCAGGTCACGCTGGGCAAGACCGTCACCCGCAACGAAACGGCCAGCAGCGCGCTGGTTACGCCCGACCTGCTGGTCATCGACGCCGCCCATTTCGAACGCGCCACCGGCCCGGCGCGCGCGGCGCTGCTGTCGCAGGTGGCCCAGGGCGTGCCCCTGCTGGTGCTGGCCGCCAACGCCAGCGACGCCGCACTGTGGGCGCGTGAACTGCAACTGCCGCTGGTGGCCACCCCGGGCGAGGCAACGCGCACCCTGGGGCCCGACGCCAGCCTGGTGTTGCCGGTGACGGCCTGGGCACCAGCGGCCGGCGCGAACCCGACCCTGGGCGCATGGACACCCAACGACGCCGCCGCGCCCTGGCTGTGGCAGCGCCGCTGGCAGGCCGGCCGCATCAGCTGGCTGGCCGTCAGCGATTGGCACCGTGCCGCCATCAGCGCCCCGCAGGCCCTGGGCGACTGGTGGCAGACGGTGCTGGACCAGGCCGGCGTGCGCCAGGCCCCTGAACTGGTCTGGGACTTCCCCGACGTGATGCCCTTGGCCGGTGAGCGCAGCCGCGTTTGTGCGCGGGGCGCGAAGGCCGAGATGGCCGTCGATGCGCCCGGCCTGGGCCAGCGTTTGCACTTGCAGCGCCGGGCCGACAGCGCCGACGCCGCCTGCGCCGCACTGTGGCCGCGCCAGGCCGGCTGGCAGCGCGTGCAGGGCCCGTCCGCTGCGCCACCGGCCGCCTTCTACGTCTACGCCACCGAAGACTGGCCGCAGTGGCAGCGGGCGCTGCGCCGCGACGCCACGGCGCTTTACGCCCTGCGGGCGGTGCCGGCGCTGGATGCCGTCAGCAGGCCACTGGCGGCCTGGCCCTGGGCCTTGCTGGCGGCAGCCGCGATGCTGGCCTTGTGGTGGCGCGAACGCCGCTAGCCGTTTCGTGAATTGGTGGCACTTGGCGTCAGGGATGCACCTGAGCGCCAGCGGCGCGATGTTTCCCAGAATCCAGGCTCCCCCCACCGCCCAGGATGCTTGATGAGATGGCTACGCCACGCCGCTGTTGACGGCCCCCGACTGGGCCTGCTGCAGGGCACCCAGGTGCACGACCTCACGGCCCTGCACATCGACCTGCGCGACGGCGCAGCCTGGCTGCGGCTGAAAGCCTCGGTGCGCGCCGATCTGCAGACCCGCGCGCTGCTCAACCTCGGCGTGCCGTTGGCCGGTCTGCACCTGCTGACGCCGCTGGCCCGCCCGGGCAAGCTGGTCTGCCTGGGCCTGAACTACGCCGACCACGCGGCCGAAGGCGGCCACCAGGCACCGGAATACCCGGCCTTCTTCCTGCGCAGCGCCACGTCCTTGCTGGACCCGGGCGCGCCGCTGCTGCGCCCGCGCTGCAGCGACAAGCTGGACTACGAAGCCGAACTGGCCGTGCTGATCGGCAGCCCGGCGCGCCACCGCACGCTGGACGATGCGCTGCAGTGCGTGGGCGGCTACAGCATCTTCAACGACGGCACGCTGCGCGACTACCAGCGCAAGGCCAGCCAGTGGACCATCGGCAAGAACTTCGACCGTACCGGCCCCTTCGGCCCCTGGGTGGTGTCGCCCGATGAACTGCCGCCCGGGGCCAGCGGCCTGCGCATCCAGTCGCGGCTGAACGGGCAGGTCATGCAGGACTCGAACACGCGCCTGATGATCACCTCGGTGGCCCAGGCCATCGTGCTGCTCAGCGAGTGCCTGACGCTGGAAGTGGGCGACGTCATCGCGATGGGCACGCCGGCCGGCGTGGGCTACGCGCGCACGCCGCCGGTGTTCATGAAGGCCGGCGACCGTATCGAGATCGACATCGCACAGATCGGCGTGCTGGCCAACCCCATCGAAGACGAGGCATGAGGCGACAGCGGCGCGTCTTCATCGCGGCGGCGTCCGCTGCGGCCTTCTTCGCGGTGACGCTGCTGGCCAGCGCTGCGCAGGCGCAGCAGGCCCAGCCGGCGGTCTGGCCGGGCAAGCCGCTGCGGCTGGTCGTCAGCTTCGCACCGGGAGGCCCGGCCGACATCGTGGGCCGGCTCATCGCGCAGCAACTGCAGGAACGCCTGGGCCAACCGGTGACGGTGGAAAACCGCGCGGGTGCCGGCGGCAACATCGCCGCCAAGTTCGTCGCTGGCCAGCCGGCCGACGGCTACACCTTGCTCGTCACCACCAGTTCGATGGCGGTCAACCAGACGCTCTACAAGGACCCGGGCTACGACGCGCTGCGCGACTTCACGCCGGTGGCCAACCTGGCCGCCGGGCCCAACATCATCGTCGCCCACCCCAGCGAACCGGCGGCCGACCTGCGCCAGTTCATCGCCCAGAACAAGGGCAAGCCGGTGTCCTACGGCAGCGCCGGCGTGGGCAGCACGCCGCACCTGACGGCCGACCACGTGCTGCGTGTGCTGGGCAAGCTGGACGCCGTGCACGTGCCTTTCCAGGGCGCCGGCCCGGCGCTGAACGCGACGCTGGCCAACCAGGTGCCGCTGGCCAGCGTGGCCTTGCCGCCGGCCGTGCCGCTGGTGAAGGCCGGCAAGGTCAAGGCACTGGCCGTGACCAGCCTGAAGCGCGTGGCCCAACTGCCCGACGTGCCCACGGTGGCCGAATCGGGCTACCCCGATTTCGAGGACTACACCTGGGTCGGCGTGTTCGGCCCGGCGCGCCTGCCGGCCGAGGTGACAGCCCGCCTGAACGGCGCCATCAACGAGGCGCTGCGCGAGCCCGCGTTCCGCGAACGCCTGCTCGCCGCCGGCCTGGAGGCCACACCCGGCACGCCCGCCGAATTCGGCGCCTACCTGCAGCGTGAAGTGGCCAAATGGGGCCGCATCGTGAAGGAAACCGGCGTCGGTCAGCAGTGACGCGGCGCAGCGAAAAGCCCATGAACAACGACAACCCGAAAGCCACCTGGGACGGCCAGGTCCGCCGCATCGTCACCGGCCACGACGCGCAGGGTCGCTCGGTGGTCACCGAAGACCGCCCCGCACCGTCGGTGCACACCAACCCCAAGCGCGTGGGCTATGTGCTGACCCAGCTGTGGGCCACTGACCAGACACCGGCCTTCGTCGGCAACGAGCCCGACCCCACGGCGCGCGCGCTGAAGCTGGAGCCGCCGAAGAACGGCAGCGTGGTGCGCATCATCGAATTCGGTCCCGAGGGCGAGTGGATCGACAAGCTCAGCACCGCCGACACGCAGGTCGCCTGGGGTGCCCTGGGTACCGCCACCGCCAGCACCAACACCACCGGTCGCGCCAAGCACCCCTTCATGCACCGCACGCAGTCGGTGGACTACGCGCTGATCCTGCAAGGCGAGATCACGCTGATGCTGGACGACGGGGACGTGCTGATGAAGGCCGGCGACTTCCTCGTCGAACGCGGCACCAACCACGCCTGGGCCAACCGCAGCGGCCAGCCCTGCCGCGTCCTCTTCGTGCTGATCGACGGGCAGTTCGACCCGGCGATCGCCGCGCATTTCCAACCCGAACCCTGAGGCCTGTCAGATGAAGCATCAATTTCAATGCGCTTGCCTTGCCGGGCCGGATGTGCAACGCCGCGGCCTGCTGACCGGGCTGCTGGGGCTGGGCGCCGCAGCGGTCCTGCCAGGCTGCGCGTCACCGTCGCCAGCAGCGTCAGCGCCGGCCGCCAGCGCGGCCCTGCCACCGCGCATCGACACGCACCACCACTTCTTTTCGCCCAGTTACGTGGCCGAACTCGACAAGGCCGGGCAGGCGCCGCCCATCGTCAAGAGCTGGACGCTGAGCAAGACGCTGGACGACATGGCGAAAGCCGGTGTGGCCACGTCCATGCTCAGCCTGACCACGCCGCAGGCCAGCTTCACCGACGCCGCCAACGCCCGGCGCATCGCCCGCGAGAGCAACGAATACGCGGCCCGACTGGCCCTGGACAACAAGGGCAAGTTCGGCAGCTTCGCCATGCTGCCGATGCAGGACACCGACAGCGCGCTGCGTGAACTGGCGTACGCGCTGGACACGCTGAAGGCCGACGGCATCGGCCTGTTGACCAGCTATACCCACGAAGGACGCGACAAGTGGCTGGGCCACCCGCACTTCGCCCCGGTGATGGACGAACTGAACCGCCGCAAGGCCATCCTCTACACCCACCCAACGGCGGCCAACTGCTGCCGCAACGTGCTGAGCGATGTGCCGCCCACGGTCATTGAATTCGGCACCGACACCACGCGCACCATCACCGACATCGTGTTCAGCGGCACGGCCGCGCGCTGCCCCGATGTGAAGTTCATCTTTTCGCATGCGGGCGGCACGCTACCCTTCCTGACCGAGCGCTTGCTGAAGATGCCGGTGCTGGACCCGAAACTGGTGGCCCGCGTGCCGCGCGGCGTGCTCTTCGAGTTGCAGCGCTTCCACTACGACACGGCCTGGTCGGCGCACCCCGGCGCGCTGGCCTCGCTGCTGAAGCTGGTGAAGGTGTCGCAGGTGCTGTTCGGCAGCGACTACCCCTACCGCACCGGCGAAGACCACGTGAAGGGCATCACCGCCTACGGCTTCAGCGAAGCCGACCTGCGCGCCATCGGCCGCGACAACGCTGTGCGGCTGATGCCGCGCTGGCAAGCCTGAAGGGGTGTTTCAGAACCAGGCCCAGACCCGGTGCAGCCAGTGCGGCAGGCGGTCGGTCTTGGGTTGGTAGTGTTGGCGCAGCAGGTGGTGGGTGTGGTTCATCGCGGTCTCCAGTGAGAATGACTGTATAGAATCACAGCACTGTATGCAAGCACTGTGTCGCGCTGACCGCCGGGCCGCTAGCTGTCAGACTCCGGGCCCGTCAGCCGCTGTTCCAGACCTGCCTTGAATCCATCCCCAACCGACCCCCATCCCACCCTGCTGGCCACCTTGCCCAATGGTCTGCGCGCCGTGGTCGTGCCGATGCCATGGCGGCAAACGGTCGCGCTGAGCGTGTTCATCCGCACCGGCAGCCTGCACGAAACCCGACGCCAGAACGGCATCAGCCACGTCGTCGAACACATGGCCTTCAAGGGCACCGCGTCGCGCGACTGCCAGCGCATCAACCTGGACGCCGAGCGGCTGGGCGCCGAGGTCAACGCGCACACCGACAAGGACCACACCGCCTTCCACATCGAAGGGCTGGCGCACGACCTGGTGCGCTTCGTCGAACAACTGGCCGACATCGTGCTGAACAGCAGTTTCCCGGCCGACGAACTGGAACGCGAGCGCCAGGTGATCCTGCACGAGTTCACCGAATTCGAGGAAGACCCCTCGGCGATGGCTTTCCAGCTGTTTGACCGCGCCTGCTACGGCCTGCACCCGGCGGGGCAGCCGGTGATCGGCAACCGCGCCAATCTGAAGCGCTTCACGCGGGCTGACCTGCTGGACTACGTGCAGGCCCAGTACACCGCCGGCAACGTGGTCGTGGCCGCAGCCGGGCCGGTGGCAGCCGACGCCTTCTTTCGCGCGGTTGAAGCGGCCTTTGGTGGCATGGCGGGCGGCAGCGACAACGCCGTCACCGAACCGCCCTGGCAGGGCGGCGTGAAGCTGCGCCGCATGGCCGGCAGTTCGCAGTGCCAGATGGTGCTGGGCTTTCAGGCACCGGCCTTGCACGACGAAGGCCACCTGCCTTTCGTGATGGCCGCCGCGCTGCTGGGCGAGGGCATGAGTTCGCCGCTGCTGGACGAAATTCGCGAGCGCCGCGGCCTGGCTTACTACGCCGCGTGTTCGGCCGACATCGCGCCGCTGGGCGGGCAGTTCGTCATCGAAGCGGCCACCGCGCCGGCGCAGGCCGAAGCGTTTTTCGTTGAAGTGGCGCGGCTGTTGCGGCTGCAGGCCGAGGCCGTCGATGCGGTCGGCCTGGAACGCGCGCGCAACCAGTTGACGGTGCGCACCCTGCGGGCGCTGGAACAACCGGCGCGGCGTCTGGAGGCGGCCGCGCAAGACCTGTACACCTTTGGCCACCTGCGCAACAGCCGTGACAGCCTGGCCCGGCTGCAAGCGGTATCGGCACCCGAGGTGGCGGCCGTCTTCGGCCAACTGCTGGCCGGCCGGGCCGCCGTGGCGCTGGCGGGCAGCGTGCCGGCGCAGGCCCGCCAGCGGGCCGCCGCGCTGTTCAAGCTTCAGTGAATCGACTTCAGTGAATCGACTTCAGTCAATCGACTTCAGTAATGTGGCGGCAACTCGTCGCGCAAGCTGCGCGGCGCGGCACCTTCGGCACCCGGACCATTCAGTTTGAGGTCGGCCAATTCGCGCAGCAGCAGGTCGATCTGGTTCTGCTGGCGCACCACCACCGCGTTCAAGCGGTCCAGCGTGTCTTCGGTGTAGCTGGCCTTGATTTCCAGCTCGGTCAGGCGGTGCTCGATTTGTTGGGGGCTGTTCATGCCGCTATTGGAAGCCCTGGGCGCGGGCCACGAGATGTAAATTCGGGGCAGAGGCTTGCTGTATTGCCTGTTGAACGGCCGCTTGCTCTGATACAAAGACCGGATGACCGACGACGTCGAACGCGTTCCGTTGCAAGAAGTGCGCGACCTGCTGCGCCTGGGCGAGGCCTTGCCTTTCTCGGTGCTGGACACGCAGGGTCGCTTGCTGCTCAACGCCGGCCAGCGGCTGGCCGATGAAGCGCAGTTCGACGCCCTGATCGACCGCGGTGCCTGGGCCGAGCGGCCCCTGGTGCACGCCGAACGGGCCGCCCGCGCGCTGGCTGCCGGTGGCGCTGCGGCGGTTGAATCGGCGGTGCTGCTGCCTTCGCTGTTCGACCGCTGGGAACGCCTGCTGTGGCAGTTCGACAAGATCAGCCGCGGCCTGGCCCGTAGCCTGTTGTCGGGCAGCGTGGTGCCGACTTTCTGGAAGGGCCTGCAACAGCTGGTCGACGTGGACCCCGATGTGGCGCTGTTCTTCTGTCTGCGCCAGGACGACCGCCGCTTTGCGCTGTACGCCCAGCACCACGCCATCCATTGCGCGGTGATCACGCTGCTGGCCACCCGCTTGCTGGCCTGGCCGACGGCACGGCAGGAGGCCATGGGCTGTGCCGCCTTGACCATGAACCTGGCCATGCTGGAACTGCAGGCCCTGATGGCCGAGCAGAGCGACCCGCCGACCAAGCGCCAGATCGAGCGCATCCGCGCCCACCCGCAAGGCGCGGTGGACCTGCTGAAGCAGGCCGGCATCAGCGACGCCGAATGGCTGACCACGGTGCTGGAACACCACGAGCACCCCCAGGGCGGCGGTTACCCGCAAGGCCTGGTGCAGGTCAGCGAAGCGGCGCAGCTGCTGCGCGCGGCCGACGTCTACATGGCCAAGGTCAGCCCGCGGGCGCTGCGTGCTCCGCTGGCACCGGCTGTGGCCATGCGCCAGCATTTCCAGCAGCACCCCGGCGACCCGCTGGCCATGGCCCTGATCAAGGCCTTGGGCATCCACCCGCCCGGCGCACTGGTCAGCCTGCAGTCGGGCGAAGTGGCAGTGGTCATCCGCCGCGCGGTCAGCGGCACCCACCCCGTTGTGGCCACGCTGAGCGACAAGCAGGGGCGTCCGGTGCCCGACACGCGGCGCCGTGACTCCGCCGAGGCCGGCTTCGGCATCCAGGGCCCGCTGGCCGACAGCAAGGCCTTCGCGCGGGTGCTGCCCGACCGCGTCTACGGCTGGATCCCGGGCTAAGCTTGTCGGCTTGCAGTGGCGGTCGATGCCGTCGCTGCGCCACCCGCCACCGTCCACGACAGCCCGAGACCGCCATGACCGCATCCCCGTCAAACGCCGCCCTGCCAGCCGTGTCGCCCACAGTGTCCCAGGCCGCCATGCAAGGCCTGCAATTGCGCTCGCTGATCACGCCCGAAGGCGGGCTGCAGCTGAGCCTGCACAGCGTGCCCACGCCGGCCCCGGCTGACGATGAAGTCGTCGTGCAGATCCAGGCCGCCCCGATCAACCCGTCCGACATCGGGCTGCTGTTCGGTGCGGCCGACATGGCTGCCGCCCGCGTGGCCGGCAGCGCCTGGCAGGCCGTGGTCAGCGCCCCGGTGCCGGCCGGCGCGATGAAGGCCATGGCCGGGCGGCTGGGGCAGTCCTTGCCGGTGGGCAATGAGGGCGCGGGCCTGGTGGTGCAGGCCGGTGCCGCGCCCGCTGCGCAAGCCCTGCTGCGCCACACCGTGGCCGTGCTGGGCGGTGCGATGTACAGCCAGTTCCGTACTGTGAAGGTGGCGCAGTGCCTGCCGCTGCCGGCCGGCACCACGGCGGCCGAGGGCGCTTCGTGCTTCGTCAACCCGCTGACCGCGCTGGGCATGACCGAGACCATGAAGCGCGAGGGCCACACGGCGCTGGTCCACACGGCGGCCGCGTCCAATCTGGGCCAGATGCTCAACCGCATCTGTCTGGCCGACGGCATCGCGCTGGTCAACATCGTGCGCCAGCCCGAACAGGCCGCGCTGCTGCGCGGGCAGGGTGCCCGCCACGTGTGCGATGCCTCGCAGCCCGGCTTCCTGGAAGACCTGACGCAGGCCCTGGTCGACACCGGGGCCACGGTGGCCTTTGACGCCACCGGCGGTGGCGTGCTGGCCGGGCAGATCCTGGGCTGCATGGAAGCAGCCTTGAACCGCAGCGCCAGCGAATACAGCCGCTACGGTTCCAGCACCCACAAGCAGGTCTATCTGTACGGCGGCCTGGACACCAGCCCGACCCACTTCGTGCGCAACTTCGGCATGGCCTGGGGCCTGGGTGGCTGGCTGCTGTTTCCCTTCCTGCAGCGCATCGGCGCTGACGCCGCACAGGCGCTGCGCCAGCGCGTGGCTGCCGAACTGAAGACCACCTTCGCCAGCCATTACGCCGGTGAGATTTCCCTCGCCCAGGCCCTGCAGCTGGACGTGCTGGCGCGCTACGGCCGGCGTGCCACTGGCGCGAAGTGGCTGATCAATCCCAGCCTGGCTGAATAGCCTCAGCCGGCACTGAACCCGCGCCGGTCGCCGATCGCATCCTTCAGTGGGAAAAGCTGGGCAAGGACTGGGCGAAAGTGGCCACCCAGCTCTCGGGCACCGGCCCCTTCAAGCTGGCCAAGCTGGTGCCGCGCGAGCGGGCCGAGTTGGTGAAGAACGCCGGCTACTGGGACAAGAACCGCATCCCGAAAACCGACCACATCGTGGGGGTGCCGATAGCCGACGCGGTGACGCGCACCAACGCGCTGTTGAACGGCCAGGTCGACATCATCGAGACCCCGCCGCCCGACATGCTGCCGCAGTTGACGGCGGGCAAATTCAAGATCGTGCAGAACGTGATGCCGCATGTCTGGCCTCCGGCACCCTGCCGGCCGCGCACGGCGCGGTCTGAACCGGGTCTGCACCGGGCCTGAGCCCGGCCTTCAGCCGAGCAGCGACTTGCGCAACATGCCGTGCACGCCCTTGTGGCCGTTGACGGTTTGCGTGATGCGGAAGTCCACCGCCAGGCTGCACAGCGTGTAGGCGTCTTCGCGGCTCAGGCCGCCTTTCTCGCCCAGCAGCACGATCATGTCGCGCAGGGCCATTTCCATGCAGCGGTCCAGATCGGGGTCCATGCCCATGGTGATCCAGTGGGTGGGCGTTTCGCCACGCGGGTAGGCCAGCGGGTGATTCAGGGTCGAGGCCTGGTGCAGCACCAGCTCGAAGGTGCCCAGCAAGGCCGTCTCGATGGCGGTCACGCAGACCTCGCCGTCGCCTTGCGCGCCGTGTCCGTCGCCACAACTGAACAGCGCCCCGGGCGCATGCACCGGCAGGTACAGGCTGGTGCCGGGCCCGAGTTCCTTGTTGTCGATGTTGCCGCCGTGGGCGCGCGGCTGGATGCTGCTGATGCGGCCCCAGTTCGGCGGCGGTGCCACGCCCATCACGCCGAAAAAGGGGTGCAGCGGCAGGTCCAGGCCCCAGGGCAGGTGGGCGGTGTGGCGTTCGCGGTCCAGCGGGATGTTCAGGTGGCGCAGCCTGTGGAAGTCGTCGGGCAGGGTGCCGGCCAGCGGGCGGATGACGTTGTAGCCCCAGTCCTGGCGCAACTGCACGTCGATGATGCGCACCTCCAGCGTGTCGCCCGGCATGGCACCAACAACCGCCACCGGCCCGGTCAGGATGTGCCCGGGCATCAGCATGGGCAGGCGGGCGTGGATGTCCAGCAGTTCGGGCGGCACGTGAAAGCCGGCCGGCGGCAGCACCGGCGGGCCGCCGCTGACCGTGGCCACCGTGAAGCGCTGGCCGCTGGCCACGGTCAGCGCGGGCGGCAGGGTGGCGTCGAAGTAGCCCCAGTGGCAGGTTTCGACGCTGGCGGGCAGATGGAACAGCTTGCTCATCGTCCGATGATGGCGCAGCGCGCGGGGCGGCGTGCGATGCGCGGGCGCTGCCGCTTCTACCCCTGTGTCGCCACAACCGATCCGGCGTCGAGGCGGAAGGTTCCCAGGACCCGGTGATGGCCATCGGCTGGCCTTGCGGCTTCGAGCAGACGGTCACCAGCGGCATCGTCAGCGCCAAGGGCCGTTCACTGCCGAATGACACGGTGGTGCCTTTCATCCAGACCGATGCGGCCGTCAACCCCGGCAATTCCGGCGGCCCGCTGTTCGACGCCAGCGGCGCGGTGGCCGGCATGAATTCGCAGATCGATTCGCAAAGCGGCGGCTTCCAGGGCCTGAGCTTCGCCATTCCCATCGACGTGGCGCTGGAGAGGAAGAACCAGATCCTGGCCACCGGCAAGGCCACCCACGCCCGCCTGGGCATGACGGTGCAGGACGTCAACTTCGTGCCATTGAAAGTGGGCTGAGGTCAGGCCAGCTGAACCGCATCACAGGCCCTGCGCAGCCTCGGCCAGGTCCTTGCTGTGCCTTGCGGCACACTCGCCCACCATGAATGCCAAGCACGGACCTCTCAGCGGCTTGCGGGTCATCGAACTCGCCAGCATCGGCCCCGGCCCCATGGCCTGCATGCTGCTGGCCGACCAGGGTGCCGACGTGGTCTGCATAGCCCGCCTGGTGCCCAGCGGCCTGGGCCTGGCGATGCGGCCCGAACACCATGTCAACGGCCGGGGCCGGCGTTCGGTGGCGCTGGACCTGAAGGCCCCGGCGGGACGCGCTGCGGCGCTGCGCTTGATCGCCACGGCCGACGTGCTGGTCGAAGGTTTCCGGCCCGGCGTGGCCGAAAGCCTGGGCCTGGGCCCCGTGGATTGCGCGGCGGTCAACCCCGGCCTGGTCTACGGCCGCATGACGGGCTTCGGCCAGACCGGGCCGCTGGCCGGTGCCGCCGGCCACGACATCAACTACATCGCGCTGACCGGCGTGCTGCACGCCATCGGCCCGGCCGGCGGTGCGCCGGTGCCGCCGCTGAACCTGGTGGGTGACTACGGCGGCGGCGCGCTCTACCTGGCCTTCGGCGTGATGGCCGCGCTCTACGAACGCCAGCGTTCCGGTCTGGGCCAGGTGGTGGACGCGGCCATGGTGGACGGTGCGTCGTCGCTGGCGTCCATCTTCCACGGCCTGCAGGCTGCGGGCAGCTGGGGCGACGAACGCGGTGCCAACCTGCTGGACGGTGGCGCTCCCTTCTACGCCACCTATGAAACGGCCGACGGCAAGTACATCAGCCTGGGCGCGCTGGAGCCCAAATTCTTCAAGCTGCTGGCCGAAGCGCTGGGCCTGGAAGCGCGTTTTGTGCAGCGCCAGCACGACCGCCGCTTGTGGCCCGAGATGCGCGCGGCCATCGCCGCCGCCGTGCGGCTCCGCAGCCGCGACGACTGGTGCGCGCGGCTCGAAGGCACCGACGCCTGCTTCGCGCCGGTGCTGACCTTTGCCGAGGCCGCGCAGCACCCGCATGCCCAGGCCCGCAGCGCTTTTGTGGAAGTGGCTGGCGTGGTCCAGCCGGCCGCCGCACCGCGCTTCAGCCGCACGCCTGCGGGCGTGCCGCAGCCCACGCCGACCGAGGGCCAGCACACCGCCGCCGTGCTGGCCGAAGCCGGCTTCGGTGCGGCTGAAATTGCCGCGTTGATCAGTCAAGGAACAGCCCGATGAGCGCGGCCCCCATCCCGTCCCCCGTCACGGCCCCGACAGCGGCCCACACCGCGGCCCACACCGAGGCCCAGGCCACGGCCCACACCACGGTCCACACCACGGCCCACACCACGCCTGGTGACGCCCGCCGCGCGGCTTCCTTGCTGCTGCTGCGCGACGGTGCCGATGGCCTGGAAGTGCTGATGCTGCGCCGTGCCGAACGGGCCGGCGACGCCGGCAGCGGCGCGGCCGTCTTCCCGGGCGGCCTGCTCGACGCCCGCGACCGCGCCGCCCACGCGCACTGCGTGGGCGGCGACGACGCGACGCTGAGCGCGCGCCTGGGCCTGCCCGAAGGCGGCCTGGACTACGCCATCGCGGCGCTGCGCGAGACCTTCGAAGAAGTCGACCTGCTGCTGAGCGCGGCCGACTTCGACCCGCTCGCCGTGCAGCCCTGGCGCCAGCGCTTGCAGCAGGGTGAGGCCGGCATGGCCGACTGCTGCGCCGACACCGGCTTGCAGCTGAACCTGCACGGCCTGCACTACGTCAGCCACTGGTTGACGCCGCCGGGCGCGCCCAAGCGCTTCGACACCCGATTCTTCGCGGCGCGCGCGCCAGCCGGCCAGACGCCGCAGGTTGACGCCCGCGAAGCCCAGGCGCTGATGTGGCTGACCCCGGCTGCGGCGGTGGCCCGCCAGCGCGACCTGAAGCTGCTGCCGGTGACCCTGCGCACCCTGCAGGAACTGGCGCAGTGGCCCGACGCCGACACGGCCTTGACGGCCATCGCCGCGCGCAGCCATTTCCCGCTCATGATGCCGCGCCGCGCACAGGGCCCAAAAGGCCTGCGCGCCGTGCTGCCCGACGAACACGCGTATGCCGAAATCGGCAAGCTCGACCCGCACGGTCGCGCCGATGTGTCTTGCGAACTGCTGCCCGGCCGCGCGGTTCGCCTGTCGCCGCGGGTGCTGCGCATCACCGCACCCAATCCGGGCCTGATGACCGGGCCCGGTACCAACAGCTACCTCGTCAGCGACAGCCAGGGCCAGGGCTGGACCGCCATCGACCCCGGCCCCGACAGCGCCGAACACCTGCAAGCCTTGTTGGCGCTGTTGCCCGGCCCGCTGCAGCGCATTCTGGTCACGCACACCCACCGCGACCATTCGCCCGGCGCAGCGGCCTTGTCACAGGCCACTGGCGCGCCGGTGTGGGGCCAGATGGCGGCGCACCCGATGTGGCAGGACGACACCTTTGCCCCCGCCCACCAGCCCCAGCACGGCGAGCGCATCGCCGTGGGTGCCGACACCACGCTGCGCGTCATCCACACGCCTGGCCACGCCTCCAACCACCTGTGTTTCCTGCTGGAGGAAGAGCGCTTGCTGTTCACCGGCGACCACGTGATGCAGGGCAGCACGGTGGTCATCAACCCGCCCGACGGCGACATGGCGGCCTACCTGGCCACGCTGCACAGCCTGCTGGATGAAGACCTCGAATGGCTGGCACCGGGCCACGGCTTTCTGGTGGCCCAGCCGCACACGGTGATTGCAAACCTCATCGCGCACCGCTTGCGCCGCGAAGCCAAGGTGCGGGCCGCTTTCAGCCGCGAAGGCGCGGACGGCGGTGGGACGCTGGCCACGCTGGTGCACCAGGTCTACGACGACGTGCCGACGGCGCTGCACGGCGTGGCCACGCGGTCTTTGCTGGCCCACCTGCTCAAGCTGCAGGGCGAGGGTGCCGTGTCGCTGCAGGGCGATGTGTGGGTGTCAGCCGGCTGAGGCCGCAGACGCTGAATCTTGCCAACGGCCATCGAGCAAGAGCTGGTGCGGCCTGAACTGCGACTTGTAGGCCATCTTCGGGCTCTGCGCGATCCAGTAGCCGAGATAGACGTAGGGCAGCTTCAGCAGCCGGGTCTGCTCGATCTGCCAGAGCACGCTGTAGGTGCCGTAACTGGCCTCGTCGTCGGGCTCGTAGAAGGTGTAGACGGCCGAGATGCCGTCGCTCAGCACGTCCAGGATGGCCACCATCTTCAGCGCGCCCGGGCTGCCGTCTTCGGTGGCCAGACGGAATTCGACCAGGCGTGAATTGACCCGGCTTTGCAGCAGGAACTGCGTGTACTGGTCGACGCTGTCGTGGTCCATGCCGCCGCCGCTGTGGCGGCCGCTTTGGTAGCGCAGGTAGAGCTGGTAGTGCTCAGGCACGAAGCCCAGGCGCAGCACGCGGGCTTTCAATGCGGCGTGGGCCTTGCCGGCGCGGCGCTGGCTGCGCGTGGGCGTGTAGCCGTCCACCGGCACGCGCATCGGCACGCAAGCGCGGCAGCCGTCGCAGTAGGGGCGGTAGGTGAACATGCCACTGCGCCGAAAGCCGGCGGCCACCAGACTGGAATAGGTGTCGGCGTGGATCAGGTGGCTGGGCGTGGCCACCTGCGAGCGGGCCTGCCGGTCGGGCAGGTAGCTGCAGGGGTAAGGGGCCGTTGCATAGAACTGCAACGATCCGAGCGGCAATTCCTTGGGGTGGGTCACGCGTTGTCGGGGGGCGGCAAGGGTGCCGGGAGCAACAGGTCCCAGGCCGCTTCATCATAGGTCCAAGGGGCCACCTCGGGCTGCGCCAGGGCATCCGCCAGGTGCGCCTCGAAGGCCCGGCGCGTGATCTCGTGGCCGCCGAAAGTGGCCAGGTGGCCGGTGTTCTGCTGGCAGTCGATCAAGCGCACGCCGCGTGCCCGGCAGGCCGCCACCAGCGCGGCCAGCGCCAGCTTCGACGCATCGGCGCGGTGCGAGAACATCGACTCGCCGAACACCATGCGCCCGATGGCAATGAAATACAGCCCCCCCACCAGTTCGCCATCGACCCAGGTCTCGCAACTGTGCACACGGCCGGCGCGGTGCCAGGCGGTGTAGGCGTCGATGATGGCCGGCACGATCCAGGTGCCGTCCTGGCCCTCGCGCGGGGTGGCCGCGCAGGCGGCAATCACGGCCGGGAAGTCGCTGTCGAAGCGCAGGTGGCAGCCCGGTGTGCGGCGAAATCGGCGCAGCGTCTTCCTCATCGTCTGCGAGAGGTGGAAGCCGGCCACCGGCAACACCATGCGCGGGTCAGGGCTCCACCACAGCGCCGGCTGGCCCGGGCTGTACCAGGGGAAGATGCCCAGGCGGTAGGCCTCGTCCAGCCGTTCCGGGGTGACGCGGCCGCCGGCGGCAACCAGGCCCGGCGCGTCGCTGTCAGCGCCCAGCGCTGAACGGGTGGGCGGCAGCGGCGTGCTGTCGTCTATCCAGTTGAGCATCACCGCCTTCGGCTCAACCGGTCACCGGGATGTCCCGACCCTGGGCCAACTGCATCCACAGGAAGCTGTACTCCAGCGCCGACATCTGCGCGCGCTGGGCGTTATCGGCCGCGCCGCCGTGGCCGCCTTCGATGTTTTCCCAATACAGCACGCGGTGGCCCTGCTCGATCATCCGCGCGGCCATCTTGCGGGCGTGGCCCGGGTGCACCCGGTCGTCGCGCGTGCTGGTGGCGAACAGCACCTTGGGCATCTTCACGCCGGCTTTGACGTTCTGGTAAGGGCTGTACTTTTGGATCCACTCCCACTCGGCGGGTTTGTCGGGGTCGCCGTATTCGGCCATCCAGGAAGCGCCGGCCAGCAGCTTGTTGTAGCGCTGCATGTCCAGCAGCGGCACCTGGCAGACCACGGCGTTGAACAACTCGGGCCGCTGCACCATCACCGCGCCCACCAGCAGGCCGCCGTTGCTGCCGCCCTGGATGCCCAGACGGCCGGGCCGCGTGACGCGGCGGCGGATCAGGTCTTGCGCCACGGCGGCGAAGTCGTCGTAGCTTTTCTGCTTGTGTTCCTTGACGGCAGCCTGGTGCCAGCCGGGGCCGAATTCACCACCGCCGCGGATGTTCGCCAGCACGAAGACGCCGCCCCGGCCCGTCCAGGCGCGGCCGATGCCGCCCGAGTAGAACGGGGTCAGCGAAACCTCGAAACCGCCGTAGCCATAGAGCAGCGTAGGGTTCTCGGCGTCGGGCTTGGCGCCTTTGGGCCAGACCACGAAATAGGGCACGCGGTTGCCGTCGCGCACGGGGGCGAAGCGCTGTTCGACGCGCATGCCCTCGGCGTCGAAAAAGCTGGGGCGCGACTTCAGCAGTTCGCGCTCGTCGGCCCCGGCACCCACGCCAGTGCGGCCGATCTGCAGCGAGTCGGGGCTCAGGAAGTCGGCCGCGTTCAGCAGGTAGTGCTCGGCCAGCGCGTCGGTGGGCAGCAGCGGGTCGTGCAAGGCGGTCACGCTGAGCTGGCCGGGGTAGGGTGCCAGCATGTCGCGTTTCGTCCACTTGGTGGCGTCGCGCACGCCGTCCACTGCCGGTGCCTCGCGCCATTCCTGCAACTTGCTGGCCACCTTGTCGAGCACGTTGACGATGACCGTTTCGCGCGTGGCTGTGTAGCCGGCCAGGCTGCGCGTGGCGGTGGGCGTGAACAGCGCGGCGAAGCGCCGTTCGCCCTTCAGGAAAGCCGCCGCATCACCCACCAGCAGCGAGCCGCGCAGCCAGGTCTTGCGGCCGATGACCCAGTCGCTGCGCAGTTCGATGAAAACGCGGTCGCGCTGGAAGGCCAGCTGCGCGTCGTTCGGCTTGTCCAGCTTCACCAGCCGGTCGCCGTCCAGCAGGAAGACCAGGGTGTTGTAGAAGTCCAGCGAGCGGGCGAACAGCGTGCGCGCGTAGCCCGGCGTGTTGTCGACACTGACCGACACCGCAACGTCCTGCTTTTCGCCTTCGAACACCGTCACGGCGGCCGCCAGCGGCTGGCCGCGTTGCCAGCGCTTGATGACCCGCGGATAGCCCGAATCGGTCAGCGAACCGGGGCCGAAATCGCTGCCGACATAGAGCCGGTCGCGGTCCAGCCATTCGACCGAGGACTTGGCCTCGGGCAGGCTGAAGCCGCCTTCGACGAAGCGCTGGGCGACGGTGTCGAATTCGCGCTGCACCTGGGCGTCGGCACCGCCGCGCGACAGCGCCACCAGCGCCAGCCGGTACTCGGGCGCCAGGCTGGTGGCACCGCCCCAGACCCAGTTCTCGCCTTCGGCCTTGGCCAGGGCGTCGATGTCGATGACGGTGTCCCAGGCCGGCTGGGCCTTGCGGTACTCGGCCAGGCTGGCGCGGCGCCACAGGCCGCGTGGGTTGGCCGCGTCGCGCCACAGGTTGTAGAACGAGTCACCGCGCCGCGTGACGTAGGGGATCTGCTCCTTCGAATCCAGCACCTCGCGGATGCGGCTGCGCAGGCCCTCGAAGCCGGGCTCGGCCTGCAGCAGGGCCTCACTTTCGGCGTTGCGTTCGCGCACCCATTTCAGCGCGCGGTCGCCCAACACATCTTCGAGCCAGAGGTAAGGGTCTGGGCCGGCGGCAATCGAGGCAGCGGGGTTGGGCATGGTGGCGGCATTCAAGAACGGATGGGAACCACCCAGCCCGCTGAGGGCCAGGGCAGACAGCAGGCGGCGACGCTTCACTTTGCGCCGGTCTTCAGGAGGGTGGGGTGGACTTCGACGCTGCGGTCGGCATTGCCGATCCAGATCGCGCCGTCTTGCACCGTCACCTGCAATTGCATCGAACGTTCGGCCAGTTGGGCCAGGTCCTGGCTTTGCGCCGCCGGCAACTGCCAGACGGCCAGGTTGTTCAGCCGGGCGAGCTTGTTCTGCACGCCGGCCCACCAGATCAGCGCCGCGTTGCTGTAGACATAGAGCGTGACGCGGTCGGCGCGGCCGCTGGCCTTGGCCAGGCGGCGCTCGTCAGGCTGGCCCACCTCCATCCAGTGGCGCACCTGGCCGTCCAGGCTGACATGCCACAGGTCGGGCTCGTCGGCGTTGGCCATACCGCCGGCAAAGACGAGCTTGCCGGCGTGGTCGTCGGCCGGCACGTTCAGCGCAAAGGCCAGCAGGCGCACCATCATCCGTTCGTCGGTTTCCGACGGGTGGCGGGCCAGGGTCAGGCTGTGCGTGGCGTACAGACCGCGGTCCATGTCGGCAATCTGCAGCGTGGCCTTGCAGATCAGGGATTTCAGCGCCATGGGCGGGCGCGCCGGGCGCGAAAGGCAGTCGGGGCGGGCTGGGCGGGTGCAACGGACATGGGTGGCGGGCGGTCGGAGCGGAGGCTGCGCACTGTGCCACAGCGCAGGGGCTGCGGCCGGGCAGGGATGGCATCATTCGCCCTCTTGCCGACACCGTCGGCACCCCTTTCTTGCTTGTGAGTCTGAAGATGAAGATGACGGTCATGACGATCTGGTCGGCGCTGTGTTGGGCAGGGTTGTGCGCGGCGGCGCAGGCCCAGACGGCGGCGCCGGCACCGGCCCCCGCCAAGCCGGCGGCCAAGGCAGCGGCCAAGCCGGCTGCGGCACCGGCCAAGTCAACGGCGGCAGCAGCGGCCGCTGTGGCTGGCGACAAGACGATGTCACTGGGCGGCAAGGCGGGCTCGGGCCCGATCCTGACGCGCGACGAATTGCGCGTCTGCCTGAGCCAGGAAGAAACCCTCCGCAAACGGTTGGAGGCCCACACCCTGCTGCGCGCACCGCTGGACAAGGAAAAGGCCGATCTGGCCACCGCCCAGCAAACCCTGCGCACCGAACGGGCGCCGCTGGAAGACATGAAAAAGCAGGCCGACGCGCTGGGCGAGCGCATGAAGGCTTACGCCGGCCGGGTCAATGCCTGGAACGAAAGCGTCGCGGCTTTCAATGCCGCCAACCCGACGGGTGCCAAGGGCGACCGTGAACGCAGTGCCTTGAACAAGGAACGCGACGACCTGAGCGTGCAGCAGAAAGTGCTGGAGGCCGAGAAGGCCGAATTTGCCAGCAAGAGCGAGGTCACCGTGCGCGACTACAACGCCAAGGCGGCGGCCGTTGACGCGCAGGTGACCCATTGGAACCAGCGCAACGAGCAGTGGAACCAGAACGCCCGCGCACTGGAGGTCGAGCGCTCCGAATGGGTGGGCACCTGCGCCGACCGCCGCTACCGCGAAGACGACGAAATCGCCATCAAGCGCGGCAAGTGAGCACGCTGCCATGACCGCCGCCTTCAGCCATTCTGCAAGCCCCAACCCGCTGCTGCAGGCCTGGGACACGCCGCACGGCCTGCCACCGTTTTCGCAGTTGCAGGCGGCGCATTTCGAGCCGGCGCTGCGCGCGGCCATGCAGGCCCACCGGGCTGAGCTGGCGCTGATCGCCGAACAGACCGCGGCAGCGGATTTCGACAACACCGCCGCGGCCTTTGACCGCGCAGGGGCACTGTTGGGCCGGGTGGCGGCGGCCTTCTACAACCTGACTTCGTCGGCCACCAGTCCCGAACTTCAGGCCGTGCAGCGCGCGATGGCCGGCCCCATGGCAGCCCACCACAGCGCCGTGCACAACGACGCCGCGCTGTTCCGCCGGCTCGACGCGCTGCACGCGCAGCGCGCCAGCCTGGGCTTGACGGGGGAGCCGCTGCGCCTGGTCGAACGCCTGCACCTGGACTTCGTGCGCGCCGGTGCGAAATTGCCGCCGCTGCCGCAAGCGCGCTATGCCGCCGTGATGGCCGAGCTGGCGCAGCTGATGACGCGCTTTGCACAGAACGTGCTGCACGACGAATCGAGCTGGGCCTTGCCGCTGAATGGCGAAGCCGACCTGTCCGGCCTGCCCGAATTCGTGCGCGCCAGCGCCCGCCAGGCCGCCGTCGAGCGCGGTGTGCCCGGTGCGGTGATCACGCTGGCGCGTTCGCTGATCGTGCCTTTCCTGACTTTCTCGCAGCGCCGCGACCTGCGCGAACATGCCTGGCGCGCCTGGGTCGGCCGGGGTGAAAACCCCGGCCAACACGACAACCGCGAGGTGGCACGCGACATCCTGCGCCTGCGCAACGAGCAGGCCCGGCTGCACGGCCACCAGAGCTTTGCCGACTACGCGCTGACCGACACCATGGCCGGCACGCACGCCGCGGTGCAAGGCCTGCTGGGCGAGGTCTGGCCGCGCGCACTGCGGGCGCTGGAAGGTGAACGCGCCGCGCTGCGCGAGGCGATGGCCGGGGCGGCCGAGACGGTTTCAGCCCCAGTCGAGATCGAAGCATGGGACTGGCGCTACTGGGCCGAGAAGGTACGCCGCACGCAGTTCGCGATCGACGACGCCGAGGTCAAGCCCTATTTCGAATTGAGCCGCGTCGTGCAGGCCGCCTTTGACTGCGCACAGCGCCTGTTCGGCCTGCGTTTCACGCTGCGCAGCGACATCCCGGTCTACCACCCCGACGTGCAGGCCTACGAGGTCAGCAACGCCACCGGTGCCGTCTGCGGTGTCTTCCTGCAAGACAACTTCGCCCGGCCCAACAAGCGCAGCGGTGCCTGGATGAGCAGCCTGCGCTGGCAAAGCCGCAATGGTGGCGCGCATGGCAGCGAGCCGGCTGGCGAACCGCGCCTGCCGGTGATCCTGAACAACAACAATTTCGCCAAGGGCCAACCCACGCTGCTGTCGCTGGACGACGCGCGCACGCTGTTCCACGAATTCGGCCACGGCCTGCACGGTCTGCTGTCCAACGTGACCTTCGAGCGCCTGTCGGGTACCCAGGTGCTGCGCGATTTCGTCGAACTGCCGTCGCAGATCTTCGAACACTGGATCACCGAGCCCGAGGTGCTGCAGCGCCACGCGCGGCACTGGCAGACCGGTGAAGCGATACCCGCCGACCTGGTGGCGCGGCTGCAGCGCGCGGCGCGTTTCAACCAGGGTTACGAGACCGTGCGCTACGTGGCCAGTGCCCTGGTGGACATGGCCGCGCACGCGCTGACCGATGCCGAACCGCCGGCCGACCTGTGCGCTTTCGAAGCCGAGGTGCTGCAGGCCGCCGGCCTGCCGCACGGTGTGGGCCTGAACCACCGGCTGGTGCACTTCCAGCATCTGTTCGCCAGCGCGGGCTATGCCGCCGGTTACTACGTCTACCTGTGGGCCGAAGTGCTCGACGCCGACGGCTACGACGCCTTCACCGAAGCCGGCAGCCCCTTCGACCCGGCGGTGGCGCAGCGCCTGCTGCAGCACATCTACAGCAGCGGCAACAGCGTGGAGCCAGGTGCCGCCTATGCGGCCTTCCGCGGTCGCGCGCCGACCGTGCAACCGCTGCTGGAAAAGCGCGGGCTGCTGCAGCCGGGGTAGCCGAGAGGTCGGCGTCGCTTCGGCACCGGGGCAGGCTGCTGCCCGCCCCGCCTGCATCACTTCATCAGCGCCAGGGCCTCGACCACGCGGGCACCGAAGGCCTTGGCCGTGGCGATGTCGCCGGGCACCATTTCGTCGACCGACGCATTCGACGGCGTGGCCGTGATCAGACCGGTGCTGCCGCCGAGGTTGTTGATGTTGTCGCGGGTGTGTTCCTTGGCGTTCATCGGCAGCATGCCGGTGCCCACCCAGAACATGCCGTGCTGCTGCGACAGCGTCACCAGGTAGGCGATGGTCGAGAACTTGTCGCCATTCAGCGTGGCCGAATTGGTGAAACCGGCGGCCAGCTTGTTCTTCCAGGCCTGCGTGAACCAGGGCTTGGAGCTGGCGTCGGCGAACTTCTTGAATTGCCAGCTGACGCTGCCCATGTAGGTCGGGCTGCCGAATACCACAGCCTTGGCGGCTGCAATCTGTTCCCAGCCACCTTCGGGCAAATTGCCTTCGGCGTCGATGGCCAGCAGCGTGCCGCCGCTGCCCTCGGCCACGGCTTGCGCGATCTTGGCGGTGTGGCCGTAGCCGCTGTGGAAAACGATGACGATGTTGCTCATGGGGGCTTCACTTTCGGGGGTTGCGGTTGGGGTTCGGCTTGGGTTGTTTTGATGTCAGGGTGCGAGATCAAAGACCAGCACTTCGGCGTTGTCGCCGCCTTCCAGGACCAGCCGCGTTTCGCCGTCCAGGCGCGCCGCGTCGCCGGCCTGCAAGGCATGGTCGTTGACGCGCAAGCTGCCGCGCACCAGGTGCACATAGGCGATGCGGCCGGGCTGCAAGGGCAACTCGGCACGTTCTGCGCCGTCGAACAAGCCGGCGCTGAGGGTGGCGTCGGCGTGGATCGCCACCGCGCCATCACGGCCGTCGGGTGCGGCCACCAGGCGCAGTTGGCCCCGCTTGCTGGCCGCGTCGAAATGCTTTTGTTCGTAGCCGGGTGCGATGCCGGTCCGGTCGGGCAGGATCCAGATCTGCAGGAAGTGCGTGGTCTGCCCTGCAGCGTGGTTGAACTCGCTGTGGCGCACCCCGCTGCCGGCACTCATGCGCTGCACATCGCCGGGGCGGATGACGCCCGAGTTACCGGCCGTTCCCCGCCGGACGCCGGGCCGCCCCAAGGCCGGCACACCCCCTTGGGGGGCCGACGCCGCAGGCGTCTCGGGGGTCAACATGTCGTCCTGGTGCGCCAGTTCGCCTTCGAGCACATAGCTGACGATCTCCATGTCGCGGTGGCCGTGGGTGCCGAAACCGGTGCCCGGGGCGATGCGGTCTTCGTTGATGACGCGCAGATTGCCCACGCCCATGTGGGCCGGGTCGTGGTAATCGGCGAACGAGAAACTGTGAAAGCTGTCCAGCCAGCCGTGCTGGGCGTGGCCGCGTTCGGCTGACTTGCGCAGGGTGATCATGGTGGGGGTCTCCGGTGAAGTCCGTACTGTGGCGAACAGGCGGCCAGCGTGGGCTGTGGCACCTTGTCGGCGACGTTCAAATAAGATGAAGCGATGACGGAAAAACTGCTGGCCCTGACGCCCGACGCGCTGGTGATGATGGACACCATCGCCCGCACCGGCAGCTTCGCCGCCGCCGCCCGCGAACTGGGCAAGGTGCCCTCGGCGCTGACCTACAGCGTGCGCCAGCTGGAAGAAGCGCTGGACGTGCTGCTCTTCGACCGCAGCTCGCGCCAGGCGCAGCTGACGGCCGCCGGCACCGAACTGCTCACCGAAGGCCGCCGCCTGCTCAGCGAGATGGGCGCGGTGGCCAACCGCGTGCGGCGGGTGGCCAGCGGCTGGGAAACGCAATTGGCGATCAGCGTGGAAGACATCGTCTCCATGCCCATCGTGTTCGAGCTGGTGCAGGCCTTCTGCGAAATGAGCGCCGAGCAGTGCCGCGCCGCCACCAGTGGCGCGGCGGCCCAACAGCCCGCCGAACAGGGCGACGCGCCGGGCCCGGCGACCCGCTTGCGCCTGCGCACCGACGTCCTCAGTGGCACCTGGGAAGCCTTGATCTCGGGGCAGGTGGACCTGGCCATCGGTGTGTCGTCGCGCCACATCGATGCCGCCGGCATCGAGATGCGGGCGCTGGGCGACCTGCCTTTCATCTTTTGCGTGGCACCGCACCACCCGCTGGCAACGGCCTCCGAACCTTTGACTGACGCGGTGCTGGTGAACCACCGCGCCGTGGCCGTGGCCGACACCGCGCAGCGTCTGGCACCGATGACGGTCAACCTGCTGCCCGGGCAGGACGTGCTGACCGTGCCCAGCATGCGCACCAAGCTGGAAGCCTTGCTGCGCTGCCTGGGCTGCGGCTTCCTGCCCGAACCGCTGGCGCGGCCGCATCTGGAGGCTGGCCATCTGGTGGCCAAGGAAACCGTCCGCGGTGCGGCCGTGGTCAGCCTGCAATACGCCTGGCGCGCTGACCGCGGCCCACACAGCCTGGGGCGCGCGCTGCAGTGGTGGCTGGCCCAGCTGGAAAGCCCGACCACGCGACTGGCGCTGCTGGAACGCCACGCCGGGCCGCTGGCCTGAAAGCGGGCCGCGCAGGGCGCACGGTGGCGGGCTATCGCGGGCGCTTCGCGCCGTCGCCCACCGGCCCGCTGCACGCCGGTTCGCTGGTGGCGGCGCTGGCCAGCTGGCTCGACGCCCGCGCCCATGGCGGTGTGTGGCTGGTGCGCGTCGAAGACGTGGACTCGCCGCGTTGCAGCGCGGCTGCAGCCCACACCATCCTGGCCCAGTTGGATGCCTGCGGGCTGCGCGCCGACGAGAAGCCGCTGTGGCAATCGACCCGCAGCGCGGCCTACGCCACGGCGTTGCAGACCCTGCTGGCGGCCGGCCTGGCCTACCCCTGCGCCTGCACCCGCAGCGACATCGAAGCGCACTGGCAGGCCTTGGGGGTGGCGCACCAGCCCGGCACCGAGCGCGTCTACCCCGGCACCTGCCGCAACGGCCTGCAGGGCAAGCCGGCGCGGGCCGTGCGGCTGCGTGTGGACGGTGCGATGGACTGGGTCGACCGCCGCCTGGGCTCGCAGCGCCAGGACCTGGACCGCGATGTCGGCGACTTCGTGCTGAAGCGCGCCGATGGCCTGTGGGCCTACCAGCTGGCCGTGGTGGTGGACGACGCGGCACAGGGCATCACGCAGGTCGTGCGCGGTGCCGATCTGGCCGACAACACCGCCCGGCAGATTGCCTTGCAGCGCGCGCTGAACCTGCCCACGCCCGGCTATCTGCACACGCCCTTGGTGAGGGCGGCCGATGGCCGCAAGCTGAGCAAGCAGAACGGCGCGCAGGCGCTGAACGTGCACGAACCGCTGGCCGCGCTGCAGGCCGCCGGGACGGTACTGGGGCTGCCCTTGCTGCCGGCCCGGATGGTTTCGGAATGGCTTGGGCAGGCCGTGTCTGCCTGGGCTGGCATCATCACGGGCTTTGTCACCAGGAGTGAAACATGACGACCACGGAATCCGGCCTGCAATACGAAGACACCCAAGCCGGCGACGGCGCCGAGGCCACCGCCGGCCAGAACGTGAAAGTGCACTACACCGGCTGGCTCTACGACCCCACGGCCAAGGACAACCGCGGCAAGAAGTTCGACAGCAGCAAGGACCGTGGCCAGCCCTTCGGCTTCGGCCTGGGCCAGGGCCAGGTCATCCAGGGTTGGGACGAAGGCGTGCAGGGCATGAAGGTCGGCGGCACGCGCGTGTTGACCATCCCGGCTGAACTGGGCTACGGCGCCCGGGGTGCCGGAGGCGTGATCCCGCCGAACGCCACGCTGGTGTTCGAGGTGGATCTGCTCGGCGTCTGATTTCGGTCTGGCGCGGCAATCCCGACCGCCCATAAAAAAACGGCCGCAGTCAGCGGCCGTTCTTCATGGCGGGTCTGAAGGGCTGGCGCCGCTCAGACCCTGCGCTGCATCAGCGTGCCGGGCGCGGGAAGCTCGGCTTGCTGAAGGTCTTGCCGGCCGGCTTGAAGGGCTTGCCGCCCGTGGGGCGTGGGCCGAAGCTCTTGCCGCCACCGGGCTTGCCGCCGCGCGGGGGCGCGCCGGCGGGGGCCGTCATCAGCGGGGCCGAACGCTTGGGTTCCAGGCCTTCGATGGTGGCCAGCGGAATGCGCTGCGTGGTGTAGCGCTGGATGCGGTGGATCATGCCGCTGTCACGGCGTTCGGCCAGCGTCACGGCCAGGCCGCTGCGGCCAGCGCGCCCGGTGCGGCCAATGCGGTGGACGTAATCCTCTTCCTTCATCGGCAGACCGAAGTTGATGACGTGGCTGATGGTCGGCACGTCAATGCCACGCGCAGCCACGTCGGTGGCCACCAGCACGCGCAGGTGCTTGCTGCGCAGGCCCTGCAGCACGCGGTTGCGGCGGCCTTGCGGCATGCCACCGTGCAGCGAAGCCACCGAATGGCCCATTTCGTGCAGGCGGTCGGCCAGCCAGTCGGCGTCGCGCTGGGTGCTGGTGAAGACCAGGGCCTGGTCGACGTCACGGTCGGTCAGGATGCTGTCGAGCAGCGCGTTCTTGTGCTCGAAGTCATCGGCCCAGTGCAGGCGCTGTTCGATGTCGCCGTGGGCTTCGGTCTGCGAGCTGACTTCGATGCGCTGCGGGTCGCGCAGCAGTTCCTGCGCCAGTCGGCCGACGTGGCCGGCAAAGGTGGCGCTGTACATCATGGTCTGGCGCGCAGCCGGTGTGGCCTCGGTGATCAGGCGGATGTCGTCGATGAAGCCCATGTCCAGCATGCGGTCGGCCTCGTCCAGCACCAGCATGTCCAGGTTGCCCAGCACCGCCTTGCCCGAACCGAGGTGGTCGATCAGGCGGCCGGGGGTCGCGATCAGGATGTCCAGCGGGCCGCGCAGGGCGGCCAGCTGCGCGCCGTAAGGCACGCCGCCGACGACGGTGGCCACGCGCAGGCCGGGAACGAAGCGGCCGTAGTCGCTGGCGGCCTTGGCCACCTGCATGGCCAGTTCACGGGTCGGGCACAGCACCAGCACGCGGGGGCCGCGGGCCTTGCTGCCGGGCGTGGGGGCCAGGCTGCGGCTCTCCAGCACCTTGGTCAGGGCGGGCAGCATGAAGCTGGCCGTCTTGCCGCTGCCGGTGCGGCTGCTGACCATCAGGTCTTTGCCGGCCAGTGCCGGGGGGATGGCTTCAGCTTGCACGCCGGTGGGTTCGGTGTAGCCGGCGGCTTGCAGGGCACGCGCCAGGGCTTCGTGCAGGTTCAGGGTTTCAAACGTCATTTCGGTCTCGCTTCTCTTCGCTCGCGGCACGCAAAAGCGCGCCTGCGCTGCCTTGCGGGCAACGCGGGTGGGGTCGCGGGGGTAGGTGCTGCCAGGCAGATTTCTGCCATGGTTTCGGAACGCACCCGGGTACAGCGACGGCATCGCCGCCGACCCGAAAGAAGCGCACGTTTGAGCAAACGTGGCAAAGGCCGAAGGGGATGAACTTCTGGCAGGTCAGTGACCAGCCAAGCCCACGAGTATAGCCGGTTTTGCCGCCGGCATTGGGGTTTCTACGAAAGCGCGGGGCGTGACGTCTGGATGCGGGGTGCCAGCGCCACCCAGACCGGGCTCAGGCGGCCGGGCAGGTCGGGCAGGGTGCCCAGTTCGGTGCGGCTTTCACCCGGTGAATGGAAGTCGCTGCCGCGGGACGCCAGCAGGCCGAATTCGACCGCCGTGTCGGCGTAGCGGATGTGTTCGGCGGCGCTGTGGCTGCCGGTCATGACCTCGACACCGCGCCCGCCGTGGGCGATGAATTCGCTGAACAGGGCGTACTCGGCGGTGGGGCTGAACTTGTAGCGGCCGGGGTGGGCGATGACGGCCACGCCGCCGGCGCCGGTGATCCAGCGTACCGCGTCGCCCAGGCCGGCCCAGACGTGCTGCACGTAGCCCGGCATGCCTTCCTTCAAGTAGCGGCGAAAAACGCTGTGCATGTCGGCGCAGACGCCGGTTTCGACCAGGAAGCGGGCGAAGTGGGTGCGCGAGATCAGTTCGGGGTTGCTGACGTAGCGCAACGCGCCTTCGAAGGCCCCGGGGATGCCGGCCTGGGCCAGGCCGCTGGCCATGTCCAGCGCGCGCTGGCGGCGGCCGCTGCGCGTGGCGGCCAGGCCGGCGTTCAGTGCGGGGTCGTCGGCATCGAAGCCCAGGCCCACGATGTGCACGGTTTCCCCGGCGAAGCTGACCGAGATCTCGGTGCCGCTTAGGAAGTCCATGCCCAGGTCCAGCGCGGCGCTGCGGGCGCGCTGCTGGCCGCCCAGTTCGTCGTGGTCGGTCAATGCCCACAGCTCCACGCCCTGGGCGTGCGCCCGCTCGGCCAGAGCCTCGGGGCTGAGCGTGCCGTCGGAGACGGATGAATGCGAATGCAGGTCGGCGTTGAGTAGGTGCACCGCGCCATTGTAAAAACTTGGCGGCCGGCAGCGCAGAAGCGGGACTTGCGGCTTCAGACGCCCAGTTTCAGACACCCAGCGCCATGCGCCGGCCGCAGCGCGCGGCCAGGCTTTCGTCGTGGGTGACAACGACGAAGGCCGTGCCTTGTACACGGGCCAGGCCCAGCATCAGTTCGAAGACGCCGTCGGCGGTGCTGCGGTCGAGGTTGCCGGTGGGCTCGTCGGCCAGCACGCAGGCCGGCTGGGTCACCAGCGCTCGGGCGATCGCCACGCGCTGGCGTTCGCCGCCCGAGAGCTGCGCCGGGTGGTGGTGCACGCGCCCTGCCAGGCCCACGCTGGCCAGCACGCGCTGCGCGGCAGCCCGCGCTTCGGCCTGCGGCAAACGGCGGATGCGCAGCGGCATGGCCACGTTGTCCAGCGCGCTGAATTCGGGCAGCA
>JANMZP010000258.1:0-2105 GCA_031383435.1 Betaproteobacteria bacterium | reverse complement strand
CCACGTTCTGGAAGGGCAGGGCGGGGTTGCAGACCAGCACGAAAGGCAAGTCGCCGATCAGGCCGACGGCCTCGAAATCCTTCAGCGTGTCGGACGGCACGCTCTTGTACAGGTGCGGGTTGGTGCACAGCGCCGACATGTGGGCCAGCATCAGCACGCTGCCGTCGTTGGGGGCCTTGGCCAGGTTGCCCAAAGCCAGGCTGCCGCCCTGACCGGGCAGGTTCTCGACGATGAAGGTGTCGCCCGATGTGCGCTGCAGCCGTTCGGCCAGCATGCGCGCCACGTTGTCGGTGGCCTGGCCCGGCGGGAAGCCGACGATGAGCTTCACCGGCTTGCCCTTGGGCCGCGTGCCACTGCTTTGCGCGCTGGCGGTGCCGGCGAACGCTGAGCCAGCGCTGGCGACGAGCAGGCTGCGGCGGGTGATGGTTTTCATGGCGGTCTCCTGGCGGTCTCTTCATGGACCCGTTGTGCGCAACGGACGCACTCAGTGCGCTGGCTTCTTCTTCATCGCCGCCGAGGTGTTGACGATGCTGTGTAGGCTGCGCGCGTAGTCGATGGCGCCCAGCTCGTCCATGCGCGGCGCCACGTGCAGGTATTCCTTCAGGCCCAGGATGGCCGGGCGCGGGCGGCTCAGCAACTGCGCCAGGAAGCGGTCCACGCTGGCCTGCAATTCAGCGGCCGGCACCACGTGGCCGACGAAGCCGTAGGCCATCGCGCGGTCGGCGCTGATGAAGTCGGTGCTGTAGGCCAGCCACAGCAGCGCGTTGCGGTTGATGCGGTCGTACAGCGCCGACATCACCATCGTCGGCATCACGTTGTGGCCGATCTCGGGGATGTTGAAGGTGGCCGTGTCCGATGCGAAAGAAACATCGCACAGCGCCGCCACGGCCGCACCGAAACCCATGCAGCGGCCTTCGATGGCCGTGACCACCGGCACCCCGCAATTGCGGATGGCCTTGTAGCTGCCGAAGATGGCGTCGTATTCGGCGCGGCGGGCATACGCCTCGGGCTCCGGCGGCGGCGCGCCGGGGTCGCGCACGCGGCCGGTCACGTAGTCGGGGCCGGCGCTGGTCAGCAGCACGGCGTCGGATGTTTCGTGCGCCGCCAGCAGCGCTTGGGACAGCGTGGCGGCCATGCCGTCGCTGACGCCATTGCCCTCGCGCTGCAGCGTGATGCGCAGCAGGCGGCCGTCTTGTTCGATGCGGATGGGTTCGCTCATGGTGGTGTTCCGTTCCGCGTTTCAGCGTTTGAGGTTGAAGTGGCGCCGCAGCGCCGCGTTGAAGGCGGCTGGCTGGTCGATGTTGGGCAGGTGACCAGCACCCGGTATGACGTCCAGTTCGGCACCGGCGATCAGCCCTTGCAGGGCCTGCATGGCTTGCGGCAGCGGGCCGTCGTTGGCGCCGACGAGCAGTGTCGTGCGGGCCTGGATCTCGGCCACGCGCGGCAGGTAATCCAGCCCCATCAGCGCCTGCGCGCAGCCGACGAAGCCGGCCGTGCTGGTGCCGCTGGCTGCGGCCACGAAGCGCGCGTCGACAGCCGGATGGGCGCGCAGGAATTCGCGGCCGAACCAGCGTTCGAGGGTGCTGGCGGCCAGCGCTGGGCAGCCTTGCGCCTGCGCGGTGGCGATGCGTTCGGGCCACACGGCCGCAGCGGCCGGCGGCATGTCGGCCCGCGCGTCGCACAGCAGCAGGCTGAGCAGCCGCTGCGGGTGTTGGATGCCCAGGCCGAAGCCGCTCATGCCACCCAGCGACAGCCCGACGAAGTGGGCCTTGTGGATGTCCAGCGCGTCCAGCACGGCCACGCTGTCGGCCACCAGATCGTCCATCGTGGTTGGGCCCGTTGGCGCGTCGGAAGCGCCATGCCCGCGCGTGTCGGCGCGCAGCACCCGGTAGCCCTGCCCGGCCAGCAGCGCGGCTTGCTCGTCCCACATGAAACTGGCCGACAGGATGCTGTGCGCCATCAGCACCGCGGTGCCGTTCGCCGGGCCTTGCACGGTGATGTGCAAGGCACCAGCCGGGCCGTGCACGCGCAGGGTGTGGATGTCGGCTTCACTCATGCTGTTTTCACCCGGCGGCCTTCGTCGTCTGTTCGGCCGCGCGCAACAC
>JANMZP010000234.1:0-12105 GCA_031383435.1 Betaproteobacteria bacterium | reverse complement strand
CGCAGCAGGTTGATGTTGCTGCCGAAAAAGACGCTGCCGCTGTCGGGCCGGGTCTTGCCGGTGATGCAATCCATCATCGTCGTCTTGCCCGCGCCATTGGGGCCGATGATGCAGCGCAGTTCGCCGACGTTGATCGTCAGGCTCAGGTTGTTCAAGGCGCGAAAGCCGTCAAAGCTGACCGTGATGCCTTCGACGTACAGCGCCACGCCCTGGCCGAAGTAGACCGCTTCGCCGGCGATCACCGAGCCGGCCCTGGCCTTGTGTGCAGCCAGCGCGCGGGCACCGGCGTCCATCAGATCGGGCGTCATGTGTGCTGCTCTTTCTTGCGCTTGAACAAACCCACGATGCCGTCGGGCAGGAAGAGCGTCACGGCAATGAAAAGCGCGCCCAGGAAGAACAGCCAGAACTCGGGAAAGGCCACGGTGAACCAGCTCTTCGCGCCGTTGACGAAGAAGGCGCCGACGATGGGGCCGATCAGCGTGGCGCGGCCACCGACCGCCGCCCAGATGGCGATCTCGATGCTGGCCGCCGGGCTCATCTCACCGGGGTTGATGATGCCCACCTGCGGCACGTAGAGCGCACCGGCCACGCCGCACATCACGGCGGAAAGCGTCCAGATGCTGAGCTTGTAGGCGATGGGGTTGTAGCCGGTGAACATGACCCGCGTTTCGGCGTCGCGGATGGCCTGCAGCACACGGCCGAACTTGCTTTGCACGATGAAGCGCGCCATCACGAAGAAGGCGATCAGCACCAGCCCGCTGATCACGCACAGCAGCACGCGCATGCTGGGCGTGGTGATGGGCACATCCAGGATGCGTTTGAAGTCGGTGAAACCGTTGTTGCCGCCAAAGCCGGTTTCATTGCGGAAGAACAGCAGCATCGCGGCGAAGGTCAGGGCCTGCGTGATGATGGAGAAGTAGACGCCCTTGATGC
This sequence comes from Betaproteobacteria bacterium, assembly GCA_031383435.1. Taxonomy (GTDB): domain Bacteria; phylum Pseudomonadota; class Gammaproteobacteria; order Burkholderiales; family Burkholderiaceae_C; genus Rubrivivax. The sequence goes on along the minus strand of JANMZP010000234.1, from coordinate 11,172 downwards.
GGCTGCGGAAGGCGAAGAAGCCGAACACGAAGGCCAGCAAGCCGGGCACCAGCAGCACGAACAACATCTGCGCGATGAAGCTGTCGCTGAAGGCCCAGGCCGCCGGAAATTCCTTCCAGTTCAGGAAAACCATGAAGTCGGGCATGTCGGATTTGTATTGGCCATCGCGGCCGATCTGGCGCATCAAATACATGCCCATCGCGTAGCCGCCCAACGCGAAGAACAGGCCGTGGCCGAGCGACAGGATGCCGGTGTAGCCCCAGATCAAATCCATCGCCAGCGCGCAGATGGCGTAGCAAAGAATCTTGCCCAGCAGGCTGACGGTGAAGTCGCTGAGGTGGAACACGCTGCTTTCGGGCACCGACAGGTTCAGCACCGGCACGACGACGGCCATCACCAGCAAGGCGACGAACACCGCCAGCCAGCCCTGGGCGGAAAGGATGCTGGTCTTCATTCGGCAGACCGCCCTTTGAGCGCGAAGATGCCCTGCGGCCGCTTCTGGATGAAGATGACGATGAAGCCCAGCACCATGATCTTGGCCAGCACCGCGCCCTGCCAGCCTTCCAGCAGTTTGTTCAGCACGCCCAGGCCCAGGCCGGCGTAGACGGTGCCGGCGATCTGGCCCACGCCGCCCAGCACCACGACCATGAAGCTGTCGACGATGTAGCCCTGGCCCAGGTCCGGCCCGACGTTGCCGACCTGGCTGAGCGCGCAGCCCGCCAGACCCGCGATGCCCGCACCGAGCGCGAACGCATAGGTGTCGACACGCGCCGTGTTCACGCCCACGCAGGCGGCCATGCGGCGGTTCTGCGTGACGCCGCGCACGAACAGGCCCAAACGTGTCTTGCCGATCAACAGCGCCATGCCCAGCAGCACCAGCCCGGCGAAAGCCAGGATGGCCAGGCGGTTGTAGGGCAGCACCAGATTCGGCAGCACCTGCAGCCCGCCGGACAGCCACGACGGGTTTTCGACGCCGACGTTCTGCGCGCCGAACAGCGTGCGCACGCTCTGCATCAGGATCAGGCTGATGCCCCAGGTGGCCAGCAGCGTTTCCAGCGGCCGGCCGTACAGCCAGCGGATCACCGTGCGCTCCATCAACGCACCGACCAGCGCGCTGGCGATGAAGCTGAACGGGATGGCCGCCAGGATGTACCAGTCGAACGCGCCCGGCAGCACCTGCTTGAACAGGTTCTGCACGAAGTAGGTGGCGTAGGCGCCGATCATGATCAGCTCGCCGTGCGCCATGTTGATCACGCCCATCAGGCCGTAGGTGATGGCCAGGCCCAGCGCTGCCAGCAGCAGGATGGAACCCAGGCTGATGCCGGTGAACAGCACGCCGCAACGTTCGCCCCAGGCCAGGCGGCCGGCGACGGTGGAGAGGGTCTTGTAAAGGGCGGCCTTGACCTCGGGGTCGGTCTCGGCGGCGATGCGTTCGATGAGCAGACTCTTGGTCGCGGGCTGGTCGCTGTCGGCCAGCACTTGCGCGGCGGCCAGGCGTTTGGACTTGTCGGTCGACGAGATCAGCACGGCGGCTTTCAACAGCGCCAATTGGGCCTTGATGTCGATGTCGGTTTCCCTCTTCTCGGCCTTCTCGATCAGCACCAGCTGGCCTTCGCTGGCCTGCTCTTTCAGTTCGGTGACGGCCTTGGCGCGTTCGGCGCGCTTCGGTGAAAACAGCTTCAACGCGGCCAGCGCGCCTTCCAGTTCACGGCGCACGCGGTTGGGGTTGACAACGTCTTCCGCCGCCTCGGGCAGGGGCGTTGCAGCGCCGGTGGCCGCATCGCTGGCCTTGCCGTCGCGCACGATGAAGGCCTTGCCGCCGACCAGCTTCACCTCGTCGGCCAGCAGCGCCTGCACATAGGCGGCCAGCGCCGGGTCGGCGGCCGCCACCGCTTCGTTCAAGGCGGCGATGCGGGCATCGCTCTCGCCCTGCGCGATGCGCAAGGTCTGGTCAGCGGTCAGCGCGAAGGCGGAACTTCCGAGTGCTGCGGTCAATGCGAACACGATCAAACGCAACAGCACGGAAGTCCTTTTCCAACTCACAGAGCACAGCGGCGCGGCGGGTGCCGCGCCACCCAGCTTCACTTCTTTTCGGGCTCGTCTTTCTTGCCCTTGTTCTCGGGGATGAACGGGCTCCACGGCTGGGCCTTGACCGGGCCCGGCGTCTTCCACACCACGTTGAACTGGCCGTCGGCCTTGATCTCGCCGATGAACACGCTCTTGTGCAGGTGGTGGTTCTTCTCGTCCATCTTGCTGACGATGCCGCTGGGCGCCTTGTAGGTCTGGCCGGCCATTGCGGCGATGACCTTGTCGGTGTCGGTGCTCTTGGCCTTGGTCACGGCCTGGGCCCACATGTGGAAGCCGATGACGCTGGCTTCCATCGGGTCATTGGTCAGCGGCTTGTCCTTGTGGCCGGCAATGCCCTTGGCCTTGGCGTAGGCGCTCCATTGCTTGATGAAGGCGTCGTTGGTCGGGTTCTTGATCGACTGGAAATAGTTCCAGGCGGCCAGGTGGCCCTGCAGCGGCTTGGTGTCCACGCCACGCAGTTCTTCCTCACCCACGCTGAAGGCCACCACCGGCACGTCGGTGGCCTTCAGGCCCTGGTTGCCCAGTTCCTTGTAGAAGGGCACATTGCTGTCGCCGTTGATGGTCGAGACCACGGCCGTCTTCTTGCCTTCGGCGCTGAACTTCTTGATCTTGGCGATGATCGACTGGTAGTCGGCGTGGCCGAAAGGCGTGTACTCCTCCATGATGTCTTCGTCCTTCACGCCCTTGCTCTTCAGGAAGCTGCGCAGGATCTTGTTGGTGGTGCGCGGGTAGACATAGTCGGTACCCAGCAGCACCCATCGCTTGGCGTTGCCGCCGTCCTTGCCCATCAGGTATTCGACGGCCGGAATGGCTTGCTGGTTGGGCGCAGCGCCGGTGTAGAAGACGTTCTTGCTGAGCTCTTCGCCTTCGTATTGGACGGGGTAGAACAGCAAGCCGTTCAGCTCTTCCACCACCGGCAGCACGCTCTTGCGCGACACGCTGGTCCAGCAACCGAAGATCACCGAGACCTTGTCCTTGCTGATCAGCTGGCGGGTCTTCTCGGCAAACAGCGGCCAGTTCGAAGCCGGGTCCACCACGACGGGTTCCAGCTTCTTGCCCAGCAGGCCACCCTTGGCGTTGATGGCCTCGATCTCCATCAGGATGGTGTCCTTCAACACCGTTTCAGAAATGGCCATGGTGCCACTCAGCGAATGCAGCACCCCGACCTTGATGGTCTCTTGCGCGAAGGCGGAGGTGGCACCCAAGCTGGCGACAGCCAGCGCGACGGCGGTGAAGGTCTTGCCGACGGACTGTGCGAATACGCGGCGGGTGGTCGTCATGGGTCTTGTGCTCCTGGCTGTGTGAGGGTTGATGTCGTGGTGCATGTCCTGCTGCATCAACGCAGCCAAGCTTAGGCAGCGGCCGGCGCGGCCGATATACGCCGGACGGCGTACGGCCCGGCGCTGACTAGACTCTGACCGATGCACCCCACCCCGACCGCGCACCGCTGGCGCCGTGCTGCAACGATCGCCCTGTGCCTGGGCCTGTGCGCCTGGCCGGCTTTGCAAGCCCAGGCCCACGCCCACGCCCCGTTGCCCAGCCTGGACGACCTGCCCCGCCCCAGCACCCCGCCGCCCGAGCGCGGCACCGTGCTGCCGGTGCAGGTGGAACGCTGGCGCAGCGAGGCCAAGGCGCTGGAACATGGCGACGGCCAGGAACGCGACGCCGTGCGCGCGGCGCAGCTGTACTGCCGGGCCTCACGCTATGGCGACGCCGAATCGCAATTCAGCCTGGCCTGGATGCTGACCAATTCGCGCGGCATCGAACGCGACGAAGCCCAGGCCGCGCACCTCTTCGCAGCCGCCGCCGAGCAGGGCTACGAGCAGGCACAGAACATCCTGCTGCGCATGGGCAAGCCGCAGGGCCCGCCGCCGGCTTGTTTGCGCCCGCCCGAGGAAGACCGTGTGGTTGCAGCGACGCCGCCCGTGGCCATGAAACCGCCCGCGAACAGCGCCGCCAGGCCCTGGATGCCACCACCCCCGCCGCCGCCAGCGAATGCGCCCGAAGCCATCGTGCGTTTCGTGAACCTGGTGGCACCGGAATACAAGCTGCCGCCGCACCTGGTGCTGGCCATCATTGCCACCGAATCGAACTTCGACCCCAACGCGCAGTCACCGAAAAACGCCCACGGCCTGATGCAGCTGATCCCCGAAACTGCGGCGCGTTTCGGCGTGCGCAACATCCTGGACCCGGTGCAGAACCTGCGCGGCGGCATGGCCTACCTGCGCTGGTTGCTGGCTTTCTTCGAAGGCGACATCAACCTGGCGGCTGCCGCCTACAACGCCGGCGAACGCGCGGTGGAACGCTACCTGGGCGTGCCGCCGTATGCCGAAACGCGGCTCTACGTGCGCAAGATCCGCGCGGCCATCGGCGGGCAGACGCGCGCTGCCTTTGATGCCAGCGTCACGCAGCCGTCGGCGCTGATGCCGTTGTTGCGGCCCTTGCGTTGAAGGCCGCGTCGGACGTCAACGCCGGCGCCGACTGGGCATCGGGCGGGTTCGTCATGGCACCCGTGGCGGGGTCGAAACCGGTCGCCGCCATCACCTGCGCCAGGCCGCCGTCCATGTTCTGGGCGTGCGGCACGAACCACTCGGCCAGGGCTGGCACCAGTTGGCCGACCAGCGCCAGGTTGCCGTCGTCCTGCACCCGGCGCTGCACCTCGCGCAGCAGTTGCAGCACCTGCGCGTGCTGGGTGGCGTGGCAGTTGGTGGCGGCGAAACCGATGGTCGCCATCGAGGCGTCTTCCTGGCCGAAATGGGCTTCGGTATGGGCCACGAAACGGGTCAGGCTGGCGCTGACGGCAGCCACCGGATCGGCATGCTGCGCAGCCGTTTCCACCTCGCCCAGCAGGGCGATGAATTCGCGGTGGGTGTCGTCCATCAGCGGCTGGTGCAGCGCCAGCGTATCGGTCCAGACGAGTGCAGTCATGAATCGGGGTGTGCCGGGTGTTTGAGGGCCGCCAGTGTGACGCAATCCGCCGCGCCCGCCGGCTGCTGGCCCGCTATGACCGCGCCGCACTGCGCCCGCCGGGCGACGCCGGGCCGCTGCCCGCGGCCGCGCTAGCGCTGTTCGCGGACTTGCGCCTGTGGTGCCTGGCACCAGCCGCCGCAGCGCAGCCGCTGGCCGTGGCCACACTGCAGGGCGCCGATGCCGCCGCCCTGGCGCAGCTGGCGGCCCGGCTGTGCCTGGAACGCGACGGCAGTCTGCAGATGGCGGCCTGCACCAGCGCGGCCGCGCGCTGGGCCTTGCGGGGGCGCACCAAACTGCACGAAGCGCAGCCCTGGCGCACCGCCCGGCCGCAAGACCCATGGGACAGCGGCTACCTGCGGGACAGCCCGGCCGGAGTTGAAGCACTGGCCCGCTTCCAGCCGCGCCGCGCCACGCTGCTGGTGGCCGAACACATCGCGCCCGCCGCGCTGCAGGTGGCCCTGCCCCGCCTGGCGCGGCAAGCCGGCGCACAGCCGCTGCCCTTGCGCCTGCTGGTGCTGGGCGACCTGGCGGCCGCGCTGCCTGCCGGATTCACGGCGCGGCATTTCCAGGTACCTGTTGACGCCGCCCACACCGGGCGGTGACCTTGACGCCGCCGCCGCTCAGCGCGGCAAGCGCAACAGCAGCGTGACAGCGCCTGCCGCCACATCGAAAGTGGCCTGGGTCTGGCCGTGGGTGTCGCTGCGGCAAGCCAGCGTGTAGCGGCCGGGCGCGGGTGCGGCCAGCGTGAAGCGGCCGTCGTCGGCGCTGAGCAGCGCGATGTCGGGCAGGGCCACAGGCCCCGCCGCCCAGACCAGGACCGCACCAGCCACCGGCTGGCCGGCAGCGTCGAGAACCTGGCCCGAGACCAAAGCCATGCTCAGGCTTTCCAGTTGGTGATGTTGCCGAAGACCTCGGCGTTGATGCGGGTGCCCGAGTTCGATGTCGAACCGCCGTAGGCATGCACCGCCACCGCCATGCGCGCACCGTTGACGATGCGGTAGACGGCGCTGCCGCTTTGCCCGCCGGCCGTGTCGGCGTTGTAGTAGACCTTGCGTGCCGACACCGCCGTGACCTGGCCCGAGTGGTACCACTGCGTGCCGCTGGGCTTGTCGCCGGGGTAGCCGGAGATGTTGACCGTCTGGCCCATCAGCTGGGCGTCGGGGTAGTTGCCATAGCCGTACCAGCCGGTGGTGTTGCCCAGGTTGGTGGGGATGATGATGGCACCGTAGTCGAACTCGGCGTTGCCGTTGGTGGACCAGCCGACCACCGAGCGGAAGCTGGTGGACGTGACCGTGCCGTAGGGCGCGGCGGCACCGTTGCGGCCGGGGATGACGACGATGCGCCGAACCCAGCCGTCGCGGCCGGGCACGCCGCTGCCCTTGATGAAGACGACGTGGCCGGCGGTCATCAGCGTGTGCGGGCCGACGAACCAGCCGGTGCCGATCCACTGCGAGTTGTCGGCCGCCGTGATCAACAGCGAGGCGTTGGCGCGCCACGGAAAGCTGGTCGTCGGGTTGATGCGCACGCGGTTGTCGACGCCAATGATCGACTCGGTCTGCGCGGGCACGCCATACGAGGCTTCGGCGATGTTGCGCAACTTCGAGGTGTCGGGCAGGGTGACCGCGGCGGCAGCGGCGGCCTCGGTCATCACCTTGTAGCCGGCGACGGCTTCGCTGCCATCGGCAGCCGCACCTGGCGTCTTCGGGTTGATACCTTCGGAACCGGCCTGGGTGCTGGCCCGGGTCGGGCCGGCAGCGCTGGCGGCCACCTCGTTGCTGACCGCTTCATGAAGTTTGGGGGTGGTGGGCCGGACTGTCTTTGTTGCCATGGGGTGCTCCTGGTCGATGCGGGGTCGGTTTTGCGGAATCGCGCGCCGGGATCGACGCGGACACGCTGCCGATGAAGCGCCCCGTGCAGGGCGCCGGCAGACAGCGCAGGGCGACTCTAGGCAGCGCGCCCGGACAGCAACATCCTGAGTGTTAGGGGTCTGCCGCTCAACCCTGGGCCAGCGCCCGCACGCGCTGCAGGGCCACGCCGGCTGCTGCGGTGCGCGTCTCGACCCCCAGCTTTTCATAGACCCGCTCGAGGTGCTTTTTCACCGTGGCCGGGCTGCTGCCCAGGATGTCGCCGATGTCGCGGTTGGTCTTGCCCTTGACCACCCAGTACAGCACCTCGCTCTCGCGCAGCGTCAGGCCCAGGGCCAGCATCGTGGCTTCCACGGTGGCGGCGTCGCTGACCTCGCGCAGCACCACCAGCCAGTCTTCGTCGGGCGTGCGGCCCTGCAATGTGCACACCAGTTGCTGGGCACCGCGCGCGCTGGACAAGGGGCGCAGTTCGCGGCCGTCGGCAGCGCTTTGCAGCCAGTGCAGCAGCGGCGCGGGCACCTCGCCGGGCGTGCAGTCGAAGTAGGCCGGCAGCCAGCGCCGCGCCAGCGGCGTTTGCCAGGTCAGCCGCGCCCGCCCGCTCGAACCCGCGCCTTCTACGCGCACGGCAATGGTGGCGTGGCCGTAGGCGTCCAGCGCATTGCGCGCCTGGCGCGCCTGGCGCGCGGCCTGCATGTGGGCGGCCATGCGGGCCAGCACCTCGGGCGGGCGGATGGGCTTGGTGACGTAGTCCACGCCGCCGGCCTCGAAGGCGGCCAGCACGTGTTCGGTGTCGGTCAGCCCGGTCATGAAGACGATCGGGATGTGCGCCGTTTCGGGGCCGGCCTTCAGCCGCCGCGCAACTTCGAAACCGTCCATGCCGGGCATCACCGCGTCCAGCAGCACGATGTCGGGTTCGGCCTGCGCGGCGCGCGCCAGCGCGGTGGCGCCGTCGGTGGCCACCAGCACGGTGTAGCCGGCTTCGTCCAGCGCGTCGTGCAGCACGGCCAGGTTGTCGGGCACGTCGTCGACGATCAGCACCAGGCCGGCGCTGGCGGCGCGTTCCGGAACCAGCGCCGCGCGCGGTATGCCTTCAGTGGACATCGGCTTGCGCCAGAGCGGCGTCTATGAGGGGTGGGATGCGGTCGAACTGGAAGCCCGCCGCCAGCACGCGCAGCGGCTGCAGCCACAGCCTGCATTCGGGGCGCTCGGCTTCGATCTGGTCCAGCAAGCGCCGCACGCCGCGCGGGTAGCCCAGGTTCACCACCTCGCGCAGGGCCAGCAACTGGGTGCGCATGGGGCGCGGCGCGTCGGCTGGCGTGGGGGTGGGCGGCGGCACGGGCGCGTTGGCCAGCCATTGCAGGCCCAACTGGCCGCCCAGCCAGTCCAGCAACTCGTCAAAGCGCACGGGCTTGGTGATGAAGTCGGCCGGCGTGATGCCCACATCGTTGTCCAGCCCCTTGTCAAAGGCATTCGCCGAGACGATGGCCACCGGCGCGCTGCTCAGGCGCTGGCGGCGCAGCGTGCGGATGGTTTCCCAGCCGTCGATGCCGGGCATGGCCAGGTCCATCAGGATGGCGTCCACCGGCGTCACCGCCAGCGTCTGCTCATGAAGCAAGGCCAGCGCCGCGTGGCCGGAGCCGGCCTGCAGCACGTCAAAACCCACGCCCTGCAGGCGGCTGGCCAGCAGCGTGCGGTCGACCTCTTCGTTGTCCACCACCAGCACGCGACGCCGTGCGCCCGCGTAGCCGGCGCGCAGCGGCAGCGGCTGCGGGGCCTTCGCCCCTTGCAGTTCAGGCAGGAAGAGGCGCACGCGGAACAGCGTGCCCGAGGTGCCGGACAGGCCGTCGCCCGCGGCCGCGGTGCGCGACGACACCGTCATTTCGCCGCCCATCAAATCGGTCAGCATCTTCGCAATCGTCAGGCCCAGCCCGGTGCCACCGGCGGCCGCTGTTTGCGAGGGCGCGCCTGCGGCCGAACCCGCGCGCGAGAACGGCTCGAAGATGCGTTCGAGGTCTTGCGCCGCGATGCCAGGCCCGGTGTCCTCGATCTCGAACACCGCCATCTCGCGCACGTGCGTGGCGCGAAAATTGACGCGGCCGGCCGGCGTGAACTTCACCGCGTTGCCCAACACGTTGATGAGGATCTGGGTCAGCCGCCGCTCGTCGGCCCTGACCAGCGCCGGCGCGCTGTCGATGTCGTGTTCGAAACGCAGGCCCTTGCTGGCGGCCTGCAGTTCGAACATCTGCACGATCTGGCGCAGCGCCTCGTGCAGGCGCATCGGCCTGGGTTCCAGCGCCAGCTTGCCGCCTTCGATGCGCGCGATGTCCAGCGTGCCTTCGATCAGGCTCAGCAGGTGTTCACCGCCGCGCCGGATGACGCCCACGGCCTGCTTGCGGTGAACGGGCAGGGACGGGTCTTCGTCCAGCAACTGCGCATAGCCCAGGATGCTGTTCAGCGGCGTGCGCAATTCATGGCTGACCGCGCTGATGTAGCGCGTCTTGGCCTGGTTGGCGGCGTCGGCCGAATGCTTGGCGGCCTCGGCCGACATCATGGCGGCCTCGGCCGAAATCATGGCGGCCTCGGCCGTGAGCCGGGCGCGCTGCAGTTCTTCGTCGGTGCGGCGGTGCGATTCGATTTCGCGCACCAGGGCCTCGGTCTGGCGGTTGCTTTCTTCCTGCGCCACGCGGCGGCTGATCTGCGTCAGCACGCCCCACCAGCCGATGATGCCGGCCACCAGCAGCAGGCCGCACCAGGCTTTGATGAAGCCGGCGCGCAGTGCCGGCGCCAGCGCTTCGGCCGCGCCGCCCAGCTGGCGCAATTCGGCCTGGTACAGCAGGGCCAGCAGGCCGGCCAGCGCAGGGGCCACCACGGCCATCAGCAGCAGGTAACGGCCCAGCCCGGTGTCCAGCTGCGGCCACCAGGCGCGCGGCGTCAGGCGGCGCAGCAGGGCTGCCAGCTGCCCGGTTGCGCGCGCCGGTTCGGGCTTGCACAGGTCGTGGCAGCGGGCGTCCAGCGAACAGCACAGGCTGCAGATCGGCCCGCCGTAGGCCGGGCACTGCGCCATGTCTTCGCCCTCGTAGTCGCGTTCGCAGATGACGCAGCGGCGCAGCTTCAGCACGCCCGTCGTCGCGCCGAGGTAGGCGCCTTCTTCGGACTTTCTGGCGATGTAGTAGCGGCCCGTGGTGGCCCACGCGATCAGCGGCGAGGTGACGAAGGCCACCGCCATCGCGATGACCGCCGAGAAGGCCTGCGCCATCGCGCCGAACACGCCCAGGTGGGCGGCGATGGACAGCACCGAAGCGGCACCCATCGCGCCCACGCCGACCGGGTTGATGTCGTACAGGTGCGCGCGCTTGAACTCGATGCCCTTGGGTGACCAGCCCAGCGGCTTGTTGACCACCAGGTCGGCCACCACGGCCATGATCCAGCTGATGGCGATGTTGCTGTACAGGCCCAGCACGCCGCCGATGGCGCGGAACACCTCCAGCTCCATCAGCATCAGCGCGATCAGCGTGTTGAACACCACCCACACCACGCGACCGGGGTGGCTGTGCGTGACGCGGGCGAAGAAGTTCGACCAGGCCAGGCTGCCGGCATAGGCGTTCGTCACGTTGATCTTCAACTGGCTGACGATGACGAACAGTGCGGTCGCCGCCACCGCCCAGTTGTAGTGCGGGAAGACCCCTTCGTAGGCCGCCAGGTACATCTGGTTGGGGTCCACCACGCGGTCGGCCGGCACCGCCAGGGTCAGCGCCAGGTAGGCCAGCAACATGCCGCCCAGCATTTTCAGCACACCCGGAATGACCCAGCCCGGCCCACCGACCAGCACCGCCAGCCACCAGCGGCCGCGCGTGGCCGGCGTCTTCTCGGGCATGAAGCGCAGGTAGTCGGCCTGCTCGCCCATCTGCGTGATCAAGGCGATGCCCACGGTGAGCGCACCGCCGAACAGCAGCGGGTCGAAAGCGCCACCCTTGCCGCTCTCACCCGCGTAGGTCCGCAGCTCGCTGACCAGCGTCGGGTGGGCCTGGAAGACGTAGACATAGGGCAGCACCAGCAAGGTCAGCCACAGCGGTTGCGTCCAGACCTGCAACTGGCTGATGGCGGTGCCGCCGTGGGTGACCAGCGGGATGACGATCAGCGCGCAGACCAGGTAGCCCCAGGTCGGCGGGATGCCCCAGGCCAGCTCCAGCGCGTAGGCCATGATGGCCGCTTCCAGCGCGAAGAAGATGAAGGTGAAGCTGGCGTAGAT
>JANMZP010000205.1:0-21723 GCA_031383435.1 Betaproteobacteria bacterium | reverse complement strand
CGCTGCCCAGGCGCTGCGATCCACCGTGCGGCAGACCTGGGCGGCGCCGAAGTGCATGTCGCGGATCTCTGCGCCATAACGCGCCTTGCCGAGGATGGCGTCACGGCCGATGGTGACGATCTCGTCGTAAGCGCGGCGAGCCATGCGGGCCTTCAGGCGTGCGCGAACAAGCGGCGCGATGTCCTGGTAACGGTCGACCGCCGCGACCGGGTCGCCCGTGAACGGGTTGTATCCGGGCTGGTTCCAGGAACAGGCCGCCAGTGTGGGTGCAGCAGCAATGGGCAAAGCGGCCAGCAAGACCCCTGAGGCCAGCAGCGCCCGCAAAGCCTGCTGTGGCGTGAGGCGGGTCCAGCGCATGGGCGGCTGGGGGTTCATTGGACTTCCTTGCTGGCGGTTCGGTTTTGCGGGATGAGCCCGGCTGCAGCTGGGCGCAGCCGAGACCGTTGGCCGGCAAGCCGTGGTCGGCCTGCGGACAGACCGAATTCTGTTCAGCCGCAGGCGGCGCAGCCATCGGGGGCTTGCGGGTTCGGTCCTCAGGCAATCCCCGATACGGCGCAGCGGCCCGGCCGGACTTCAACCCCGTCACGCCGAAGCAACCGCAGGACGTGGCGAGGGCCGCGTTGCGCGTCAGCGTGGGGAAACAGCCCTCAGCTTGCTGATGGGCCGGCGTTCAGCTTCAGCATCAGGCGCAGGTATTCCAGCTCGGCGTGCAGCGTCTGCATCTGCGCGCGCAGGGCTTCCCACTGCTGCAGTTGTTCCGCCGCACGGGCGCTGATGGGAGGCAGTTCGCGGGGGGTGTCGTGCGGGTTCATGCCCGCATCATTTCGCTGGCACGGCGGTGCATCAATCCCGTGACCGCGCACCCGCAATTGCGGGGAGGGGCCGATGCCCCAGTCCGGCCGCGCCGGATCAGCCGCGCCCGCGCAGCCAGCCCAGGCCGTCTGAGGTGCCGTTGGCCACCGCGCCGCGCGCCGGCCGGTATTCGCAACCCACCCAGCCGGGCCAGCCGCAGGCCGCTGCGACCTCGTCGATGACGTCGAACAGGTAGGGGTGGTTCAACTCGCCCAGATCGGGTTCATGGCGCATCGGCACGCCGGCAATCTGGATGTGGCCGACGCGGCCGGTGGGCAGGTATTGGCGGATCTTCATGGCGACATCGCCCTCAACGATCTGGCAGTGGTACAGGTCCATCTGCACCTTCAGGTTCGGCGCGGAGACGGCCTGCACGGTGCGGTGGGCTGCGTCTTGCCGGTTCAGGAAGTAGCCGGGTATGTCGCGCGGGTTGATGGGTTCGATCAGCACCTCGCGTCCGGCCGTGGCGGCCAACTCGGCGGCCCAGGCCAGGTTGGCTTCATAGGTGACCTGCAGCGCGGCGCGCTCGGTGCCGGCCGGGGCCAGGCCGGCCATCAGGTGCACGCGCGGGCAGTTCAGCACTTCGGCGTAGTCCAGCGCGCGGGCCACGCCGGCGCGGAATTCGGCTTCGCGGCCGGGCAGGCAGGCCGTGCCGCGTTCACCGCCGTCCCAGTCGCCCGGCGGGGCGTTGAACAGCACCTGCTGCAGGCCGTGGTCGGCCAGGCGCTGCGCCAGTTCGGGCGCGCTGTGGGCGTAGGGGAAGAGGAACTCGACGGCCTGGAAACCGTCGGCCGCCGCAGCGGCGAAGCGGTCGATGAAGGCGTGCTCGTTGTAGAGCATCGACAGGTTGGCGGCAAAGCGGGGCATGGCGGGCTTTCGGGGGTCAGCGGGCTGGGCTGAAGGTCTTGAGGAAGAAGTCGGCGCTGCCGAAGTTGCCCGACTTCAGCGCCAGGTGCACCGGCACGCCCAGATCGGTGGGTGCCCAGGTCCAGGGTACGCCGGGGTCGATTTGCGGGCCGATGGCCAACTGGCGCACGCCCAGGGCCTGCACCACCGCGCCCGATGTTTCACCGCCGGCCACCACCAGGCGGCGCACGCCGCCCTCGACCAGGCCGCGCGCCACTTGCGCCAGCACGTTTTCCACCAGCGCACCGGCGCGCTCCGCACCCAGTAGCGCCTGCACGGCTTGCACGGCGGCCGGCGCGGCGGTGGCATGCACCAGCACCGGCCCGGCGGCCAGCAGCGGTGAGGCCCAGGCCAGGGCTTGCGCGGCCACGTCCTGGCCTTGCGCAATGGCCAGTGGGTCCACCGCAAAGGCCGGCCGGCCGGCTGCCTTGAAGGCCGCGACCTGCGCCTGGGTGGCCGCCGAACAACTGCCCGAGACCACCGCGCCCAGGCCTTCGAAGGCGGGCAGCGCGCTGGCCGTGCTGTCCTTGGCGATGTCCTTGTCGTGGCCACGGCCCCAGTTTTGCGCCAGGCCGATGGCGACGCCCGAGCCGGCCGTCACCAGCCGCATGCCCTTCAACGCCACGCCGATGCGCAGCAGGTCGGCGTCGCTGATGGCATCCACCACCGCCACGCCCACGCCTTCGGCTTGCAGCGCGGCAAAGCGCGCGGCTATGGCGGTGGGCCCGGCCGCCACCACGTCCTGCGCCACCAGGCCGACGCGCCGTTTCGTCTGCGCCTGCATCACGCGCACCAGGTTGGCGTCGTGCATGGGCGTCAGCGGGTGCTGGCGCATGCTGCTGTCAGACAGCAGCACATCGCCCACGAACAAATGGCCCTTGAACACCGTGCGCTGGTTCACCGGGAAGGCCGGGCAGACGATGGTGAAGCCCTGGCCTGCACCGTGCAGCGCGTCCAGCAAGGCTTCGGTGACGGGGCCGATGTTGCCGGCCGGCGTGCTGTCAAAGGTCGAGCAGTATTTGAAATAAATCTGCTGCACGCCTTGCGCCTGCAGCCAGCGCAGCGCCGCCAGCGACTGCGCCACCGCTTCGGCTGCCGGGACGGTGCGCGACTTCAGCGCCACCACCAGCGCATCGGCCGCAATGGCCGGCGCAGTTGCATCCGGCAGGCCGATGGTCTGCACCGTGCGCAGGCCGGCGCGCACCAGGTTGTTGGCCAGGTCGGTGGCACCGGTGAAGTCGTCGGCGATGCAGCCCAGCAGGGGTCGGGTCATGGTCATGCTCATGCTCACGGTCACGCTCCCGGCCTCAGGCTGCGCCCGGCAGGCTGATGCCGGGGAAGATCTTGATCACCGCGCTGTCGTCCTCGCGGCCATGGCCGGCGCTGCTGGCCTGCAGGAACATCTGGTGCGCGGTGGCCGACAGCGGCAGCGGGAACTTGCTGGCGCGCGCGGTGTCCAGCACCAGGCCCAGGTCCTTGACGAAGATGTCCACCGCCGACAGCGGCGTGTAGTCGGCGGCCAGCACATGGGCCATGCGGTTCTCGAACATCCAGCTGTTGCCGGCGCTGTGGGTGATGACTTCGTAGAGGTCTTCAGCCGCCACCCCGACGCGCAGGCCCAGCGCCATGGCTTCGGCGGCGGCGGCAATGTGCACACCCGCCAGCAGCTGGTTGATGATCTTCACCTTGCTGCCGTTGCCGGCCTGGTGGCCCAGCTGGTAGACCTTGGCGGCCATCGCGCCCAGCGCGCCGCCGGCCTTGGCGTAGGCCGCCGGGGTGCCGGCGGTCATCATCGTCATCTCGCCCGATGCGGCCTTGGCCGCGCCACCGGAGATGGGCGCGTCCAGGTACAGCAGGCCCATCGCGGCCAGGCGGGTTTCCAGCGCCACCGAGACCTGGGGGTCGACGGTGGAACACATGATGAACAGGCTGCCGGGCCGCATCGCGGCGGCCGCGCCGTCCGGGCCGAACAGCACCTGTTCGGTTTGCTCGGCGTTGACCACCACGCTGACCAGCACCTCGCAATGCGCAGCCAGCTCGGCCGGGTTGGCACCCGCCACGCCGCCGTCGGCCGCGAAGGCTTGCGCGGCTTCCGGCCGCAGGTCGCAGACGTGCACGGTGTAGCCGGCGCGGCGCAGCGTAGCGGCCATGCCGCGGCCCATCGCGCCCAGGCCGATCACGCCGATGTTCACCCCTATGTCTGCGCCCCTGTCTGCGCCCCTGTCTGCAGCCATGCTTGCGATCGACGTATTCATATGATGTTCGTTCAGCTGAAAAATTCGGTGCCGTTCATTGGGTTCGAATGGCGACTTTATGCGCTTTCCATTCGCGCCTAGCATGCAGCCCTGTTCGCTGAAAGCCACCCCGCATGCACGGCACCGACCTCTTTCCGGGCTTTGAATCCCGGCTCCTTGAAACCGCGCCCGGCGTGCACATCCACGCGCGTCTCGGCGGTTCGGGCCCGCCGCTGCTGCTGCTGCACGGCCACCCGCAAACCCACGCCATCTGGCACCGCGTCGCGCCCGTGCTGGCAGCGCATTTCACACTGGTGCTGGCCGATCTGCGCGGCTATGGCCGCAGCAGCAAGCCGGAGGGCGACGCCGACCACGGCAACTACAGCAAACGCACGCTGGCGCTGGACGCGCTGCGCCTGATGCAGGGCCTGGGCCATGGTCGCTTTGACGTGCTGGCCCACGACCGCGGTGCGCGCGTGGCCCACCGCCTGGGGCTGGACCACCCGCAGGCGGCGCGCCGCCTGGTGCTGCTCGACATTGCGCCCACGCTGGCCATGTACGAACAGACTGGCGAGGCCTTCGCGCGCGCCTACTGGCACTGGTTCTTCCTGATCCAGCCAGCGCCGCTGCCCGAACGCCTGATCGACGCCGACCCTGCCGCCTACCTGCGTGACGTGATGGGCCGGCGCAGTGCCGGCATGGCGCCTTTCGACCCGCGCGCGCTGGCCGATTACGAAGCCGGGCTGCGCCAGCCCGGTGCCGCCCATGGCCTGTGCGAGGACTACCGCGCCGCCGCCGGCATCGACCTGCTGCACGACCGCGCCGACCGCGACGCCGGCCGGCATCTGCGCCTGCCACTGCTGGCGCTTTGGGGCGGCGACGGCGTGGTGCAACGCTGCTTCCAGCCGCTGGCCGAATGGCAGCGCGTGGCCACCGACGTGCGCGGCGGCCCGCTGCCCTGCGGCCACTACATTGCCGAAGAAGCACCTGACGAACTGCTGGCTCAGGTGCTGCCCTTTCTGACCCAGCCCTTGCTGCAGGACACCCAGCCATGACCGCCCGCGCGCCCAGAACCCTGTACCGCAAGCTGCTCGACAGCCACACCGTGGCCCTGCTGGACGAACAGAACGTGCTGCTCTTTTGCGACCTGCACCTGATGAACGAATACACCAGCCCGCAGGCCTTTGCCGGCCTGCACGCGCAAGGCCGCAGCGTGCCCATGCCGGGGCAGAACGTGGCCGTGGTCAGCCACATCATCCCCACCCACGCGGTGATGCCACGGGTCATTGCCGACACCGCCTCGGCGCTGCAGGCCACGAACCTGGCCGCCAACTGCCAGCGCCATGGCATTCCGCTGTTCGACACGAACGACGCGCTGCAGGGCATCGAACACGTGGTGGCCCCCGAGCACGGCATGGTCCGCCCTGGCATGGTCGTCATCTGCGGCGACAGCCACACCACCACCTATGGCGCACTGGGCGCACTGGGCTTCGGCATCGGCACCTCGGAAGTCGAACACGTGCTGGCCACGCAGACCCTGGTCTACCGCACGGCGCAGGCCATGCGCATCGGCATCAGCGGCGTCCTGCCCACCGGCACCACGGCCAAGGACTTGATCCTGATGGTCATCGGCCAGATCGGGGCCCAGGGCGCGCGCGGTTTCGTGGTCGAGTTCTGCGGCAGCGCCATCGCAGCGCTGTCCATCGAAGCCCGCTTCACGCTGTGCAACATGGCGGTGGAAGCGGGTGCGCGCGGGGCCCTGATCGCCCCCGATGCGAAGGCTGTGGATTACGTGCTGGCGCGGGCCACCGATATCACCGGTGCCTGGCGCGACGCGGCGCTGGCGCAGTGGCAAGACCTGCACAGCGACGCCGCTGCGCGCTTCGATGCCGAACACCATTTCGACGCTTCGGATGTGCAGCCCCACGTCACCTGGGGCACCAGCCCCGACCAGGTGTTGCCGATCAACGGCCGCGTGCCGCGCGCAGCCGATCAGGCTGCCGGCCCGCAGCGGCAGAGCACCGAGCAGGCGCTGGCCTACACGCGCCTGCAGCCCGGGGCACCCATTGCCGGCACAGCGGTTCAGCATGTCTTCATCGGCTCTTGCACCAACGGCCGCATCGAAGACCTGCGCGCCGCCGCCGTGTTGCGCGGGCGGCGGGTGGCACCCGGTGTGCGGGCCATGGCCGTGCCCGGTTCGGGCGCGGTGCAGGCCCAGGCCGAGGCCGAGGGCCTGGCGGATGTATTCAAGGCAGCGGGCTTCGAGTGGCGTCGCCCCGGTTGTTCGATGTGCCTGGCGATGAACGACGACGTGCTGGCGGACGGCGTGCGCTGCGCGTCGACCACCAACCGCAATTTCGAAGGCCGGCAAGGCCGCGGTGCCATCACGCATCTGATGAGCCCGGCGATGGCGGCCGCAGCCGCCGTCACCGGCTGCATCACCGATGTTCGCGAACTGGCGCTGCACCATGACTGAAGCCCTGGATACCCCGCACAACACCCTGATCGAAGGCCGCGCTGCGGCGCTGCGCATCGAGAACCTCGACACCGACCAGATCATGCCCAAGCAGTTCCTGCGCGGCATCGACAAGGCCGGCCTGGCACCCGGCCTGCTGCACGACCTGCGCTTCGACACCCAGGGCCAGCCGCGCCCCGACTTCGTGTTGAACCGCCCGGCCTTTGCCGACACGCGCATCGTGCTGGGCGGCGCGAACTTCGGCTGCGGCTCCAGCCGCGAACACGCGGTGTGGGGCTTGCGGCAGTACGGCGTGCGCGCCGTCATCGCGCCCAGCTTCGGCGAAATCTTTTACTCCAACGCGCTGAACAACGGCCTGTTGGTGGTGATGCTGCCCGTGGCCGAGGTGGCCGCCCTGATGGCCGATGCCGAGGCGGCCGATGCCGCGCCCGTGGCCATCGACCTGCAGACCCTGACCGTGCGCAGCCGCAGCGTGGCTGCACGCTTCACGCTGTCGCCACGCCACCAGCGCATGCTGCTGCAGGGGCTGGATGTGATCGGTCTGTCGCTGACCTACCGCGAGGCGATTGCCGCCTTTGCGCAAGTGCACTGGGCGCAGCAGCCGTGGCTGAAGGACGTCGCGGCGCGCACGGTGGCCCGTCTGCGCTGAGCCGCGCGCTCAGCGCGCCGGTGCCACCAGTGCCGCCAGTGCCTTGGCGATGCGCTGTCGCGCCACCTTGGTTTTCGGCACCGGGAAGTCGAACCACTGTCGCACGTCTTCGTCCAGACCGATGCCGTGCATGTAGTTGTAGATGGCCTTCTTCAGGCCCACGCCCAGCGCGTCGTGGTCCACGCCGGTGGGGTCGATGAAGGCCACGTCATTGCGCGCAAAGGTGACCGGCGCGCCGCCGTTCAGCGGCAGCAGGCTGACGCCGTAAGCCGCCGGGTCCAGCCCCACGGGCGAATGCACGGTGCAGGCGAAGCGGTGGAAGAAGCCCGACTGGATGCAGCCCTCGGCAAACAGCTGGCGCACCAGTTCCAGGGCATCGACGGTGTCTTGCACGGTCTGCGTCGGGAAGCCGTACATCAGGTAGGCGTGCACCAGAATGCCGGCGTCGGCGAAGCCCTTGGTGACGCGCGCCACCTGGTCCACCGAGACGCCTTTTTTCATCAGCTCCAGCAGGCGGTCTGAAGCCACTTCCAGGCCACCGGAAATGGCGATGCAGCCGCTGTCGGCCAACTGCAGACACAGCTCGGGCGTGAAGGTTTTCTCGAAGCGGATGTTGCCCCACCAGCTGATCGCGACATCGCGCTTTTGCAGCTCGATGGCCAGGGCTTTCAAGGACTTCGGCGGTGCCGCCTCATCGACCAGGTGAAAGCCGGTCTGCCCGGTCTCGGCGACGATGGCCTGGATGCGGTCAACCAGCGTTTCGGCGGTCGCGGCATCGAAGCGCGCGATGTAGTCCAGGCTCACGTCGCAGAAGCTGCACTTCTTCCAGTAGCAGCCGTGGGCCACGGTGAGCTTGTTCCAGCGGCCGTCGCTCCACAGCCGGTGCATGGGGTTCAGCATGTCCAGCAGCGACAGGTAGCGGTCCAGCGGCAGGCCGTCCCAGGTCGGGGTGCCGACGTCCTCGAAAGCCACATCGGGCTCGATGAAGTTGGTGTACTTCACCCAACCTTCCACGCGGTGGAAGGTCCGCACCAGACGCTGCACCGAGCGCCGGCCCTGCAGGTGGTCCAGCAGCGCCAGCAGCGGGCGTTCGCCGGCGTCCAGCGTGATGTAGTCGACGAAGTCGAAGATGCGCGGCTCGGCCAGTTCGCGCAGTTCGGTGTTGACGTAGCCACCGCCCAAAGCGATGACGACGTGCGGGTGCGTGGCCTTGATGGTCTGCGCCATGCGCAGCGCCGCGTACAGCGCGCCGGGGAAGGGCACCGACAGCAGCACCAGCGTGGGTTGGTGCTGTTCGATGGCCGCCAGCGTGAGCTTTTGCAACTGCCGATCGACCAGATTCAGCGGCGCGGCCAGGGCCTGCGCCAGCGGCTCGAAAGTGGGCTGGCTGAGGGCCAGGCTCTCGGCGTAGCGGACGAATTCGAAGCGCGGGTCGATGGCGTCGCGCAGCACATCGGCCAGGTCGTTCAGGAACAGCGTGGCGATGTGCCGCGCGCGGTCGTTCACACCCAAAGCACCGAAGGCCCAGGCCAAGCCGTCGCCCTGGTCGCCGCCGTCTGCATCGACATAAACGTCCAGCGATGCGAAGCGCGGCCCCTCGGGCAGAAAGGCGCGGCTGGCGATGCGGTGGGCCAGCGTGCTGTCGCGGCCCTGGATGAAGGCGATGGCCGGCGCGATGGTGGCCAGGTAGCGCGGGGCTTGTTCGACGAAGGCCTGCACGCTGGCCGACGGGTGGGCGCGATGCGCGTGCGTGTGCGTGGGCGTGTGCTTTGGCCTGTCCGTGGCCGGTTGCGCCTGCGCGTCGTTTTCGATCTGCGCCAGCACCGCTTGCAAGCCGGCCGGCGACAGCAGGTCCAGCGCCAGGCCCAGCGCCAGGTCGGCCTGCGCCGCCTGGAAGCCGCGTGAACGCAGGAAGCCGGTCAGGTAGGCGGTGCTGGGGTAGGGCGTGTTCAGCTGCGTCATCGGCGGGATGAGCGACAGCACGCGCGGTGGTCGTGGGGTCATGTCGGCCATTCAGCGGTTGCCTTTCGGCGCGGTCGTGGCTGAAGCCGGCGGCCGCAGCCAGGCCACCAACTGCGCGTACACCCCGGCGTCACTGAGCAGGGCCATGTGGTTCACGCCCTGCGCCACCGATTGCCGATCGGGCGCGAAGTGCAAGGTGCGTGCGGGGTCTTGGTGTTGGCCCAGGGCGCTGTCCACCGGCACCAGGCCGTCGCCGGCCAGACGTGCTTTCAAGCTCTGGCTGCTGGCGCCCAGGCAGCCGGCAATGGCGTAGCAGCGCAGGCCCGGCACGGCGTCTGCGGCCGATGCCGGCAGCGCCAGCGGGGCTTCGACATCAGCGGCCTGGCTGCTTGCCAGAACGGGCCGCACGCGGCCGTGGCGCAGGTCGGTGATGCCGGCGCTGCGCACCTTGCCCAGGCGGGCCAGCGGGGCGGCGTAGGGCGTGTTCTCCAGAATCACGTCCAGCCCGTGCCCGGCGCGTTCCAGCGGCGCGCCGAAGTGCGGCGTGCCCAGGCAGACCAGCTCCGTCACCTGCTGCGGCCAGGCTTGCCCGGTGGCTTGTGCCTGTGCCAGCGCACTGCGCGCCACCAGGCCGCCCATGCTGTGGCCCAGCAGCACCAGGCGTTCGACGGGCACCGGCCAGGCCACCACCAGCTGCGCCATCAGACTGGCAAATTGGCGGCCGTTATCGGGGATGGACAAGCCGCTGTTGTAGTGCAGGTAGAGCGGCGTGGCACCCAGTTCGGCCGCCAGCGCCGCGCCGTGGTCGTGGCCCTCGTGCAGCCACTGCAGGTCGTTCATGCACAGGCCGTGCAGCAGCACGATCAGCTTGCCGCCGTGGGGGCCAGCAGCCAGCGGAAAACGCGCTTGCAGCGCTGCGCGTTCCAGCACCAGCGGCTGGGCGGCGTGGCGCAGCGCCATCGTGGTGGCCAGCGGGTTGCTCGTCGCGGCAAGGTGGTCGCCCAGCACGCCGTTCAACGCCGCCACGATGGCCTCGCGCTGCGGCTGCGGCGGGCGCGCCGCGCTGGCCGCTGCAGCGTCACCCGGCTTGGGCGACGGCACCAGCAGCGGCTCCAGCAAGCCCAGCAAGCCGTCCACGCTGCCGCCGACCAGCTTCGTCACGCCGCGGATGGACCGGTAGACCAGCCCCGTGATGCCGCTGGTGCGGCCGTCGGCGGCGGTGGCGCCGGGTGCGCTGGCGATGCGCTGGTGCATGGCCTCGACCAGGTCGGTCAGGCCGGCCGTGGCGTCCACGGCCAGGCGCGCGGCACCGCGGATGTCGCCGTGGGCGCTTGGGGTTTTGCTGCTCATGGCGGAACTCCGTCGCGTGGGGCGTTCAGAACAAGCCGGCCGCGATGTTGACCGTCAAGGCCAGCACCGTGGTGTTGAAGAAGAAGGCCAGGATGCAGTGCAGCGTGCCCACCGGGCGCAGGGTGCCACCGTTGAAGACCACATCGGCGGTTTGGCCCGAGGTGCCGATGACGCAGGCGAAATAGAAGAAGTCGCCATAGCTGGGCTCCACGGTGCCGGGAAACGTCAGCGGGTCGGGCTGGCCCAGCGCGCGGGCCGTGTAGAAGTCGTGGGCGTAGTGCAGCGCCAGCAAGCTCTGTGTGAACAGCCAGGACGTCAGCACCGTCAGTGCGGCCAGCGCCAGGTGCGGTGCCTGCGCGGTTCTCGGCAGGGCCTTGATCACGGTGAGTTGCGAGGCCACCGCCAGCAGCACCGCCACGGCCGCCACCACCACCATCACCAACAGGGCCACGCGGCCTTCGGTTTGCTGCTGCGCACGGCGTTGCATGGCCTGCGTGTCGGACTGCAGCAGCATGTGCGCCGCCAGGCCCAGGTAGAGCAGCGCCCCGGCATTCCAGGCCAGCAGGGCGCGCGAACCGGCCGCCGCCAGCTCGGCCGGCAACAGCGCTTCCAGCAGACCGTAAACGAGGAGGCCGACGGCCACCGACCACCACAGCCGGGGCCGCGCGCTGAGGATGCGGCTCCAGCGCTGGATGCGGGTGACGGCGTGGGCGTTGGACATCGGCCTATTGTTGCCCGGGGTGGTTTGCGCAGCGCTTTGCGGGCGGTTGGCTGCATGGCGGTGCGACACTGCGGCGCGGCGCGCCCATCCGTCCGGTCTGGGCCCGTCTCGCCCCGTCAGGCCAGCCTGAACCCATGAAGAAGATCACCCCGTTCAAGCTCAATCCCATGCAGCGTCTGGGCCCCGGCCTGATCACCGGTGCCGCCGACGACGACCCCAGCGGCATTGCCACCTATTCGCAGGCCGGTGCGCAGTTCGGCTATTCGATGCTGTGGACGATGGTCTTCACGCTGCCGCTGATGGCCGCCATCCAGATCGTCAGCGCGCGCATCGGCTACGTCACCGGGCACGGCCTGGCGGCCAACATCAAGCAGCGCTTTCCGCGGCCGGTGCTGCTGGCCATCGTCGGCATGCTGGTGGTGGCCAACACGCTGAACATCGCCGCCGACATCGCCGCCATGGCCGAGGCGCTGCGCCTGGTGGTGGGCGGCTCGGCGCACGTCTACGCCGTCACTTTCGGCCTGCTCTGCCTGCTGCTGCAGGTCTTCCTCAGTTACGCCCGTTACGTGCGCTGGCTGAAGTGGCTGACGCTGGCCCTGCTGAGCTACGTTGCCGTGGCCTTCATGCTGCACATCGACTTCGCCGAGGTGCTGCGCCAGGTGGTCCGCCCGCAACTGGTGCTGGGCCACGATGTGCTGCTGATGGTGGTGGCGGTCTTTGGCACGACGATCAGCCCCTACCTGTTCTTTTGGCAAGCGGCGCAAGAAGTCGAAGACGCGGATGCGGGCTCGGCCGGCCCGGCCCACCCGCACACCGAGTCCGAGGTGCGCAGCCATTTGCGGCGCATCAAGTGGGACACCATCATGGGTATGACGTTCTCCAACCTGATCGCCTTCTTCATCATCCTGTCCACCGCCGCCACGTTGCACAAGGCCGGCATCACCGACATCCAGACCTCGGCGCAGGCCGCGCAGGCGCTGCGCCCGCTGGCGGGCGACTTCACTTTCTTGCTGTTCAGCCTGGGCATCGTGGGCACCGGCCTGCTGGCGGTGCCGGTGCTGGCCGGCTCGGCGGCCTATGCGGTGGCCGAAGCGGCGGGTTGGAAAGGCAGCCTGAGCCTGCGCCTGGAAGCAGGCCAGGGCCGCGGTTTCTACGGCGTGGTGGCGCTGGCCACGCTGGGCGGCGTGGCCCTGTGCTTCTCGCCGGTTGACCCGGTCCAGGCCTTGTTCGGGTCGGCCATCCTGAATGGCGTCATCGCGGTGCCCATCATGGCCGTGATGATGTTGCTGGCGACCCAGCGGCAGACCATGGGCAGCCACGTCATCGGCCGCAAGCTGAAGGGGCTGGGCTGGACGGCCACCGGGGTGATGGCCGCCGTGGTGGTGGCGATGTTCGCCACCCTGTGAAGCCCGCCCTTCGTCGGCGAGCCCGTTGGCGCGTTCGTGGGCGTATCAGACGGCCCGCACCTGCACCTTGCGAAAGCGGATGGTGCCGCCGGCCGACTGCAAGGCTATTGGGCCGGTCTTGAAGCGCGCGTCGCGGGCGTCGGCGGTTTGCACGCCGTTCAGCACCACCAGCAGGCGGTCGCCCTTGGCGGTGACCTCGTAGGTGTTCCAGCGCCCGGCGGCCTTGGGCATGGGGGCCACCTTGCTGACATTGACGATGGCACCGGTGCCGTAACTGGGGTCGGGGCGCTTGTCGAAGATGTTCACTTCATACGCGTTGTCGGCCGTGACCTTGCTGCGGTCCTGGCAGCGCAGGAAGAGGCCGCTGTTGCAGTCTTCGTCGGCCCAGAACTCGGCGCGCAGTTCGAAGTCGGCGTAGTCGGCTGCGGTGACCAGATAACCGCCCACACCGGCCTTGCCTTGCAGCGTGCCGTCCACGAACGACCAGTTGCCGGTGCCGAGTTGGGCATAGCCGTTCAGGTCCTTCATCGTCGGGCCGTCAACCAGGGTGGTCCAGGGCTTGCCGGCTGCGTTGCCCATGCCGGCGCAGCCGCTGAGTGCGCTGCCCAAGCATGCAGCGCCGGTCAGGGCAGCGCTGTTCTGAAGCCAGTTCCTGCGTGTGAAATGCATCTCGGTCTCCTGTTTGTTTTTGGCGCTGTCGCGGCACTTGCGCGGGCATGCCTGCTGCAAATGTGCGGTGCCCGACAGGCATCGTCAACGGTAGATTCACGCAGTCTGTGGACCCCCGCAAACAGGCGCCACAGCGGCTTACAAGCCTGCAGGCGCAAGTGCTATGGTGGGTCACCGACGAGCCCGCTCGCGAGGAGACCACTGCGTGACCTTGACCGCTCGAATGCCCGCTCAACTGCCCACCCGCCTGCCCGCCACCCTGCCCGCCACCTTGCCCCGCGACACCCTGCTGGGTGCCTTGTTGAACACGGCTTCGCTGATCGAGCACCGGCGTTGCGGCGAAATTGCCGATGGTTACATCGACGGCTATGTGGCGCTGAACTGGATCGAATGGAACGGCGGCAGCCTGCGCCTGACCGAGACCGGCCAGAACATGCGCAAACAGCTGAAAGCCGGCCAGGGCTGAATCGGGCCTGACGGGTTGGCGCTGGATGGGGCAGGGCCCGCGAGTGCGGGCTTAGCATGGTGGCGTCTATCGCCACCGTTTCTTGCCACCGAGGCCACCACCATGTCTTGTGCTGCCCCCACCAAAGCTTTCGCCAGCCAGGCCGACCTGGTCGACAAGGCGGTCAGTTTCACCCAGCTGTCAGACCGCGCCTATGCCTACACGGCCGAGGGCGACCCCAACACCGGCATCGTCATCGGCGACGACGCAGTGATGGTCATCGACACCCAGGCCACCCCGGTGATGGCGGCCGACGTGATCCGCCGCATCCGCGAGGTCACCGACAAGCCGATCAAGTACGTGCTGCTCAGCCACTACCACGCGGTGCGTGTGCTGGGCGCTTCGGCCTATGCGCCAGAACACATCATTGCCAGTGAAGACACGCTCAGCCTGATCAAAGAGCGCGGCGAACAGGACAAGGCCAGCGAAATTGCGCGCTTCCCGCGCCTGTTCCGCAACGTCGACAGCGTGCCGCCGGGCCTGACCTGGCCGACGCTGACCTTCACTGGCAAGATGACGCTGTGGCTGGGCAGCCTGGAAGTGCAGATCCTGCAACTCGGGCGCGGCCACACCAAAGGCGACACCGTGGTGTGGCTGCCGCAAGACCGTATCCTGTTCAGCGGCGACCTGGTCGAGTTCGACGCCACGCCCTATGCCGGCGACGCCTATTTCAGCGACTGGCCGGCCACGCTGGACGCCGTCGCGGCCCTGCAGCCGCGCAAGCTGGTGCCCGGCCGCGGCGCGGCCTTGCAAGACGAGGTGCAGGTGGCCGCCGGCATCGCCGGCACGCGCGCTTTCATCAGCGATGTCTACCGTGCCGTGCAGGCCGGTGCGGCCGCCGGCAAAGACTTGAAAACCGTCTACCGCGAGACGCTGGACGCCACCCGGCCGGCCTATGGTCATTGGGTCATCTTCGACCACTGCATGCCCTTCGACGTGTCGCGTGCCTATGACGAAGCCACCGCCCACCGCGACCCGCGCATCTGGACCGCCGAGCGCGACACGGCGATGTGGGCCGCACTGGAAAGCTGAACGCACGCGGGCGGGGCACGCATGCTCAAGACCTACACCTGGCCGCGTTACGCATCGCCCCGCGCGCCGGAAATCGGCGCGGCGGATGTGCGACACGTGCCGCTGGTGGTGGTGGGTGCCGGCCCGGTCGGTTTGTGCGCGGCCATCGACGCCGCGCTGCGCGGCCAACCGGTGCTGCTGCTGGACGAAGACCACACCGTCAGCATCGGCTCGCGCGGCCTGTGCTACGCCCAGCGCACGCTGGACATCTTCGACCGCCTCAGCGTGGGCGACGCCGTGGTGACCCGGGGCGTGACCTGGAATGTCGGCCGCACCTTCCACCGCGAAAACGAAGTCTTCAGCTTCAACCTCTTGCCCGAACCCGGGCACCGCCGGCCGGGCATGGTCAATCTGCAGCAGTACCACCTGGAACAACTGCTGGTGGAACGCGCGCAGGCGCTGCCGCTGGTTGACTTGCGCTGGCAGCACAAGGTGCTGAAGGTGACGACCGACGACAGCGGTGCCACGCTGGACATCGAAACGCCCGACGGCCGCTACACGCTGCGCACGGCCTGGCTGGTCGTCGCCGACGGCGCGCGCAGCCCGACGCGCCGGCAACTCGGTCTGGACACCGTGGGCCGCGTCTTTCAAGATCGTTTTCTGATCGCCGATGTGCTGCTCAGCGCAGCGCCATTCGAAGCCGACCGCAGCGAGCGCCGCTTCTGGTTCGACCCGCCTTTCCACCCGCAGCAAAGTGCGCTGCTGCACCGCGAAGCCGACAACGTGTGGCGGATGGATTTCCAGCTCGGTTGGGACGCCGACCCCGAAGCGGAAAAGCAGCCCGAACGGGTCGGCCCGCGCATCCGCGCCGCACTCGACAGCCAGGGTTTCGGCCACATCGATTTCGAACTGGAGTGGGTCAGCGTCTACACCTTCCAGTGCCGCCGCATGGCGCGCTTTCGGCACGGCCGTTTGCTGTTCGCGGGCGACGCCGCGCACCAGGTTTCGCCTTTCGGCGCGCGCGGTGCGAATTCGGGTGTGCAGGACGCAGACAACCTGATGTGGAAGCTCGACCGCGTGCTGCGCGGCCAGGCCCCCGATGCGCTGCTGGACAGCTACGACGCCGAGCGCGGCGCGGCCGCCGACGAGAACTTGTTGAACAGCACGCGCAGCACCGATTTCATGACGCCGAAAAGCCATGCGTCGAAGGTGTTGCGCGATGCGGTGCTGACGCTGGCGGCTGAACACCCATTCGCCCGCGCGCTGGTCAACAGCGGGCGCTTGTCGGTGCCCACGACGCTGCACGCCTCGCCGCTGAACACGCCCGATGCCGATGTCGATGCCGATGCCTTCAAGGGCTGGATGGTGCCCGGCGCGCCGGCCGCAGACGCACCGCTGCGCCACGGCCGCTGGCTGCTGGAGATGATGCCGACCGACTTCACGCTGCTGCTGTTTTTCGACCTGCATGGCGACCCGGAAAATCTGCGCGGGATGCAGCCCGCCATCGACACCTTGGCGCAGGGTGCGCTGCCGGTCTGCGCCTACCTGGTGCCCTGTGAAGGCCTGGTCGCGCAGCGCTACGACGCGCGGCCTGGCACCGCTTACTTGCTGCGGCCCGACCAGCATGTCGCCGCTCGCTGGCGCCGGCTGGATGTGGCTGCCGTGCGCGCCGCCGTGGCCCGGGCGTCGGGCTTCAGCAACCCGCCAAGCGGGGTCGCGTGAAGCACCTGAACACCCAGCCCAATTTCGGCACCCCGGGCCAGCGCAGCCTTCACGCCTACACGCCGGGTGATGATTTCTACGAGCTGCTGATCCAGGGCCACGAGGGTCTCAGCGACGCCGACAGCCAAGCCCTGGACGCGCGGCTGGTGCTGCTGCTGGCCAACCACATTGGCGACCTGCGCGTGCTGCGCGAGGCCATCGCCGCCGCGCGGCCGGCCCGCCCGGCTGCGGCGGGCAACGAGGAACCCCCACCATGAACGAGCGTCCCCACCTGCACGGCTTCGGCAACCAGTTCGAAAGCGAAGCCGTGCCCGGTGCCTTGCCCATCGGACGCAACAGCCCGCAGCGCGCACCGCTGGGGCTGTACGCCGAACTGCTGTCGGGCAGCGCCTTCACCGCGCCGCGTGCCGAGAACCGCCGCACCTGGCTGTACCGCCGCCAGCCCAGCGTCGTGGCGGGTGCGGGTTCGGCTTTTGCGCCCTACGGGCAGCCGCACTGGAAGACCGGCGCGGCCGATGGCGAACACGCGCCGCCCGACCCGCTGCGCTGGCATCCGATTGCCGTGCCCGACGCGCAGACCGAGCCGCAGGATTTCATCGACGGCCTGCGCACCGTGCTGGTCAATGGCGACGCCGACGCGCAGACCGGCGTGGCCGTGCACCTGGTGCTGGCCAACATCTCGATGCAGCGGGCCCTCGTCAACGCCGATGGCGAACTGCTGCTGGTGCCGCAGCAGGGTGCGCTGACCGTGACCACCGAGCTCGGCGTGCTGCACATCGCGCCCGGCGAGATCGCGGTGCTGCCGCGCGGCCTGGCTTTCAAAGTGGCCGTCGCGGGCCCGACGCGTGTGTACGTTTGTGAAAATTACGGCGCGCCGTTTCGCCTGCCCGAACTGGGCCCCATCGGCAGCAACGGCCTGGCCAACGCGCGCGATTTCGAAACCCCGCAAGCCGCCTTTGAGGCCGACAGCGGGCCGCTGGAAATCGTCCGCAAATTCAGCGGCCGGCTGTGGCGCACGGTGGCCAGAAGCTCGCCCTTCAACGTGGTCGCCTGGCACGGCAACTTGGTGCCGGTGACCTACGACACGGCGCGCTTCATGGCAGTAGGCAGCATCAGTCACGACCACCCCGACCCCAGCATCTTCACCGTGCTGACCAGCCCCAGCGACACAGCGGGCGTGGCGAACTGCGACTTCGTGATCTTCCCGCCGCGCTGGCTGGTTGCTGAGGACACCTTCCGCCCGCCCTGGTACCACCGCAACGTGATGGCCGAATTCATGGGCCTGGTGCACGGCCAGTACGACGCCAAACCGGAAGGCTTTCGCCCCGGCGGCATGAGCCTGCACAACAGCCACGTGCCGCACGGGCCCGACGCGGCCGCCTTCAACCAGGCCAGCGCCGCCACCCTGGCACCGCACAAGCTGGCCGACACATTGGCCTTCATGTTCGAAAGCCGCTGGCGCTTCAAGCCCACCGCCTGGGCGCTGAACCACGCGGCGCTGGACCGCGGCTACGCGGACTGCTGGGCTGACTTGTCTGACAACTTCAAGGCCGGCACATGAGCGCGCTGCCCACCCCCACCCCCACCCACGCCAGCGCCGCGTTGAACCCGCTGTGCGACGCCACCCACGACCCGGCGCTGACCAGCTGGGTGGCTTCGGCCAACGAGCCGGGTTGCGACTTCCCGATCCAGAACCTGCCGCTCGGCCGCTTCCGCCCGATGGCCCGCGACGACGCCCACCCCGAGCCGCTGCGCGTCGGCGTGGCCATCGGCGACCAGGTGCTGGACTTGAAGACCGCCGCCGCGATCTGCCCCTGGACGCCCGAGATCGACCCGCTGCTGGTACCACTGGCCGCTGGCGACCTGGCTGCCTTCATGGCCCTGGGCCGGCCGGCCTGGCGCGCACTGCGCGCGGCGTTGTCGCAGGCCTTGGCTGAAGGCAGCGACCAGGGCCTGTTCCTGGAAAGCTGCTTGCTGCCGATGAACGATGCGCAGATGGCGCTGCCCTGCCGCATCGGCGACTACACCGACTTCTACGCCGGCATCCACCACGCGCGCAGCGTGGGCGCGCTGATGCGGCCCGACAACCCGCTGCTGCCCAACTACGCCTGGGTGCCCATCGGTTACCACGGGCGGGCGTCTTCCGTCGGCATCGACGGCCGCGTGAAGCGCCCGCACGGCCAGACCCGCAGCAAGGACAGCGGCGAGGGCGGCGCGCCGCATGTCGGCCCCAGCAAGCGGCTGGACTACGAACTGGAACTGGGCTTGTGGATCGGCGCGGCGAACGGACTGGGCGAACCCGTCAGCATGGACCAGGCCGAAGACCGGCTGTTCGGCGTGACGCTGCTCAACGACTGGTCGGCGCGCGACATCCAGGCCTGGGAATCGCAGCCGCTGGGGCCTTTTCTGGGCAAGAGTTTCGCCACCACGGTGTCGCCGTGGGTGGTGTCTTTCGAAGCGCTGGCGCCCTTTCGCAAACCGCCACAGCGGCCGGCCGGGCTGCCCGAGGCGCTGCCCCATCTGCAGTCGGCCTTCAACGCCGCGCACGGCGCGCTCGACATCACGCTGGAGGTGTGGCTGCAGACCACCGCGATGCGCCAGCGCGGCGAGCCGGCCGTACGCCTGTCGCAGTCCAACGCGCTGGACGCCTGCTGGACGGCGGCGCAACTGGTCACCCACCACACCAGCAACGGCTGCAATCTGCAGGTCGGTGATTTGCTGGGCACCGGCACGCTGTCGGGGCCGCTGCCCGAGCAAGGCGGATCGCTGCTGGAACTGAGCCGGGGCGGCCGCGCGCCGCTGCGCTTGCCGGGCGCGGATGCGGGCGGCGGTGTGAGTGCTGTTGCCGGACCTGTCGCGGTTGCCACCGGCGAACAGCGCAGCTTCCTGGAAGACGGCGACACCGTCACGCTGCGCGCCTTCTGCAGCGCGCCGGGCGCGGTGCGCATCGCCCTGGGCGCGGTCAGCGGCACGGTGCTGCCGGCCTGACAACCGAGGCTGAAAGAAGGCCCCTTTCCGGACCACTTATGCGCGGCTGGGGCGCGGCGGGGCTGCGCAGAATCGGCCCACCCATGGACGATCTGCGCCTGCAAGCCGTGGCCGCCCGCGTGGTGGCCTGGCACAACCGACACCCGCTGGCCCGCCGCATCAGCGTGCAGCAGGTCAAGTCCGTGGGCTATGTGGCGCTGGCCGTCGGTGGGCCGCCGGCCGCCGCCGGGCCGCTGCTGGCCGCCGCGCCCGCCGAGCCGGCCGGCGCAGACCCCGTCAAACCCGCCGCAGCCGCTGCGTCCGGGGACGACGACTTCGCAGCCGCATTCGCCGCGCTGGCCGAACACCAGGCTGCTGATGCGCACGCCAACGTCACGCCGTCGGCAGCGGCTGAACCCGAGGCCCAAGCCGGCGCCGTCGAGGTTGAATTTGACGTTGACGTCGAGGCAGGGCCGGACGCTGCCGCTGCCGCTGCCGCTGCCGCTGCCGCTGCCGATGCACCCGCTGACGCTCCCACTGGGGCCCCGGCTGCTGCTGCATCGGCTGAGGCCGAGCTGGCGGACAGCGAGGTGGCCACGCTGGTGGCACCCGACGAAGCGCCGGCTGCACCGGCTGCCAGCGTGGTGCCGCACGTGCCCACGCTGCGCGACCGGGTGCTGGTGCGCGCGCAACAGCCGGCCGCGCAAGGCGCGCTGCTGGCCACGCACGACGGCTACCGGCCGATGCTGCATCCGCACACCCACGCCCCCACCCACGCCCCCACGCCGGCCTGGGCGGGCGGCGCTGCCGATCCCGCCGAGGGCGACCGCTTCATGGCCCCGCTGTCGCCACGCGACCTGGCGCTGTGGGTGTTCGCGCACGGCCGCGCCTTGCTGCAGCCGCCCACGGACGGACCCCTCCGCCGCGTCAGCACGGCGCTGCTGGCAGGTGGCCCTGCCGCCGGCACGACCTATGTGCTGACCGCCGCCATCGCAGGCGGTGGCCTGAGCAGCCGCGTGCTGGTGGGCGCCGGCAGTCCGGGCGCGGTGCTGGGCACCCGCTTGTGGAGCCTGCCGCGCGTGGCCAGCGCGGCGGCGCTGGCCGCTGCCCTGCTGGCGGCTGCCGCCGTGTCCGTTGCCGGTTGGCTGCGCCCCGCCGCCCCCCACGCCGAGTCGGCCCCGGCGGCGCACGGCGCTGCAGCGTCGGCTGCCGACGCGGGCGCATCAGCTCCCGCAGCGGACTCGCACGAACACGGTCCGGCCGTCACGACGGGTGCCCAAGCGGCCGTCAAGGGGCGCCCACCGGCCAGCCCCGAACTCGCCATCAGCACCGTCAAGCCGATGCCGGCCTATGCCCAGAAAGGTGCTGTGGGTCTGCCACCGCGCGGCCTGGGCTTGAGTGAAGCAGCCAAGGCCGCGGCGCGTGACGCGGTGGCCGCCGCGCGGGTAACGGCAGCCGGCGCGAGCACGCGGGCAGCCGCCGGTGAGGCGGCACCGGCTGCCGCTGAAGCCCTGCCCGCCGGTGCCGCCACTGCAGCGGCCCCGTCAGGCGCCACACCTGCCGCCCCGTCAGCCGCCAAACCAGCCGCCGTCGTGCCCGCTGGCCCCAGCTTCGCCATCTCCACGCGCATCCTGCGCACCCGGGCCGAGGCCGAACAACTGCAGGCCGCCATCAGCGCGCTGCTGCGCACGCCGGGTGCGGCCAGCCACCGCGTGGACCTGCTGCCTGAAGGCGACGACTGGCGCGTGGTGGCCTGGCCTTTCATCGGCAAACCGGAAGCCGACCGCGTGCGCGGGCTGCTGGCCGGGCGCGGCATGAAGGTCGACGTCGTTCAGTTCTGAACGCAGCCGGTTCAACCCGCTTCGAACTGGTCCGCGTTGCGACCCTTGATGCCGGCGTAAAAACGTTTGATCACGGCCATGTCGGCTTCGACATCGCCGGTGGGTTGGAACACCGGGCCCAGGCCACTGACCTTGCGTTGGTAGTCCATGTAGGCCAGCACGATGGGCACTTTGGCCTGCAGCGCAATGAAGTAGAAGCCCGTCTTCCAGTGCCGCGTCTTGCCGCGCGTGCCCTCGGGGGGCACCACCAGTTGCAGGCGGCCGTCGGCGGCCACCAGGGCGGCCGCTGAGGCCTGCACCAGGTTGGTCGATTGGCTGCGGTCCACCGCGATGCCGCCCAGCCAGCGCATCACCGCGCCGAAGGGCCAGCGGAAGAGGCTTTGCTTGCCCATCCAGTGGATGTTCAGGCGCAGGCAGTAGGCCACCATCAGCGTGTACGGCAAGTCCCAGTT
>JANMZP010000181.1:0-13171 GCA_031383435.1 Betaproteobacteria bacterium | reverse complement strand
GCGTAGGTGTCCACGGCCTGCTTGAGCGCGCCGCGCATGTCCACCTGCATCAGGAAGTGCACGCCGCCGCGCAAGTCCAGGCCCAGGTACATGGGCAGCGCGTGCAGGCTGACCATCCAGGCCGGCGTGTTCGACACCAGGTTCAGCGCAATCACATAACGCGGGTCGGCAGCGTCGGGGTTGAGCGCCTTGCTCAAGGCGTCCTTGGCCTTGAGCTGGGTGTCGGTGTCGGTGAAGCGGGCGCGTACCGATCCGCCGTCGAACTGCACGAGCACGGGCTTGATGCTGACGGCCTGCAGCACCTGCTGCACGCGCTCGACCATCGCCGCCTCGACCTTGACCGTGGACTTGGCGCCCGACAGCTGAACGGCCGGCGCTTCGCCGTAGAAGTTGGGCACGGTGTAGAGCAGGCCGATCAGCAGCGCGATGCCGAGGATCGCGTACTTCCACAGGGGATAGCGGTTCATGCTGAACGCTCCTACTTGAACGTTCCCTTGGGCAGCACCTGGATCACAGCACCACGCTGCACTTGCAGCTCGACGTTGTTGGCCACTTCGACGTGGACGAAGGTCTCGCCCAGCTTGGCCACGCGGCCGATGACGCCGCCACCGATGACGACCTCGTCACCCTTGGCCAGCGCCTCGATCATGGCCTTGTGTTCCTTCTGCTTCTTCATCTGCGGCCGGATCATGATGAAGTACAGCACCACGAACATCAGCGCCAAAGGCGCCAGGCTCAGCAGCGAGGATTCGGCACCACCAGCGGCGGCGGCCGGGGCGGTCTGGGCAAAGGCTTCGGAAATGAACACGGCGGGCAATCCTGATCAAGGGAACCCGGCAAGCCCGGGCGAACCGCGAATTCTAAGGTGCGCCGGTGGGCGGCCTGTGTAGCCCCACGGGGCTTGCGGGCCGGCGCGCAGCGGCCAGCCACAGCAGCACCAGCAGCAGCCACAGGAAGCGCGGTGCATCGATCAGGGTGTTCAGGGTGCCCGACACCGCAAAGCCCAGTAGCGCCGGGACGGCAGCCGCCACCAGCGCCTGCCCGCGCCACAGCGCCAGCGCAGCGCCGGCCAAGGCCACCCCGGCCAGCGCGGACCAGGTCAGCACACCCAGCCAGCCCTGGTCGAACAGCACCGCCACGGGCAGGCTGTGGAGTTGCCAGGGCGGGTCTTTGTCGGTGGCGAAGAACCAGCGGTCCATGCCGTGAGCGAAGTCGCCGTTGTCCAGCAGCTCGTCGCCCAGCGCGGTGCGCAGGCGCACACCGGTGACATCCAGCCAGCCTTGCTCGGGGGTCAGCAGCGACAGCTTCAGCGGTGCGCGCCAGGGTGTCGGCCGGGCCAGCAGGCGCGAGGCGTCGAGCGACCATTCGGCGTGTTGCCAACCGGCAGCGGCTGAAGCAGCTGAAACCGCAGGGGCGGCGGCTGTGGCGGATGCCGCCACCACGGGCAGCGCGGCGGCCGTCGCGCAGCCCAGCGAAGTCAGGGTCCATTTTTCGCACAGCAGGGCTTGCGGCCCGGGCTGACCGGGGCTGGCCCGCCAGTCCAGTGACAGCCGCAGCGCGCCGATATCCGGGCGCGGGATGATCTGCTCGATGTACAGCGTGGCCCCCTGGCCCAGGCGCAGGTAGCGCCGTTCGCCGGTGGCTGCGGCCTCACGCGCCAGGCTGTAGCTGGCGGCCCGCACGGGCTCGGCGCTGCGCCAGTAGTGGGCCTGCGGGTAGCGGCCGATGCCCATGCCGATGAGGGCCGTCGCCCAGCTGCTGTCGCGCAGCGCCAGGCCGTCGGCCCAGTGCGCCTGCCGAACACCCAGGTCTTGCGCCGACTGCGCCAGCCGCTGCCGGGCGTAACCGCCCCCCGCGATGGGCAAGGCCACCGCCAGCAGCAGCGCCGCCACGGCCACGCCGACGGCCGCCTGGCGCAGCCCCTGCGCGCGCGCCAGCCCCGCATCAGACGGCCGCAGCAGCGACCCCAACAGCGACCCCAACAGCGACACCAGCAAGGACGCCAGCATCACCACCGCCAGCGCGGCATAGCCGTTGCGCGAGTACGTGACCAGGGTGGCGTAGGCCGCGCCCGCCAGCACGGCCAGCGCCACCAGGCGCCAGGGCCAGCGCAGCGCCAGCGGCCCCGGCTGCAAGACCGTGGCGAGGGCAAAGGCCGAGGCCACGGCCAGGAAGCACTCGATGCTGGCACCGCCCTTGTGCAGCGCCGAAAACGGGCCGGTGACGCGGAAGTCGGCCGCGAAGTCCCACAGACCGCCGGTGAACACCACGCGCTCGAAACCGATGAACAGCACGGTCAAGGCCAGGCCGGTCAGCACACCGGCGCTGAACACGCGGGCCCGCTGCGGCGCCGGGTTGGGCAGACGCTGCCACAGCGCCACGAAGAGCCAGGCCCACAGCGCGCCTTTGACGATGCGCAGCGCATTCCAGGCGCTGGTGTAGCTGTTGAAGCTGTTGTCGTCGGGCCAGGCGGGCGGCCCGGCCGCCGGCCACAAAGCGCGCAGGCTGCTCAGCGCCAGGCTCAAACCCAGGGCGGTGAAGACCAGGGTCAGCGGTCGCAGGCGGCGCGGGCTGGGCGCGGTCGACATCGGGATCGACAGCGGGATCGACAGCGACACCGCCGCAAGTGGCAGGCGGGCGAAGGCCACGGCGATGCACACCGCCTGCAGCAGGTCGAATTCATCCAGGAAAAAGCGCCCGCTCCAGGGTGCGAAGTCCAGCACCGGCAGCGCCGCGGGCAGCAGGCCCAGTGCCAACACCGGCCAGCGCCCCACGAACAGCGCGGCGGCGGTCAGGCTGACCAGCAGGGCGGTCGGAAAAGCCGGGAACAGCAGCGCCCAGCCCGCCACGGGCGGCAGCACCAGCAGCCAGGGCCAGCGCGCGGCGGCCCGCTGGCCCTGGCCTGCACCAGCGGCAGCCCGTGTGGCCACGGCTGCGGCTGATGCAGGCCCGATGGTCTGGCGCTGCGCCATCGCCAGCACGGCCCAGGCCAGGCTGTTGCCGGCCACCGCCACCAGCACGTTCGTGGGGTCGGCATGCAAGCCTTCCAGAAACAACTTGGACCCTTCAACGGCCAGCACCAGGCCGGCCGTCAGTGCGGCGGTGTGGGCCGCGCTGCGCCCCCGCGCCCAGGTCAGCGCCGCCACCGGCAGGTACATCAGGGCCACGCTGCCCAGGCTGAACAGGGCCAGCGCTTCCGTGGTGTAGTAGTGGTAGTAAAAAGGCAGCAGGTGGGTGGACTGCCACGACGCCCAGGCCCCTGCTGTGCCATGCCAGCCGTGCTTGAAGGCACCATTCACGGCCGCCAGGAGTGGCAGGTAAACCGCCCACAGCGGCAGCACCCAGGGCCGCAGTGCGGTGCGCAGACCGGCCCAGCCCAGCGCCTGCACCCCCGGCAGCAAGGCCGCGCCGGCAGCCACACCCAGGCCCCGGCTGAGCACCGACACGCCCTGGCTGACCCCCGACGACACGAAGAACTGGCCGACTTCGATGACCGCGCCCAGCAGCAGCCCCACCGCCCCGGCACGCAGGGGCAGCCGGCCGCGCCGCGGCTGCAAGGCGGGCAGCGCGCCGATGGGCAGCGCCATGGCCACTTCCACCAGCCACTGCAGCGCAGTGAAGAACAGCCCGCGGTCTTGCGCCGCCAGCCACAGGCCCCCAGGGTTCGCCTGCCATTTCCCGGCCAGTTCAGCCTGCGACAGCAAGAGGTCGTAAGGGAAGAAACACAGCAGCACATAGGCCACCGCGTACAGCTCCAGCAGGTGCGGCAGCAGCCGCGCGCCGCCACGGTGCCAGCCGTGCGCCAGGCGGTCCAGCCAGTTCGACAGCAGGGGCGCTGCAACAGCCCCCAGCACGCTGCCGATGCACTCGGCCAGGATGTCGTTCTGCGACACCGTACGGGCCGGGAAGAAGAGCTGCGTGAATTCCACCCCCACGGCCAGTGCCCAGCACAGCGCCACCGTGAGTGCGGCGGCCCCGGCGCGCGGCAGGCCGCTCTGGGCGGCGGCGCGCGCGCCCAGGAAGGCCAGCGGTGCGTAGAGCACGCCGTTGGCGATCCAGTCGGCCCGCGATTCCAGGCCCAGCGTCAGGAAAGGAATGTGCTGGAAGCGGGCCCAGGCCTCGTCCAGCGGCAGCGCCCGGAATTCGAGCGGCACCAGGCTGCCGTAGACGACGAACACGCCGTAAGCCAGCACCAGCCACAGCGTGGTGGCGGGTCGGTTCATGCAGCAGGGGTCAGCAGCGGGGTCACGCCGCGATGATGCCGCGTGGCCGCCTCATGCAAAGGCCGCAGCGCCCTCAAAAGAAGGTCGCAGCGGCCGGCAACTCAGGGCGCGCGGGTGGCCGGTGCCGAGACCGGTGCAGTCCGGGCGGGGCGCTTGTCGCGGATCGACTGCACAGCGATGTTCGCAACCCCCGAGCAGGCCGCCAGGCCCGCACCGCCGATGCGCACGCCAGTGATGTTGCGGCCGCCGTAAGCCGCGCCACAGTAGGTGTAGCTGGTGCCGCTGCTGGCCAGGCAGACGTCATAGGTGTAGGGACCACTGCCGCCGCTGTAGGTGTAGGTGACGGTGTTGTTGGTGTTCACCACATAGCTGCCCACAGCAGTTGACGGATCGACCGGATGGCCAGGGCCTTGCTTGTAATCGACCACCGCGCCGGCAGCGCCACCGTTGTGCCACTCTTGCCAAGCTTCGCCGCCGACATTGCCGCAGACCATCTTGTTGGTCAGCAGGCCCGCGAGAATTGCTGCGTTGTCGGTGCGGATGGCGCTGCTGTCGCAAGTGCAAGTGACGCTTTGTGCTTGGGCAACGCCAGCGAAGGCCATCAACAGGATGGCGGCGAGCGTGAATTTATTGGTCATGAAGACACCTTGGCTGTGAGCGGCGGAATTGACTCGAATCGTAAGTGACGCCCGGGTGCGCAACAAGGCGGCCTGCACCCCCGAGTCCGGGGTCGCCCGTGTGGTGAACTGCACACCGGATGCTGATTCAGACCAGCACCTCGGCACACGCCGGGTGGCCCAGGAAACCCTGCGGGCTGGCGCTGGCGCCGTAAGCACCCGACTGGAAAACCACCACCAGGTCGCCCTCTTGCGCCACCGCCAGCGGCATGCGGTCGGCCAGCAGGTCCAGCGGCGTGCACAACGGGCCGACGACACTGGCCACTTCCCGCGCGCTGTCGTTCATGCGGTTGGCCACGGCCACCGGGTGGTTGCGCCGCAGCACCTGGCCGAAGTTGCCCGAGGCCGACAGGTGGTGGTGCAGCCCGCCGTCCACGACCAGGAAAACCTGACCGCGCGAGACCTTGCGGTCGACCACGCGCGCGACGTAAACGCCCGCCTCGCCGACCAGGTAGCGGCCCAGTTCCAGCACCAGCGACGCCTGCGGCAACTGCGTGCGCGCCCGCTCGACCAGCGCGGCCAGCGTTGCGGCCACGGGGGCCAGGTCCAGACGCTTCTCGCCCGGGAAGTAGGGGATGCCGAAGCCGCCGCCCAGGTTCAGCGACAACACCGGCGACGGCGCGTGTTCGGCCAGGCGCAGCGCCAGTTCGTAGCTGAGGGTCTGGGCCTGGCACAGCGCTTCGGCGCGCAGGTTCTGCGAACCGGCGTAGAGGTGGAAACCTTCGAAGGCCAGGCCGGAAGTCTGCAACTGGCCGATCTGGGCCAGCAGCGCCGGCACCGCTTCGGCGTCCACGCCGAAGGGCTTGGGCCCGCCGCCCATCTTCATGCCCGAGCCCTTCAGTTCGAAGTCGGGGTTGACGCGCACGGCCACGCGCGCGGGCAGGCCCAGGGCCTGCGAGGCGGCCGCCAGCAGCGGCAATTCGCGCGGCGATTCCACGTTGACCAGCACCCCGGCGCGCACCGCCGCCTGCAGTTCGCCGGCGCGCTTGCCCGGCCCCGCGAAACTGATGCCGGCGGGCCGGGCACCCACCGCCAGCGCCACCTGCAGTTCGCCCGCCGAGGCCACATCGACGCCGTCCACCAGGCCGGCCATCAGTTCGACGACGGCCGGCAGCGGGTTGGCCTTCATCGCGTAATGCAGCAGCAGGCCGGCCGGCAGCGCGGCGCGCAGGTCGGCCACGCGGGCCTGCATCAAGCTGCGGTCATAGGCATAGAAAGGCGTCTGGCCGACCTGTGCCGCCAGCGCGCTGACGGTGTGGCCGCCGACCAGCAGTTCGCCATCGCGAACCGCGAACTGGTCCATCGCGGCGTGGGCTGGCGGGGCGGTCGGCGCGGCGGGCACCCTGGGTTGTTGGCTCATCGAAGGTCGGCCACGATCTGCCGGCGGTCGAGCTTGCCGTTCGGGTTGCGCGGCAGCGCGGCCGGCGCGGCCACGATGCGGGCCGGCACCATGTAGGCCGGCATCTGCAAGCGGCAAACGGCCAGCAGCGCCGGCACGTCCAGCGCGGCCGCGCCAGCCGGCGGTGTGGCCACCACCTGGATGGCCTGGCCCAGCGCCGCGTCGTCGACGCCGAAGGCCACGCATTCGCCGACCAGGCCGCTGGCGTGCAGCACGGCTTCGACTTCGGTCGGGC
Source organism: Betaproteobacteria bacterium (assembly GCA_031383435.1). GTDB lineage: Bacteria > Pseudomonadota > Gammaproteobacteria > Burkholderiales > Burkholderiaceae_C > Rubrivivax. Next base: position 6,637 of record JANMZP010000181.1, on the reverse strand, counting down.
TGACGCGGTAGCCCGAGGTCTTGATCATCTCGTCACGGCGGCCGATGAAGTACAGAAAGCCCTCGGCGTCGCGGCGCACGGTGTCGCCAGAGAACACGGCCACCTCGGGCAGTTGCAAGCCGCCGCCGGCTTCGTCACCGCGCCCGCCCAGGCCGACTGGCAAGGGGCGGTAGCGCAAGGCCGTCTTTTCAGCGTCGCCCCAGTAGCCCAGGCCGACCAGCGGCCCGCGGTGGACCAGTTCGCCGGGCTCGCCGTCGGCGCATTCGCTGCCATCGTCGCGCAGCACCAGCACCTCGGCATTGGGGATGGCGCGGCCGATCGAATCGGGGCGGCGGTCGACCTCTTCAGGCGGCAGGCAGGTCGAGCGAAAGGACTCGGTCAGGCCGTACATCAGGAAGGGCTGGGCGCGGGGCACGCGCTGGCGGATGGCGGCCAAGGTTTCCAGCGGCATGCGCCCGCCGGTGGTGGCGAAGTAGCGCAGGTGTTCGTCGAGGGCTGGCGGCCAGTCCAGCGCGGCCAGTTGCAGGTACAGCGGCGGCACCGCCGTCAGGCCGGTCACCTTTTCGCGTTCCAGCGCCAGCAGCACGTCACGCGGCACCAGGTGGTTCAGCAGCACCACGCGGGCACCGGCGTGGAAGGCCGTCGTCAACTGGCTGAAGCCGGCGTCGAAAGACAAAGGCAGCACGGCCAGCAGCGTGTCGTCGGCTCGGTTGTCCAGGTAGCCCGCCACGCTGCTGGCACCGACCACCAGGTTGCGGTGGCTGAGCACCACGCCTTTGGGCGCGCCGGTGCTGCCGGAGGTGTAGAGGATGGCCGCCATGTCGCTGTCGATGACGCGGTGGCCGGCGCGCGGTGCGCTGTCCAGCAGCTCGGCCCACTGCAGCACCGGCAGCGCCGGCAGTGCCGGCGGTGCGGGCAACGGGGCCGCCAGCGGCTCGGTCGCCGCAGCGGTCAGCAGCAAGCGACGCAGCCCGGGCAGCGTGCTCCACAGCCCGTCGAGCAAGACCGCACGCTCGGGCGTGCTGAGCAGCGCGCAAGCGCCCGAGTCGCGCAGGATGTGCGCCACCTGGGCCGGCTTCAGCAAGGGGTTGACGGGCACGAAGACCGCGCCAGCGGCGGCGGCCGCGAAGCACAGCACCACCGTTTCGGGCCGCTTGTCCAGCCACACCGCCACGCGTTCACCGCGCTGCACGCCCTGCTGCACCAAGCCGGCGGCCCCGGCCTGCACGGCACCGGCCAGTGCGGCGTAATCCAGCGTCTGCACCCCCGAAGTGAGTGCAGCGGCCTGCGGCGCGCGCTCGGCGGCCAGCACGATCAGATCGGCCAGCAGACGCGGCTCGGCCTGCCGTGCGGGCGCGTGCCGGGGCCAGCGGCCGGCGTTGGCGTTCGCGTTGTCGTTGTCGTTGACAGGGGCAGTGGCGATGGAAAGGGTCCTCTTCAAGGGAGCAGCGTCCAGCGCATCGGATTGTGGCGGCAGCCCTGCCACCCGTGGCGCGTCGGGCCCGCCATGTGGGCGTGAACTAAGCCACGCGGGCCGGCGCGGCACCGTCGTGCGGGAGGTCGCGCGCCCCAGGCGGGCTGGATGTGCAACCTATACTGACCGTTAGCCTGAAAGGGGCATGGCGGTGAATGTTCTGCCTCACGTGATACAGGTATTGGATGAAGTCCTGGCCCTCGGCGGCCGGGGCTTGGCGTTCACGCGCCAGACGCCGCTGCTGGGTGCCGTGCCCGAGCTCGATTCGATGGCCGTGGTGTCCCTGATCACCATGCTCGAAGAGCGCCTGGGCATCGAATTGCCCGACGACGAAATCGACGCCCAGGCTTTTGCCACCGTGGGCGCGCTGGCCGATTTCGTCAGCGCCCACAGCGGCCTCTGAAGCAGCCGTGGCGCTGGCGCTCGAAGCGTTCATGCTGCCCGCAGGGGCTGGCCGCGAAGACCGCCTGATGGCCTTGTGGCACGCGCCGGCCAACGGCCTGCACCACGCACCGCGCGGCATGGTGCTTTACGTCCACCCTTTTGCCGAAGAAATGAACAAGACGCGCCGCATGGCCGCATTGCAGGCGCGCGCCCTGGCGGCGGCGGGCTACGGCGTGCTGCAGATCGACCTGAAAGGCTGCGGCGACAGCAGCGGCGAATTCAGCGATGCCAGCTGGCTCGACTGGGTGGAGAACGTGCACACCGCCCTGCGCTGGCTGCGCCAACGCAGCGATGCCCCGTTGACCTTGTGGGGCCTGCGCGCCGGTTGCCTGGTGCTGGCCGACGCGGCCGCGCAGATGCCCGACGACTTGCTGGGCGAGACCTGCCATTTCGTCTTCTGGCAGCCCACGCCCAGCGGCGCGCCGGTGCTGCGCCAGTTCCTGCGCACGGCCGCCGCGGCCGCCTTTCTGGACGGCGGCGGCAAGGGCGTGGTCGACAGCCTGCGCAAGCGGCTGGCCGCCGGGCAGGCCGTTGAAGTGGGCGGCTACCGCGTCAGCCCGGCCCTGGCCAGCGGGCTGGAGCAGGCCCGCCTGCCGGTGCCGCCGCGCCTGGGCCGGCTGGTCTGGCTGGAATGCAGTGCGGTGGCGGGCCCGGCCTCAAACCACCCACCGCTGACCCCGGCCAGCGTCGCCGCGTCGGCCGCGTGGCGCCAGGCCGCTGCCCGCTTCGAAGTGCGCCTGGTAAGCGGCCCGCCGTTCTGGCAAACCGCCGAGATCGAAACCGCACCGGCGCTGATCGAGGCCACGCTGGCCGCGGTGCAGGCGGCCGAAGGCTCGATGCCGTCTTTGGTATGACGATAGCCCTGACGGTCTGCGAAACGCCGCTGGTCTTCGCCGTCGGCGACGACGCGCTGGTGGGCGTGCTGACCGCCCCCGACGGGCCCGCCCGCGACACTGCCGTGCTGGTCGTGGTGGGCGGGCCGCAGGTGCGCGCCGGCAGCCACCGCCACTTCGTGCAACTGGCGCGCTGCCTGGCCGCGCAGGGCCACGCGGTGTTGCGCTTTGATGTGCGCGGCATGGGCGACAGCGCCGGCACACCAAGCGGCTTCGAACACCTGCAGGACGACATCGCTGCGGCGGTCAGCGAACTGCTGCGCCAGCGCCCCGAGGTGCAGCGCCTGGTGCTCTGGGGCTTGTGCGACGGTGCCTCGGCCGCGCTGCTGTACCTGCAGCAGACCCGCGACGCCCGCATCGGCGGCCTGGTGCTGCTGAATCCCTGGGTGCGTTCACCCGAAACCCTGGCCCGCGCCACCTTGCGCCACTACTACGTGCAGCGCCTGTTGCAGCCCGGCTTCTGGCGCAAGCTGGCCGGCGGCAGCGTGGGCCTGGCCGCCGTGCGCGGTTGGTGGCAGAACTTCCAGACCGCGCGCCGACAGGTGCGCCTGGCACGCGGCAGCGAGGGCCCGCCCTTCATGCCATTTGTGCCCTTTGCCGCGCGCATGGCCGAAGGCTGGCGCGGCTTCAGCGGGCCGATCTTGCTGGTGCTGTCGGGCGACGACGTCACCGCCCACGAATTTTCCGGCCACGCCAGCAGCGACACCCACTGGCGCGGCGCGTTGGCCATGCCGCAGGTGCAGCGCGTCGACCTGCCCACCGCCGACCACACCTTTTCCAGCGCCGAGACCGGGCCCCGGGTGCTGGCCTTGACGCTGGACTGGCTGCGCCGCATCGGCAGCACCGCTGCGCGGTGAACGCGGCCCGCAGCAGCATGGCCGCAGCCCCGACCAAGCGGCCACTGGCCGCCATCAGCCCCACCGGCGGCGCGTCGGTTTACAGCGACTACAGCGCGCTGCCGGCCGACGTGCGGGCCCTGCTGGACAGTGCCGGCCACGCCGACTTCCAGAGCAGCGCGGCCTGGTGGCTGAACTTCGTGCAGACCGTCGATGTCGGTGCCGCCGTGCCGCGACTGCACTGCTGGCGCGCCGATGGCCGTGTCGTGGCCCTGCTGCCGATACTGCTGCAGCGCGCCGCCGGGCAGGCCACGGCGCTGAGCAATTACTACACCACGCGGTATGCGCCGCTGCTGGCCAGCGGCATCGACATCGCCACCGCCTCGGCGGCGCTGCACGGCCTGCTGGCCGCCCTGCTGCGCATGGAGCCGCACCTGCACACGCTGCGCTTCGAACCGCTGCAAGCCGGCTCGCTGGCCGAAGCCGCGCTGCGCCGGGCACTGCAGGAAAACGGCTGCGCGGTGTTCGGCTTTCACGCCTTCCAGAACTGGCTGCTGCCGGTGACCACCGACTGGCCGACCTACCTGGCCGCACGCGACGGCAAGCTGCGCACCACGCTGTCGCGCATGGCCAAACGCTTCGCCGCGCGCGGCGGGCGGCTCGAACTGATGCAGGGCGAAACGGACCGGCTCGAAGTCGGCGTGCAGGCCTATCAAACGGTCTACGCGGCGAGCTGGAAAAGCGCCGAACCGCACCCGCAGTTCATGCCCGGCTTGATCCGCGCCGCAGCGCGCAGCGGCGTGCTGCGCCTGGGCATCGCCTGGCTGGGCGACGTGCCTGTGGCCGCGCAGGTGTGGATGGTGGCCGGCGGCCGCGCCGACATCTACAAACTGGCGCACGACGAAGCGCACAAGGAAACATCGCCCGGCAGCTTGTTGACGGCGATGCTGATGCAGCACGCCTTCGAGCAAGACCGCGTCAGCGTGGTCGACTACCTCAGCGGCGACGACGGCTACAAGCGGCTGTGGATGAGCGAAGTGCATGAACGCACGGGCCTCGTGGCCTACCGCCTGCGCAGGCCGCGCGGCTGGCTGGGCGCGGTGCGTGAAGGGGCCGGCCGGTGGCTGCGCGCGTTGCGAAGCAGGCCACCTGCGGCATGACCACCGTCAGCGTCATCATCCCCAGCTACAACGGCGCCGCCTACATCGCGCAGACGCTGGCCAGCGTGCTGGCCCAGCCTGTCGATGGCCTGGAAGTGCTGCTGGTGGACGACGGCTCCACCGATGCCACCGTGGCCATCGCGCAGGGCCTGAACGATGCGCGACTGCGCGTCATCCAGTTGGCCAACGGCGGCGTGTGCAAGGCACGCAACCGCGGCCTTGCCGAGGCCCGCGGGCGCTTCATCTGCCTGCTCGACCACGACGACTGGTGGCTGCCGCACAAGCTGCCGCGCCAGCTGCAGGCGATGGACCGCCACCCCGAAGCCGGCGTTGTCTTCAGCAGCTTCGTACGCTGGTTTCCGAACGCGCCCGGCGGCACCTTTGCGCCGCCGGAAAGCCTTGCCGCCTGTGCAGAGTTTCAAGTCACCGACGACACCGACGCCGATTTCTCAGGCTGGATCCACCACCAGTTCCTGCTCGACTGCTGGATGCTGACCAGCACCTCGATGTTCAGACGCGAAGTCTTCGAGCGCTGCGGCACCTTCGACGAAAGCCTGCCCTTCAGCGAAGACTGGGACCTGTGGCTGCGCGTGGCGCGCGAATTCCAATTCGTGCAATTGCGCCGGCCGACCACGCTGTACCGCATGCACGCCAGCCAGGGCAGCGGCCACCACCGCCCGGTGGACTACCGCACGCGGCTGCTGGAACGCACGGCCGCCGAGCACGGCCTGGCCAGCCGCGACGGCCGGGCCATCACGCGGCGGCAGTTCCGCCGTCAGCTGGCCCGCTACCACGCCGATTTCGCGCGCGGTGAGTTGGAGGCGCGGCGCTTGGGCAGCGCGCTGTCGTCCTATGGCAAGGCCTGGTGGAACGACCCGCTGGGCTGGAAGTACACCGCGTACGTGTTGGCGGTGCTCGGCGGTTGGCGCGGGCGGGCGTTGCCATGAACAGCGACGCGCAGGTCGCACCCGGTGTTGCATCCGCCGACCCACCCGCGGCAGCCCCTGTTGCCGGCCCAGCCACGATGAAGCCCGAGTTGTCGCTGTACCTCGACGCGGTGCGATTCACAGCCGCGCTGGTGGTCTTCATTTCGCACTTCGCGCTGCACCGCCTGAGCGGCGGTTTCCTGTGGCAACTCAACGTCTACGGCCACCAGGCGGTGGCGGTGTTCTTCGTGCTGTCGGGCTTCGTCATCGCCTACGCCACCGACACGCGTGAGCGCGACGCGCGCAGCTATGCCATCAGCCGCCTGTCGCGCATGTATTCGGTGGTTCTGCCGGCCGTGGTGCTGACGGTGCTGCTCGACTTGATCGGCGGCCACTGGCGGCCCGAAAGCTACGCCACCGGCTGGGGTTTTGCCAACGACTGGACCGCCGCCCGCCTGTTCGCGGCGCTGAGCTTCACCAACGAAATCTGGACGCAGCACGTCAAGCTCGGGTCGAACGCCGCCTACTGGTCGATGGGCTACGAGGTGCCCTACTACGTGATTTTCGGCCTGGCGCTGTTCGCGCCACGGCGCTGGCGTGCAGCGGCGGTGGTGGCCGTAGCGGTGGCGGCCGGCCCGGCCATCATGCTGTCGATGCCGCTGTGGCTGGGCGGGGTTGCCGCGTACCACTTCAGCCAACGCAACTCGCTGTCGGCGCGCACCGGGCGGTGGCTGTTCTTCGGCTCGGCGGCGGCCTGGCTGGTCTACGAAGCACTGGCCTGGCGCTACGGCCGGCCGATGGTGGAAGGCGGGGTCTACTTCCGGCGGCTGGAGGTGCTGCAGGACGCCATCGTCGGCCCGCTGTTCATCGCCCACCTGCTGGGCTTCAACGCGGCGGCGAAGTC
>JANMZP010000170.1:0-53638 GCA_031383435.1 Betaproteobacteria bacterium | reverse complement strand
GCCAGGGCCTTCTGGATCTCGGCATGCAGCCGCTGTGTCACCGCCGGCGGCAGGCCGGCCGGGCCAACGAAGCCGTACCAGACCGAGGCTTCAAAGCCGGCGTAACCCGACTCGGCAATGGTCGGTGCGTCAGGGAAGATGGCCGTGCGTGCGGGGCTCAGCACGGCCAGCACGCGCAGCTTGCCGGCCTTGACATGGGGCAGCACTTCCAGCGCGTTGACGGCCACCGTCTGGATGTGGCCGGCCAGGGTGTCGTTGATGGCCTGCGAACCGCCTTTGTAGGGCACGTGGGTCATGGTGATGCCGGCGGCGCGTTCGAAAAGCTCGATGGCCAGATGCGGTGTCGAGCCGTTGCCCGGCGTGCCGAAGTTGATGCTGCCCGGTTTGGCTTTGGACAGGGCTATCAGCTTGGCGAGGGTCGACATCTCGCTGCCCGCAGCGGCCGCGATGACCACCGGCACGCGGCCGACCAGCGAGATGGGCGTCATGTCCTTGGTCGGGTCGAAGGGCGAAGGCTGGTAAAGCGACGGGTTGGCCGCCACCGCGTTCGCCGCCAGCGCCAGGGTGTAGCCGTCGGGCGGGCTGTCGATCAGGGCACGCATGGCGATGTTGGTGCCGGCACCGGGCCGGTTGTCCACGATGAAGGGCTGGCCCAGCGCGGCCTGCAATTGCTGCGCTATGGCCCGCGCGATGATGTCGACCGCGCCACCCGGGCTGTAGCCCACGATGACTTTCACGGGCTTGGCGGGCCAGGCCGACTGGGCGTGCGCCGTGGACATCCAGCCCGGCGCCAGGCTGGCAGCACCCAGGGCCAACAGCGTGTGGCGGCGCTGCAGATCAGTCAGTTTGGTCATGGCAAGTCTCCGTTGGCGTCATTCAGAACCCAGCCGCAGTTTCGTCGGCAACCGGCGTTCGATGGACCATTTCAGCAGCGCCGCACCCCGGTAAAAACCGTGGGCGAACTTGCTGTAGGGCATGGTGAGAAACAGGGCCATCACCGCGCCCAGGTGCAGGCACAGCAACAGCGGCATGCCGGCGGCCAACAGTGAAAAGCGGGTCAAGGCCAGTAGCAAGCCACTGATGCTGATGCCCAGCAGCAGCGCGATGAAACCCAGGTCCATGGTCTTCTGCGCCGCGTCGCCCTGGCGCGGGTCGCGTCTGAAATTCAGCCAGGCCAGACCGAGAGGGCCCACGATCAGACCGATGCCGCCCAGCGTGCCCAGCATCTTGGGCAGGCTGGTCCATCCGTACGGTGCTGTCCAGCCGAAAACGTAGTGATAGATCGTGGCCACGCTGGTCGCTGCGAAGCACAGCAGGAAGCCATAGAACGTGGCGTGGTGGGCGCGGCGGCGGGCCTGTGACCAGCGGTCGTCTTTGTTGTTGCAACCCTGGCCGTGGCCGCCGTCAAGGTACTTCAGTTTCAGCACGTTCACTGTCGCTTCCTGCACAGCCGGCGCGGTGGCGGCACCTGGCGCTTCGTCGTGCCAGAAGCGCGCCATGCTCAGACCAAGCGCCAAAAAGGCAAAGGCGAAGACCGGCGCGAAGAGGCCAACCATCAGACCGTGCGGGAAGATGGCATAGAAGCTGCCGCCGCTGAGGCTTGCGCCGGTGCTGCCCTTCAAGGCCACCGCCAGCAACAGGAAGAAGGCCAGGCCCAGCCACACTGCCAGCGCCAGCACCAGGCCGTTGCGCTGGTACAGCCGCCCGGCACCGGGCGGCCAGGCGTACTGCGCATAGGTGTGCAGGCGCACGCGGGCCAAGGCCTGAGGCACGTTGACGGCGAATTCATGCGGCGGCGCGTACTGGCAGGCGTGCAGACAGGCACCGCAGTTGTGGCACAGGTTGGCCAGGTAGTGGATGTCAGCCTGCGGAAATTCCAGCCGCCGCGTCATCGCCGGAAAGACCGCGCAATAACTTTCGCAGTAGCGGCAGGCATTTCAGATTTGCAGCACGCGGGCGACTTCGGCCTCGGCAATCAGCGACTCCAGCACCTTCATGCGGCGACCCTGGCGATGGCCCGTGCGGCGGCGGCCGCAGACGCCCCGGCGATGCGCCCAAACACCGTGCCAATGGTCATGCCCACGCCCGCCGTGTAGCCCTTGCCCAGCACATTGCCAGCCATCACTTCGCCGGCGGCAAACAGGTTGGCACTGGCTTGCCTGGCGAACTGCACGGCGGCGCTGTCGTCCACCTTCACGCCCAGGTAGGTGAAGGTCACGCCGGGCTTCAGCGTGTAGCCGAAGAAAGGCGCCGTATCGATAGGCCGCGCCCAGTGCGTCTTGGGCGGCGTCAGGCCTTCGGTGGCGCAATCGTCCAGCACGGCGTGGTCGAAAGTGCCAGGGCGGCAGGCCGCGTTGTAGAGGTTGATGGTTTGCATGAATGCCGCCACCGGCAGGCCCATTTGCTGCGCCAGTTCGGGCAAGGTGTCGGCCTGAACGCCCTTGAAAACAGGCGGCATGAATCGGCCCACCGCCTTGGCGTCGATGATGCTGTGGCCCAGTTGTCCGGCCTGCAGGGCCACCAGGCGGCCCCAGATGGCGTAGCGCTTGGGCCAGAAGTCTTCGCCTTCGTCATAGAAACGCTCACCGGCCTGGTTGACCATGATGCCCAGCGACACGCAGTCCACCCGCGTGACGATGCCCCCGTCGTACAGCGGCGCGCGGGCGTCGATGGCCACCATGTGGGCCTGCGTCGCGTCGCCGATGCGGTCGGCGCCTAGCGCCAGCAAGTCCTTCAGCAGCACGCCCCGGTTGTAGCGGGTGCCGCGGATGGCGAAGTTGTCGGCCGGCCATTCACCGCGTTCATTGCGGCCCCAGGCCTCGCGCAGCCATTCACGGTTGGACTCGAAACCGCCGCTGGCCACGACGCAAGTCTTGGCCGAGATGCGTTCACCGCCCACGAGATGCGCCGCCACGAAGCGGCTGCCGTCGAGCTCCAGATGATCAACTGCGGTGTCGTAGCGCACCGTCACGCCCAGCGCTTGCGCACTGCGGTAATAGGCATTGACCAGGGCTTTGCCGCCGCCCATGAAAAACGCATTCGTGCGGCTGAGGTGCAGCGTGCCCGACAGCGAAGGCTGGAAGTGCACGCCGTGGCGGCGCATCCAGTTGCGGCAGGTGGCGCTTTCGTGGATGACGCGGCGGGTCAGCGCTTCGGTGGTCAGACCGCCGGTCACCTTCAGCAGGTCCTGCCAGAACTCTTCCTCGGGGTAGGCCTCGGTCAGCACGTCTTGCGGCGCGTCGTGGCTGCAGCGGATGTTGCGCGTGTGCATGCTGTTGCCACCGCGCCATTCGCGCGGCGCGGCTTCCAGCAGCAGCACCGAGGCACCGGCCTCGCGGGCCACCAGCGCAGCGCACAGCGCGGCGTTGCCGCCGCCGATGACGAGCACGTCGGGCACAGGCACCAAGCTCAAGGTGGCCAGGTGGCGGGTGGTCTTCACGGGCGGTGTCTCCAGCCGCTGGCGGCGCTGCGGCCGTGCGAACTGTAGGCCGGCAAGGCGAGCCCGCACCGGTCTGGCCACGCGCCGTGGCGTGAAGGCCCCTTCACGCCACGTGAAGGCGCGCGCCGGGCCAGTGGCCCTGGTTGACGCGTTCGCGGGCCACGTCAGCCAGCACCACGCGGGCCGCCAGCGCGGCTGGCGAGAGTTCGTCGTCCGACACGCTGACCAGCAGGTTGGCGCGGCTGGCGTCGCGGTCGGCCACCACCCGCACGGTCAGGCAGCCGGCATCGACGCGGGCGATGGCCGCGCCCGGCTGCACGGTGGCGCCCAGGCCGGCGCGCACGGCGTCCATCAACATCGTCAAGGAGTCGATCTCGGCCACCACCTGCGGCTGCACGCGCGCAGCGGCAAAGGCGGCGTCCAGCGTGCTGCGCAAACCGTGTGGGCCCGAGGGCAGGATCAGCGGCAGGTCGCGCAGCGCCGACAGGCGCACCGGCCCGCCCGCCTTCAATCCGGGCAGGCCCTTCGCGGCAATCACGAAGAGGCGTTCGTCCAGCAGCGGCAGCACGCTCCAACGCCGCGCGCCATCGGTCTTGAACAGCACCGCCAGGTCCAGCCGGCGGGCGTTCAGCATTTCGCTCAGATGGCCGGACAGGCTCTCGACCAGATGCAGGCGCACCTCGGGGTAGCGCTGGCGCATGGCCAGCATCAGCGGCAGGCCCAGCACCGCGCCGGTGGTGGGCGCCAGGCCCACGCTGACATGGCCCGACAGGCGCTGCTGCTGTGCCGCGCGCACCGCGTCGTCGGCATGGCGCAGCACCAGTTGCGCCTGGCGCAGAAAGGCCAGGCAGGCGTCGGTGGGCTGCACGCCCGTCGACGCGCGCAGCAGCAGGCGCGTGGACAGTTCGCTTTCCAGGCGGCTGATCTGCTGGCTCAGGGCCGAGACCACCACGCCCAGATCGGCCGCCGCACGGCCCAGGCTGCCAAGTTCACAGACGCGGACGAAGGTGCGAAGCTGGCGCAGTTCCATGCGGCCATTCTGGTGGACCCGCCCGGCTCCGAGAAAACCCGAATCGACAGCCTAAAATCGCGGGCTGCCCTGCATCCACACACGCCCCTGCCCGCCATGAGTGCCTTTCTCGAAGAAACCGTGTTGAGCGTCCACCACTGGACCGACCGCCTGTTCTCCTTCACCACCACACGCGATCCGGCGCTGCGGTTTTCCAACGGCCACTTCACGATGATCGGCCTGCGTGTGGACGGCAAGCCGCTGCTGCGCGCCTACAGCATCGCCAGCGCGAACTACGAAGACCACCTCGAATTCCTCAGCATCAAGGTGCCCGACGGCCCGCTGACCAGCCGGCTGCAGCACATCCGCGTGGGCGACAAGATCGTCGTCGGCAAGAAGCCCACCGGTACGCTGCTGACCGACTACCTGCTGCCGGGCAAGCGCCTGTACCTGCTGGGCACGGGCACCGGCCTGGCACCCTATCTGGCCATCGTGCGCGACCCCGAGACCTACGAGAAGTTCGAGGACGTGGTGGTGGTGCACGGTGTGCGCCAGGTCAACGAACTGGCCTATCACGACCTGCTGGACCACGAACTGGCACAAGACGAACTGCTGGGCGAATTGGTCGCCGACAAGCTGCACTACTACCCCACCGTGACACGCGAACCGTACAAGAACTCGGGCCGCATGACCGACCTGATCCAGAACGGCAAGCTGGCCGCCGACCTGGGCCTGCCACCGCTGAACCCGGAAGAGGACCGCGTGATGCTCTGCGGCAGCCCGGCCATGCTGCGCGACCTGAAGGCGCTGCTGGAAATACGCGGTTTCAAGGAAGGCAACACCACCAAGCAGGGTGACTTCGTCGTCGAGCGTGCTTTCGTTGAACAGTGAACCCACCGAAGTGGATACCACCATGCGCAAAGTCATCGTCCTGAACGGCCCCAACCTGAACCTGCTGGGCCAACGCGAGCCGGCCACCTACGGCCACGCAACGCTGGCCGATGTGGAAGCGATGTGCCAGACGGCCGGCGCCCGCCTGGGCGTGGCGGTGGAATGCCTGCAGAGCAACCACGAAGGCGTGCTGATCGACGCCCTCCACGAAGCCGGGCGCGGCGTGAAGGCCGGCAGCGTGCTGGGCGTGGTCTTCAACGCCGGCGCCTACACGCACACCTCGGTGGCGCTGCACGACGCCATCAAGGGCGCCGAGGTGCCGGTCATCGAAATCCACATCAGCAACGTCCATGCCCGCGAGGCCTTCCGCCACCACAGCTATCTGTCGCCGGCCGCCGCCGGCATCGTGGTTGGCTTCGGGGTCGACGGCTACGTGCTGGCGATGGAAGGCCTGGTGCGCAAGTTCGGCCCGGCTTGAGGCGGTTCTTGCGGCGCACTTTGAGGCGGTCTGTCGGGGTCCGCCCGCCCCCCCTGAACAGGGGACTGACGGATGCGCGACGCGCAGGCCCGTGGTACGGTGGATGACCACTATCGACGCGGCACCACGCCGCGCAAACACCATGCACATTGCAACCTTCAAGCACAGCGCCGCAGCCGCTGTGCTTGCCGTTTTCAGCCTGTCCAGTCTGGCCGCTGAGGTCATCGCCCTGCCCGCGTTCACATCGCTGAAAGTGTTCGGCGACAGTCTGTCGGACAGTGGCAACAACGCGCTGGTCTTTGGCGGCGCGGTGGGCGGCCTGCCGACCGGCAACAGCTACGTGCCGCCCGGCGCGCCTTACGCGTCGGGCACCTACAGCAACGGCCCGGTATGGGTAAGCGCCTTCGCAGCCGCTGAAGGCTTGCCGGCAGCGGCCAACCCCTCGCTGGCCGGTGACGGCAATTACGCCTATGGCGGTGCTCGAACCAGCACCGATGGCAGCGGCCAGCCGCCCAGCGCAACGGCGCAACTCGCCGGCTTCCTCAGTGGCGTGATCGCGCTGCCGTCTACCGGCCTGTACGTCATCGCCATCGGCGGCAACGATGTGCGCGACGTGGCGCAAGCCGTCGGTACCGGTGCGCCGTTTTCGACGATCGCCACCGCGGCAGGAGCCTACGCGTTGGCTGTCGGCAATATGGTCGATGCGCTGCAGGCCAAGGGCGCTAAGCACATCGTGGTCTGGGACGCGCCCGATGTGGGCAAGACGCCGGCAGCCATGTCCTTCGGCAGCGGCTTCGCGGGGCTGGCGACCACCGTCGCAGGCGCTTTCAACGCCGCACTGACTGGCCGTCTCACGGGTGAGGCCGGTGTGATCCCCTTCGACATCTTCGGCATCGTGGACGCGATCGTCGCCAACCCCGGTTCCTACGGCCTGACCAACGTGATCGATGCCTGCGGTGCGGTCATCAACAGCTGCAACGCCAGTCTGTCCACCGCGCTGTTCTACGACGGCATCCACCCCAGCGCCGCCGGCCAGGCACTGCTGGCCACCGCCATGATCAACACCGTGGCGGCCGCCGTGCCGGAACCGTCCACCTGGCTGATGCTGGCTGCCGGCGTGGCCGTGCTGGTGGTGCGCCGCCGCCGCGCCTGACCAACCGTCTAGCGAAAAAAGGGGCCCGCTGCGGGCCCCTTTTTCATGGCGCTGCGAAGCGCTCGGTATCGACCTCGGACTGGCTTTGCACGCTGTAGCGCTCGCCCTCGACGGTGCGCTGGTTGATCAACGCATCCACGCGGGCCAGCAGTGAAGCATCCAGCGTCACATCCACCGCCGCCAGGTCTTCACGCAGGTGGCTGCGCTTGCCCGTGCCCGGGATGGGAATGACATGTTCGCCGCGCGTCAGCAGCCAGGACAGCGCCAGTTGCGCCGGCGTGCAGCCGGCTTCCCGCGCCAGTGCTTCATAGGCCGGCAGCAGGGCCAGGTTGGCGGCATGGGCCGTGGCCTCAAAGCGCGGCATGCCGCGACGGATGTCCTTGGCTGCCAGCGTGGACACGTCCAGCAGCTTGCCGGTCAGAAAGGCCCGCCCCACCGGGCTGAAGGCGACGAAAGCAGCGCCCAGTTCGCGGCAGGCCGCCAGCACCGCAATTTCCGGCTCGCGCGTCCACAGCGAGTATTCGCTCTGCACCGCCGAAACCGGGTGCACGGCGTGGGCGCGGCGCAGCGTGGCGGCCGAGACCTCGCTCAAGCCCAGCAGGCGCACCTTGCCTGCTTCGACCAGCCGCGACACCGCGCCCACGCTGTCTTCGATGGGCACCTGCTGGTCCCAGCGGTGCAGGTAATACAGGTCGATGACGTCGGTCTGCAGGCGCTTCAGGCTGTCCTCGCAGTTCTGGCGCACGGTCTCGGGTCGGCCGTCGATGACGCGCTTCACGCCATCCGGAAAGCTCACCCCGGCCATGCCGCCCTTGCTGCACAGCGTGATGCGACTGCGGTGCGGTTTCAGCACCCGGCCGACCAGGGTTTCGTTGGCGCCGAAGCCGTAGAGCGCGGCCGTGTCGAAGAGCGTCACGCCCTGGTCCAGGGCCGACAGCAACAGCGCTTCACCCGCTTCGGCGCTGGGCGGTGTGCCGTAGGCGTGGCTGAGGTTCATGCAGCCCAGGCCGATGGCCGAGACGGCCAGGGGGCCGATGTTTCGCGTTTTCAAAAGAGGGCTCCCGGTTTGAAAAAAGTATAGGTGTACGCAAAGGCGGGCTGCCTGCTCTGTCGTGCACCACCGCCCGGCTTCGACAACGCAACACCTCGACGGACACCGTCCTTTGCCTGCTCCCTACACCCGCATCACCCGCGCCCTGGGCCAGGACACCGCTGTCGCGGCCGTACTGGCCTGGGCCCTGGCCGGCACCCTGGCCTTCAACCTGCTGATGGGCCGCAACTGGCCGGCTGGCGATGTGGAACTGCAGGTGGCGCAAACACTGTGCGAAGACCTGGGCCTGGGCCCGCTGATCGCGCGCATGCCGGCCGGCCTGCAGCAGCGTGTGGGCGAGACCGGCTGGCAGTTGTCGCACGGCGAAAAGAGCCGCGTCTTCCTGGCCCGCGCGCTGCTGCAGCAGCGCGCCGCTGACGGTGCTGGACGAGAGCTTCGCCGCGCTGGACCCGCGCAGCCTTAAGCTCTGCCGGGACAGCGCCTTGCGGAACACGCGGGCGCTGCTGGTCGTCGCCCACCCCTGAACGGTTTTCTGCCGCCTGCACGGGCGGGAAAACCTTGCCGAGCCTGCCCGTGAACCCTGCACCCGTAACCGGCGGTGCCCTGCCCGCCGAACTGCTCGCCGACCTGGCCGCCGCCAGCCGCATCCTGGCCGCCCAAGGCGTGGTCGACGGCTTCGGCCATGTGTCGATGCGCCACCCCACAGCACCGAACCGCTACTGGATGTCGCGCTCGCTGGCCCCGGCCCTGGTGACACCCGACGACCTGATCGAATACGACCTGGACAGCCAGCCCTGCAACGCGGGCGGGCGCAACAGCTTCCTGGAGCGCTACATCCACGGCGAGGTCTACAAGGCGCGGCCCGATGTGCATTCGGTGGTGCACAGCCATTCGCCCAGCGTGGTGCCCTTCGGCCTGGTGCGCGCCAAGATGCAGGCCATGTTCCACAACGCCGCCTTCCTGGCGGCCGGCGTGCCGGTGTTCAACATCCACGACCGTTTTGGTGCCACCGACATGCTCATCGGCAACCCAGAAAAGGGCGAAGCGCTGGCCGAAACCCTGGGCACCAAAGACGTCGTGCTGATGCGCGCCCACGGCAGCGTGGCCTGCGGCCCCAGCCTGCAGACGGCCGTGTTCCGCGCGGTCTACACCGAGGTCAACGCGCGCATCCAGCACTGGGCCGCCGCGTTGGCCGCCGGCGAACCGCTGGCCGGGCTGGACGAGGAAGAGGGCGTGCTGGCCGACAATGTCAACCAGGGTGCCGGCCTGCGGGCCTGGGACCTGTGGCGCGCGCAGGTGCGGGCCCAAGCCGGCTGGTGATAGGACGGACGGACGGACGGAGGGACGGACGGACGGGCCGGCCCGGCGCCGAAGCCGCAGCCCGCAAAAAACACGAAGGACGGAGACCGAATTTGGACACGCACGGGGACCTGAAGCAGCAACTGGTGGACTGCATCCGCATGCTGGAAGCGGCGGACATCATCGACTACAACGGCCACGCCAGCATCCGCCTGGACGGTGGCCAGATGCTGATCAATGCCGGCAACTGCCAGCGCAGCCAGCTGACCACGGCCGACATCTGCACCATCGACATGGCCGGCCAGGCGATCCTGGGCAGTGAGGGCGCAGCCACCGGCAAGCCGCCGCTGGAATTCCACCTGCACGCCGGCATCTACCGCGCGCGGCCCGACGTGAAGGCGGTCGTCCACGCCCACCCGAAGTGGAGCACCATCCTGACGATGACGGGCACCCCCTACGCGCCGGTCTACGCACAGGGCTCGCTGGTCTACCCGGTGCCGGTGCTGGACTCGCCCAACTCCATCAACAACCGCGAGATGGCCGACCGCCTGGCCGCCACGCTGGGCGACCGGCCCGCCGCGCTGATGAAGTCGCACGGTGCGGTCACCGTGGGGCAGAGCCTCATCGAGGCCTTCGTGCTGGCCAACTACATGGAAGAGAACGCCCACCGCCAGTACATGGCGATGCAGATCGGCACGCCCTATGCGTTCAATCTGCAGGAGCTGGCGCTGTGCCGCGAGAAGCTGTGGAACGCGGCGCTGTTCCAGCGCGCCTGGGACCACTTCCGGGCGAAGTTGGGATGACGCTGCCCGCCGCGCCGGCAGACGGCGCCGGTGCCACGCCGCTGACCACCCCGGCCAACCCCGGCAGCCTGACCCCGCCGCGCCCCGGTGCCACCCTGCGCTCGATAGGCTGGGGCCTGGTGCTGCTGAACCTGCTGCTGTTGGCGCTGTGCAGTTGGGGACTTGGGCTGTCTTGGCGCAACAGGATGGCCGACGCTGAGCGCCAGGTCACCGCGACGGCGCAATTGCTGGAGCGCGGCGCCAGCGCCACTTTTGACAAGGCGCGCATCGCGCTGAACGGCTCGACGGTCGCCCTGGAACGCCAGCTGGCCGGGCGCGGGCTGGACCTGGCCGCCTACTGGTCCTTGATGGACGAGGCCGCCGCGCAGGTGCCCGAGGTGCAGCGCATCGGTGCGTTCGATGGCGCGGGCCACCAGATTTGCGGCCTGCCGGAGAGCCGCTGCCGGCATGACGACATCGGCGACCGCGACTACTTTGCAGCGCTGCGCGCTCAGCCCGACGCCGCAGCCTTGCTGGCTGGCCCCTTCCCCAGCCGCCCCACGGGCGAGCCGGCGCTGATCATGGCGCGCGCCTTGCGCACACCCGCTGCGGGCTTTGCAGGTGCGGTGGTTGCGGTCCTGCCGCTGACCCGGCTGCAAACCCTGATTGACGCTGCCCGACCCGGCCCAAATGGATCAGCCAGCCTGCGCACCGACAAGATGGACATCCTGGCGCTGTCCAGCGACCTCAGCGCCCACCCCAACGTGGCCGCCGGCACGGCTGTTTCCGAGGTCTTTCGGCAGCGCATGGCGCAGTCGCCGCAGGCCGGTGCCTACCGCGCCGTCACCGCCCGCGACGGCGTGGAACGGGTGTTCGCCTACCGCCGGCTTCCCGACTACCCGGTCTATGCGTTTGCCGGTGTAGCCACGGCCGACTTCCTGGGTGCCTGGCGGCGCACCCTGGGCTGGACCATCGGCTTCATGCTGGTGTTCAGCGCCACCACGGTGGCCATCTACCGTGTGGCCCGCACCAGCATGCAGCGCCAGGACCGCGCGCAGCACCTCTATGACGAAGCCCCCTGCGGTTACCACACGCTGGACGCCGAGGGCCGCTACCGCAGCATCAACGCCACCGAACTGCGCTGGCTGGGTTGCACCCGCGAAGAGGCCGTCGGCAAGCTGCGCCCGACCGACTTCTTCACTCCGGCAAGCCGCGCCGTCTTTGCCTTGAACTTCCCGGCGCTGCAGCGCAACGGGCAACTGGACGAGCTGGAACTGGAGCTCGTCGGCCGGCAGGGCCAGAGCCGCCGCGTGCTGGTCAGCGCCAAGGCCGTGTACGACGCAGCGGGTGCCTTCGTGCTGAGCAATTCGGTGATGACCGACATCAGCGACCTGAAGCGGGCCGAAGCGCTGCGCCTGCGGGCGACCGAACTGGAAGCGCAGAACCTGGGGCTGCAGGAAGCCGGCCGGCTGAAGAGCGAATTCCTGCTGAACATGTCGCATGAATTGCGCACGCCGCTCAACGCGGTGATCGGCTTTGCGCAATTGCTGGACATGACTGCCGCTGAAACGCTGACGGCCAAGCAGCTGCGCCACGTTCACCAGATCGGTGAGAGCGGGCACCACCTGCTGGGCCTGGTGGAAACGATGCTGGACTTCGCCAAGGCGCAATCCGCCGTGATGGTTTTTTCGCCCGTGACGCTGGACGTTCAGGTGGCGCTGACCGAGGTGGCCCAAATGCTGGAACCGAAGGCGCTGGCCGCCCAGGTTGCACTGCGCACCGCCGTCGAAGCCGGGCTGCGCAGCGTGGTCAACGACCCGCTGCGCTTGCGCCAGATGGTGCTGAACCTGGCCGGCAACGCGGTGAAGTTTTCCGCGCCCGGCGGCGTTGTCGAACTGCGGGCCCGTGGGCTGGACGCCGAACGCTGGTGCGTCGAGGTGGAAGACCACGGCATCGGCATCAGCGCGGCCGACATCCGGGTTCTGTTCGCGCCCTTCGTGCAGCTCAGCAGCGGCATGAACAAGTCGCACGGCGGCACCGGCCTGGGCTTGGCGCTGGTGCGGCAGATTGCGCAGGCCCAAGGCGGTGACGTCATGGTCAGCAGCCAGCCGGGCGTGGGTTCGGTATTCACGCTGGTGCTGCCCCGGCATCTGGCGGCCGAGCCCGCCTGACCGCGCCTGACCGCGCCTGCCCGTGCCTGCCCGCGCCCGCCCCCCGGCCGGCGGCTACAGGCTGCGCTCGACCAGCACGCGCAGTTCGTCGGTCACTTCCGGCTCCAGACCGAACCACGACTTCCACGCCAGCGGCCCCTGGTGCAGCAACATGCCCAGCCCGCTGACGGTGGCATTGCCACGCGCCCGGGCGGCCGCCAGGAAAGGTGTTTCCAGCGGGATGTAGACGATGTCGGCAGCGATGGCGGTGGTCGGCAGCCGGGCCAGCGGCAAGTCCAGCGCAGCCTGGCCGACCATGCCCAGGCTGGTGGTGTTGACGACCAGCGCGGCACCGTCCAGCGCGGCGGCGCGGTCGGCCCAGGCCACGGCACAGAGGCCGCCGCCGAGGGCCTGCGCCACGGCTTGGGCGCGACCCGGCGTGCGGTTGACCAGGCGTATTTCCTGCACGCCGGCCTGCAGCAAGCCATGGCAGACGGCCCGCGCGCCGCCGCCCGCACCGATGACCACCGCCGGCCCCGCTTCAGCCCGCCACAGCGGCTGCTGCGCGCGCAGGTTGCGGATGAAGCCGAAGGCGTCGTTGTTGCTGCCCAGCAGGCTGCCGTCGGGCCGCACCGTGACGCAGCTGATGGCACCGATGGCGCGCGCTGAATCGTCGATCCCGTCAACAAGGGCCAGCGCCGCCTGCTTGTGCGGGATGGTCACGTTGCAGCCGGCGAAACCCAGCGCCGGCAAGGCACGCAGCGCAGCGGCCAGGCCTTCGGGGGGGATGGCCAGCGGCAGGTAGCAGCCCTTCAGGCTGTGCTGCGCGAACCAGTGGTTGTGGATCAGCGGCGAGCGCGAGTGCAGCACGGGCCAGCCCATCACGCCGGCCAAGAGAAATCTGTCGTTGAGGGTCATCGCGCTTCCTGAAATCGGGTCGGCTGGATCAGGCCGCGATGCTAGAGGTATCGGCACCGGCCGCGCCTGCTCTGTCTGGGCATGACGGCGACCCCGATCCCAACCCAGCCCGCGCGCCTTTCCGCGCAGCTTTCCGCACGGCCGGCCCTTCGTGGCCAAAGACAGCGAGCCCTACACCCAGTTCTGGCTGAGTGAACGCGAACGCCTGCTGCTGGCGCAGTTCAGCGGCCGCCACGGCGCGCGCGGCGACACGGCCTACGCGGCCTCGTCGTCCCGCGTCAGCGACACCGTGCGCTGGCCGACCTGGCGCCTGCGCAGCGCTTCGCGCTTGGCGGTAGTGACGATCCAGGCCTGCAACCGGTCGGGATGTTCCAGTTTCGGCAGGTGCAGCAACAGGCGCGCGAAGACGGTCTGGAAGACATCGGCCGCACCGTGTTCGTCGAAGCCCACAGGCATGACCACCGCGTACACCAGTCGCTGGTATTTGCCCACCAGCGCGGCCCAGGCGGCGGCCTCGCCCTGGCGGCAGCGGGCCACCAGACTGGCATCGTCGTCGGTGGCGGCAGGGCTGGGCAGGGGCTCGGGCCTCACCGGCTTGATGGTGGACGCAAGCCAGCGGGCCGCACACGCCCGGTGCAGGCGACGTCAACGGGACTTCAGCGCCCCAGGTCGTGCAGCGCCGCCGATTCCAGCACCTGCAGCATCGGGCCGTCCTGCGCCAGCGCCCGGGCCATGGCGCGGGCCACGGTGGCGGCCTGGATGGGGCGCCAGGCCTTGGGAATCAGCGGCGCCAGCGGCACCGTCAGCGCCAGCGTGATGCGTTCGGCCCAGCGCGTGGGCTGGCCGGTGGCGGCGCGGTTGCCGGCCAGCAGCGAAGGCCGCGCGAAGACCAGCCGTGCGAAGCCCAAGCCGGCCAGTTCGGCTTCCATTTCGCCCTTCACGCGGTTGTAGAACACGGCCGCCCCGGCGCTGGCACCCAGCGCCGAGACCACCGCCAGCCGGCGCACGCCGGCCCGCTGCGCGGCACGGGCAAAGGCCACCACGGCGTCGAAATCCACCGCGCGAAAGGCCGCCTGCGAACCGGCGGCGGCGATGGTGGTGCCCAGGCAGCAGAAGGCCACGTCGGCCGCCGGCAAGGGCGGCAGCGCCGCGTAGTCCACCACCTGCACGCGCTGCAGCGGCGATGTGACTGGCAGCTGCCGCCGCACCAGCAGGTGCAACAGCCCCGGCCCGGCCCATTGCGCCGCCACTTCGCGGCCGATAAGGCCGGTGCCGCCGGCCAGCAAGGCGGAATGATGCGCTGTGTTCATGCCGCTGAAGGTGGTGTTGGAGCCGGCTGGATCAAGTCCCAGCGGTTGCCCCAGGGGTCCTGGAAAACGACCACCCAACCGTAGGCCTCCCGGCGCGGCGCTTCCAGGAAACGCACGCCGTGCTGGCGCATGTGGGCCCGGTCGCCTTCGAAGTCGGTGGTGTGCAGGAAGTGGCCAACCCGGCCGCCCGCCTGGCGGCCGATCTGTGCGGCCTGTTCGGGGTTGGCCGGCTGCGCCAACAGCAGCGCACCGCCGGGCTGATCCGCGCCGCCGGGGCTGACGACGACCCAGCGCCGGGTCGGCCCCAGCGCGGTGTCTTCCAAGAGCCGCCAGCGCAGGGCCTGCGTGAAAAAGGCGATGGCCTGGTCGTAGTCGGGCACGAGCAAGGCGGTGTGGGCAAGGCGCTGGCTTGACATGGCCGGCAGCTTACGCGTTGCGGGCTGCGGGCTGCGGGCTGCGCGCCCTACCATCGCAGGACCGGACAACGCCAACGCCATGACGAACAGCAGCCTCACCCCAGCCCCAGCGCCCGCCCACACAGCGGGCCAGCCGCCCCAAGACGCCGTGCTCGGCACCATCGTCATCGCCGGTGCGGGGCAAGCCGCCGTCGCCACCGCCGAGGCGCTTCGCGCGGCCGGCCACGCCGGCCCGATCACGCTGCTGGGCGACGAGCCCTACGGCCCCTACCACCGGCCGCCGCTGAGCAAGGCCTGGCTGGCCGGCAGCCTCAGCGCGGAACAGCTGGTGATGCGCACCCCCGAGATGCTGGCGCGCAAGCAGATCACCCTGCGCACCGGCGTGCGGGTTCAGGCGATAGACCGGGCCGCACAGACGCTGGTGCTGGACGACGGCAGCAGCCTGCCCTACGACGGCCTGGTGCTGGCCACCGGCGCGCGCGCTCGAACGCTGCCGCTTCCCGGTGCCGAAGCCCCCAACGTGCAGCTGCTGCGCACGCGCGACGAGGCCAGCGCCATCGCCGACGGACTGGCGCACTGCGCGGCCACGCAGCAGCAGCTGGTGGTCATCGGCGGCGGCTTCATCGGCCTGGAAGTGGCGGCCACGGCACGCAAGAAGGGCCTGGATGTGACGGTGCTGGAAGCCGCGCCGCGCCTGCTGGGCCGTGTGCTGGTGCCGCTGCTCAGCGACTGGTTTGCCGCGCTGCACCGCAGCCACGGCGTGCAGGTGCTGCTGGGCGCGCAGATCACGGGCATCGCATGCGGGCATGACGGCCACGCCACCGGCGTGCGCCTGGCCGATGGCACCGTGGTCCCGGCCGGGCTGGTCGTGGTCGGCATCGGCGTCATGGCCAACGACGAACTGGCCCAAGCCGCCGGCCTGGCCTGCGAGCGCGGCATCGTCGTCGATGCCTGCAGCCGCACCGCCGACCCGCGCATCGTGGCCGTTGGCGACTGCACCGCGCGCCGGCTGGCCGACGGCAGCCTGCTGCGCCTGGAATCGGTGAACAACGGCAACGAGCAAGGCAAGTCGGCCGCCGCCGCTTTGCTGGGCAGCGAACGCCCGTTCACGTCAACGCCCTGGTTCTGGTCCGACCAGTTCGACAAGAAGCTGCAGATGGCCGGTTTGTCGTACGGCTCGGAGGGCTGGGTGCTGCGCGGCAGCCTGCAAGACGGGCCGTTCTCGGTCTACCACTACCGGGGCGACAGCCTCATCGCCGTCGATTCGGTGAACGCCCCGAAAGACCACCTGCAGGCCCGCAAGCTGCTGGACGCCAGCGTATCGCCAAGCCGCGAACAGGCGGGCGACCTGGGCTTCGACTTGAACGCTTTGCTGCCGCGCTGAAGCGCAGCCCCGCTGCAAGCCGCATCAGACGGCCAGTTGCCGTTCCAGCTGGCCCATCACCTCATAGCAAGCCAACACCTGCGCCACGCTGGAATTCGGCTCGCGTCCTTCCTGGATGGCGCTGAAGAATTCGCGGTCTTGCAGTTCGATGCCGTTCATGGCCACCGCCACCTTCGACACGTCGATCTTCTCCATCTTGCCGTTGTACAAATCGTCGTAACTGGCGATGTAGGTGCCGGTGTCGCCGATGTAGCGGAAGAAAGTGCCCAGCGGGCCGTCGTTGTTGAAGGACAGGCTCAGCGTGCAGATGGCGCCGCTTTCAGTCTGCAGCTGGATGCTCATGTCCATCGCGATGCCCAGGCTCGGGTGGATGGGCCCCTGCATCGCGTTGGCCTTGACGATGGGGCTGCGCGCCTGGTGGGCGAACAGGTCGATGGTGTGCGCGGCGTGGTGCCACAGCAGGTGGTCGGTCCAGCTGCGCGTCTGGCCCAGCGCGTTCATGTTGGTGCGGCGGAAGAAATAGGTCTGCACATCCATCTGCTGGATGTTGAATTCACCCGCCGTGATGCGCTGGCGCACCCACTGGTGGCTGGGGTTGAAGCGCCGCGTGTGGCCGGCCATGGCGACCTTGCCGCTGGTCTTGGCTGCACTCACGGCGGTCGCCACGATGGCCTGCGCGTCCTTCCAGCTGTCGGCCATCGGGATCTCGACCTGCACGTGCTTGCCGGCCTGCAGGCAGGCCAGGGTCTGCGCGGCGTGCATCTGCGTGGGCGTGGCCAGGATCACGGCGTCGACTTCCTGGATCGCCAAGGCTTCCGACAAGTCGGTGCCGGCATGCGCGATGCCGTACTTCGCAGCCACTTCACGCGTCTTGCCGAGTTCCCGGCCGATCACCGAGATGACCTCGACGCCGGGAATGTTCTTGATGCCGTCGAGGTGCTTGGTGCCGAAGGCGCCGGCACCGGCGAGGGCGACTTTGATCGTCATGTGTTCTCCAGGATGAGGTGGCCAACGGCCGTGTTCGATGCGGGCACGTGATAGAAGCGATGAGCGACCCTGGGCGCAGCACCACCGTTCACGTCGGCCATCGCACCGCGTGCGATCAGCCACATCACCAGTTCGATGCCCTCGCTGCCGGCTTCGCGCACGTAGTCGATGTGCGGCCGTTGCGACAGACCTTCGGGGTCGGCGATCAGCTGGTCCAGGAAGGCCTGGTCCCAGGCCTTGTTGATCAAGCCGGCCCGCGGGCCTTGCAACTGGTGGCTCATGCCGCCGGTGCCCCAGATCTGCACGTTCAGCGGCTGGTCATAGCTTTCGACGGCCTTGCGGATGGCCTTGCCGAGGTTGTAGCAACGGCGGCCCGAGGGCACCGGGTACTGCACCACGTTGACGGCGAACGGAATGACCGGACACGGCCAAGCTTCAACCTGGCCGCACATCAGCGACAGCGGCACCGTCAGCCCGTGGTCCACGTCCATCCGGTTCACGATGGTCAGGTCGAAGTCGTCCTGGATCACGCTGTGCGCGATGTGGCTGGCCAGGTCGGGGTGGCCGATGACCGTGGGCACCGGGCGCGGCCCCCAGCCTTCGTCTGCAGGCAGGTAGGACGCGGCGGTGCCGATGGCGAAGGTCGGGATCATTTCGAGACTGAACGCTGTCGCGTGGTCGTTGTAGACCAGGAAGATCACGTCGGGCGTGTGGTCCTTCATCCACTGTTTGCTGAATTCGTAGCCCATGAACAGCGGCTGCCAATACGGCTCGGTGTCCTTGCCCTGGTCGAGCGCCGCGCCGATGGCGGGCACGTGGCTGGTGTAGACCGATGCGGTGATCTTGGCCATCTCAAAGCCCCGCTTTCGTGCTGCTGCCTTGCGGCTGGCGATGGGCTTGCGCGCTGCCGTCTTCACCGATCACACGGTTGCCTTCAACGCTGCGGCCGCCGCTGATCATCATGTCGCGGTATTCGGTTTCGGTCATGCCGGTCATGCTGCCGGCCATCTGCTGAAAACTCTTGCCATGGGTGGCGCCCAGCTTGGCCAGGAAATAGATGTTGCCGCCCTCGGCGATGCAGCGGTTCAGGTCGCGCGCCAGCACCGCCTGCTTCTGCGCTTCGGTCATCGGCCACCCGTCGAGGTAGGCGCGCTCGTCGGCCTTGAAGCGCTCGCGGTTGGGCGCCGTCATCAGGCTCATGCAGAACTGGTTCAGGTGGTAGCCCTTGCGGCTTTGTTCGGCGTCGAAAATGGTCGTGCCGGGCACATCGAGATAGGGCTTGTCGAGCGGCATCTCAAACCTCTTCGGGCCAGTACAGGCGCATCGGGTTGGTGACGAGCAGCTTCTGCTGCGCCTCGACCGTCACCGCAATGTGCGGGATGAAGTCCACCAGCAGGCCGTCGTCGGGCATGTGGTCCTTCAGGTTGGGGTGCGGCCAGTCGGTGCCCCACAGCACGCGGTCGGGAAACTGTTCGATGAGGCGGCGGGCGTAAGGCAGCACATCGCGGTAGGCGGACTGCTCGCCGTTCAGGGCCTTGGCGCCGGTGACGCTCAAGCGCTCGGGACATGTCACCTTGCTCCACACATTCGGGTACTCGCGCATGAAGCGCTCGAACAGCGCGAACTGCGGGCCGTCCACCGGCAGGCTCACGTCGGGGCGGCCCATGTGGTCCACCACCACCGGGGTGGCGCATTTGTCATGAACAGCGGTGAAGAAGTCCCACAGCTCGGGCAGGTCCACGGCTTCGAAGTAGATGACGACGTGCCAGCCCAGGGGCGCGATGCGGCCGGCGATTTCCAGCAGTTCGTCCTTGGGCGTGAAGTCGACCAGGCGCTTGACGAAGTTGAAGCGCACGCCGCGCACGCCGGCGGCGTGCAGGTCCTGCAGTTCGGTGTCGGTGATGCTGCGCCTGACGGTGGCCACGCCGCGCGCACGGCCGCCGCTGCTGCGGCAGGCATCGACCAGGGCGCGGTTGTCGGCGCCGTTGCAGGTGGCCTGGACGATGATGTTTCGGGCGAAGCCCAGGTGGTCGCGCAGCGCGAACAGCTGCGCCTTGCTGGCGTCGCAGGGCGTGTACTTGCGCTCGGCTGCGTAGGGGAATTCAGCGCCGGGCCCGAACACATGGCAGTGCGCATCGACGCTGCCCGCGGGCAATTGGAAACGGGGCTTGCTCGGGCCGGCGTACCAGTCCAGCCAGCCGGGGGTCTTGTCGAAACCGCCTGTGGTCGGTTTGCCGGGTTGGTTCGGGTGGGTGACCGTATTCATCACGAATGCGCCTTCAGTCCAGCGAGGCCTTGGCCTGCTTGATGACCGCCGCGTACTTGGTCGATTCGGCGGCGATGAAGGCGGTGAAGCCTTCGCGCGTGATGGGGAAGGCGTCGTAGCCGAAGGTGGCGAAACGCTCCTTCATGTCGGGCTCGGCCAGCGCGGCTTCGATGTCGCGGTAGATCTTGTCGGCCACCGCCTTGGGCAGTCCCTTGGGTGCGGCGATGGTGGTCCAGCCGGTGACCTCGTAGCCGGTCGGGCCGCCCGACTCGGCCACCGTGGGCACGTCCGGAAATGCCGCCTGCCGCTTGGGCGCGGTGATGGCGATGAACTTCACTTTGCCAGCACGCTGCATCGGGCCCGCGCTGGCCATCGAGCCCAGCGACCAGTTCAACTCGCCCGTGGCCACGCCGGTGTAGAGCATGGACACTTCCTTGTAGATGATGTGCTGCATCTCGGTGCCGGTCATGCTGGTCAGCAAGGCCGAACCCAGGTGCACCGGGTTGCCCACGCTCCACGAACCGTAGTTCAGCTGGGTCGGATGGGCCTTGGCGTCGGCCACGATGTCGCCCACGGTCTTGTACTTGCTGGTGCTGGGCACGGCCACGAAGAAGTAGGTCCGGAACAGCGGCTGCAGGATGTCGAAGTCCTTCAGCGGGTCGTAGGGCAGCTTCTTGAACAAATGCGGGTAAGCGGCCAGGTGGGCGTTGTCCAACTGGATCAGGTCATAGCCTTCGGTGTTGCCGCGCTTGAAGGCG
The DNA here is from genome assembly GCA_031383435.1 of Betaproteobacteria bacterium. Classification (GTDB taxonomy): domain Bacteria; phylum Pseudomonadota; class Gammaproteobacteria; order Burkholderiales; family Burkholderiaceae_C; genus Rubrivivax. The sequence continues at coordinate 33,347 of JANMZP010000170.1, read as the reverse complement.
TCGATGGCCAGGAAGCCGTTGGCTCCCGGCTTGTTCTCCACGATGACCGGCTTGCCCCACTTCTTCTGCAGCTTTTCAGCCAGCACGCGCAACACGCCTTCGGGGCCGGCACCGGCCGGAAAAGGCGTGAGGATGCGCACCGGCTTGGTCGGCCAGTCCTGGGCCTGGGCTGGCAGCGCGGCCAGCAGAGAAACAGCGCTCAGGGCTGCGGCGATAAAGGTACGACGATTGAACATGGTCTTGGCTTGTTGAACAAAAAGTGGTCAGTCGATGTAGCGCAAGCCGGCTTTTTCCAGCGGTTCGCGCATCTTGTACATGTCCAGACCCAGCACGCCGGCGGCAAGCCGGGCACGCTTCTCGCCTTCCAGCGCTTCGCGCGCGGCGGCGGCGGCCAGGGTCTTCACCGCGTTCGCGGCCGGCACGCAGACGATGCCGTCGTCGTCGGCCACGATCACATCGCCCGGCGTGACCCAGGCACCGGCGCAGACCACGGGGATGTTCACCGAACCGATGGTGGCCTTGATGGTGCCCTTGCTGCTGATGGCGCGGCTCCACACCGGGAAGCCCATCTGCTGCAGGTCGCGCACGTCGCGGCAGCCGCCGTCGATGACCAGGCCGCGCGCCCCGCGCGCCTGGAAAGACGTGGCCAGCAGGTCACCGAAAAAGCCGTCGGTGTTGGGGCTGGTGAGCGCCGCCACGACGATGTCGCCGGGCTGGATCTGCTCGGCCACCACATGCAGCATCCAGTTGTCGCCGGGGTGCAGCAGCACGGTCACGGCGGTGCCGGAAATGCGCTGGCCGCTGTAGATGGGTCGCATGTAGGTTTGCAGCAGGCCGACGCGGCCTTGCGCTTCGTGCACGGTGCTGGCGCCGAAGCGGCCCAGGCCGTCGGCGGCCACGCGGTCGGCGCGGGTGATGTTGCGTTTGACGACGCCGAGTTCGTACATGGTCACAACCTGAATCTGTTGATGCGGCCTTACAGGCCGCGTGCTTTGAGTGCGGCGTCCAGGCGCGGGAAGACGCGGCGGGCGTTGCCTTCGTAGATGGCGTGCCGGTCGTCGCCGACGACGATGGTGCTGGCTTCGATGTAGCGCTTGGTGTCGTCGTAGTAATGGCCGGTTTCGGGGTCGATGCCGCGCACCGCGCCGATCATTTCGCTGGCGAACAGGATGTTCTTCACCGGGATCACTTTGGTCAGCAGGTCGATGCCCGGCTGGTGGTAGACGCAGGTGTCGAAGTAGATGTTCTTCATCACGTGTTCGCTGAGCAAGGGCTTCTTCAGTTCCTGCGCCAGGCCGCGGTAGCGTCCCCAGTGGTAGGGCACCGCGCCACCGCCGTGCGGGATGACGAAGCGCAGCGTGGGGAAATCCTTGAACAGGTCGCCCTGGATGCACTGCATGAAGGCCGTGGTGTCGGCGTTGATGTAGTGCGCGCCGGTGGCATGGAAGCAGGCGTTGCAGCTGCTGCTGACGTGGATCATGGCGGGGATGTCGTACTCGACCATCTTTTCGTAGATGGGGTACCAGTGGCGGTCGGTCAGCGGCGGGCTGGTCCAGTGGCCGCCCGACGGATCCGGATTCAGGTTGATGCCGACGTTGCCGTACTGCTCCACGCACTTCACCAGTTCGGGGATGCAGCTGGCCAGGTCCACGCCCGGGCTTTGCGGCAGCATCGCGGCAGGGATGAAATGGTCGGGGAAAAGCTCGCTGACGCGGAAGCACAGCTCGTTGCAGATGGCCGACCACGCGGCCGACACCTGGAAGTCGCCGATGTGGTGGGCCATGTAGCTGGCGCGCGGGCTGAAGATGGTCAGGTCGCTGCCGCGCTCCTTCATCAGGCGCAGCTGGTTCATTTCGATGCTTTCGCGCAATTCGTCGTCGCTGATCTTCAGGTCGGACACCTTGGGCATGGATGCCGGATCCTGGATGGCGGCGATCTGCGCGTTGCGCCAGGTTTCCATCGATTTCGGCGCGGTGGTGTAGTGGCCATGGCAATCGATGATCATGGGCGTTTCTCCTTGCGTGCTGTCGGGGGGTGCGGCCGGTGGGCGACCATGCTGGGCGCGATTCTGGTTCAGCGCCGCCCATCCATCAACGCTATTTCTGCACTAGCTGCTATGCTGAACCAGCATGGACCTGAAGCAGCTGGAAACCTTTGTGCATGTCGCCGACCTGGGCAGCTTCACGCGCGCCGCCAGCGTTCTGCAAATCGCCCAACCCGCGCTGAGCCGCCAGGTCCGCGCGCTGGAAGTGGAACTGCGCCAGCCGCTGTTCGACCGCAACGGCCGCGGCGTGACGCTCACCGACGCCGGCCTGCGCCTGCTGGCCCACGGGCGCGGCATCCTGCAGCAGGTGGAACGCGCCAAGCAGGACCTGGAAGACCAGCGCGGTGCGGCCACCGGCCTGCTGTCCATTGCCCTGCCGCCCAGCGTCAGCCGCACGCTGACCGCGCCGCTGGTCGAAGCCTTCCGCAAGCGCTTTCCACGCGCCACGCTGAGCATGGTGGAAGGCCTGACGACCTACACGCTGGAATGGCTGCAGCAAGGCCGCGTCGACTGTGCCGTGGTCTACAACGCCACGCCGGCGGCGGCCATTGCGCTGCAGCCGGTGCTGGACGAAAAGCTGTATCTGGTTTCAGCTCGCGGCCCCTTGCGCACGCTGCTGGGCAAACCGGTCACGCTGGCCGGCGTGGCGGCGCACGAACTGGTCATACCCAGCCGCCCGCATGCCATCCGCATGCGGCTGGAAACGGCCCTGGCCACCGAAGGCTTGAAGCCGCAGGTGGGTCTGGAAATCGAAAGCGTGCCGGCCATGCTGGACCTCGTGCAGCGCCTGCCGCTGCACGCCGTGCTGTCGCTGAACGCACTGCGCGGCAGCGAACACGAAGGCGGCTTGCAGGCCCGGCCCATCCACATCGTGCCCGGTGGCGCGGCGCTGGCCACCAGCCTGTGGATCGCCACGTCGGCGCTGCGCCCACGCGGCGCTTTGCTGGAACAGGCCACGGCTTTGCTGGTGCAACTGCTGCAGGCCCGCCTGGGCTCGATTGGGGCGGCCAGCAGGCCACATCGCAAGCTGCGCTGACCCCACAACAAGCGGCTGAAAGGCAAAACCCGGGTGCGTGCAGGGCCGGCGCAGCGGCATCATCATGGTTCGCAGCATGGTTGCATCCAGGAGACCCCGATGGCCCGTTTGAACGTCAATGGCAAGGTGCGCGAGCACAACGCCGAACCCGACACACCCCTGCTGTGGGTGCTGCGTGAACAGCTCGGCATGACGGGCACCAAGTACGGCTGCGGCATCGCGCAGTGCGGTTCCTGCACCGTGCATTTGGACGGTCAGCCGGTGCGCAGTTGCGTGCTGCCGGTGTCGGCCGTGCAGGCCAAGCAGCAGATCACCACCATTGAAGGGCTGTCACCAGACCTTCCAGGCGGAGCCAAAGGCCCCGCGGGCGACCACCCGCTGCAGAAAGCCTGGGTCAAGCTGGACGTGCCGCAGTGCGGCTACTGCCAGAGCGGCATGCTGATGGCCGCGGCCGCGCTGCTGAAGAAGACGCCGCGCCCGACCGACGCCGACATCGACCGCGAGATCACCAACATCTGCCGCTGCGGCACCTTCAACCGCGTGCGCGCGGCCATCAAGGAGGCCGCCGGCGGCGCCAAGACCGCCGGCCTGGACATCGTGCACGTGGTGCGGAGGCAAGCATGAAGGCCGCCGTCACCCCATCCACCACACGCACGGCCTTGCCCGCGATGCCCGTGATTTCACGGCGCACCTTCATCGGTTCGGCCGCCGCCGCCGGCTCGCTGGTCTTCGGCTTCCCGCTCGGCGCTGCCGCACAGGGCCAGGCGCCCGAGATCACCGCCTGGGTGGTGGTGCAGCCCGACGAGACCGTGGTCATCCGCATCGCGCGCAGCGAAATGGGCCAGGGCACGCTGACCGGGCTGGCGCAACTGGTGGCCGAAGAGCTGGACTGCGACTGGGCGCGGGTCACCACCGAATACCCCACGCCGGGCCAGAACCTGGCGCGCAAGCGCGTCTGGGGCAACTTCAGCACCGGCGGAAGCCGGGGCATCCGCGAAAGCAACGAGTACGTGCGCAAGGGCGGCGCGGCCGCCCGCATGATGCTGGTGCAGGCCGCTGCCGACGAATGGAAAGTGCCAGCCGCTGAATGCAGTGCGGCGGCCGGTGTCATCACCCACGCTGGCTCGAACCGCAACACCACCTACGGCAGGGTGGCTGGCGCGGCGGCCAAGCTGACAGCACCCACCACGGTGGCGCTGAAAGACCCGAAAGACTGGAAGCTGGCCGGCAAGCGGCTGGCCCGCCTGGACACGGTCGACAAGACCACCGGCAAGCAGGTCTACGGTGCCGATTTGCAAATGCCCGGCCTGCTGAACGCAGCCATTGCGGCCTGCCCGGTGTTCGGTGGCAAGGTGAAAAGCTACAACGCGGCCGCCGTGGCCAAGCTGCCCGGCGTGAAGCGTGTGCTGGCCGTCAGCGACAACGCCGTGGCTGTCGTCGCCGACACCTGGTGGCACGCCAAGAAGGCCCTGGACGCGCTGCCGCTGGAATGGGATCTCGGCCCCAACGCTCAGGTGCAGCAGGCCGACTTCAACGCCATCCTGAAAGCCGGGCTGGACGCCGAACAGGGCGTGGTCGGCAACAGCAATGGCGACGCGAAAACGGCGCTGGCGGGCGCGGTGCGCAAGGTGGAAGCGGTCTATGCCTACCCGCACCAGAACCACGCCACGATGGAGCCCATGAACGCAACGGCGCGCTGGACGCCGGAACGTTGCGAAGTCTGGACACCCACGCAAAACGGCGAGGCTGCTTTGGCCGCCACCGCCGAGGCCGCCGGCCTGACGCCCGCGCAGTGCGAGGTCTACAAGATCCACCTGGGCGGCGGCTTCGGCCGGCGCGGCGCGGTGCACGACTGGGTCACGCAGGCGGTGCAGATCGCCAGGCAGATGCCGGGCACGCCGGTGAAGCTGCTGTGGTCACGCGAAGAAGACATGACGCACGGCCGCTACCACCCGATCACCCAGTGCAAGATGACCGCCGGGCTGGACGCACAAGGCAACGTCACCGCGCTGCACATGCGCATCTCGGGCCAGAGCATCCTGGCCAGCGTGGCACCGCAGAACGTGCAGAACGGCAAGGACCCGGTGCAGTTCCAGGGCCTGAACAACGGCGGCGGCGAGGCCATGTTCGGCTACAGCTTCCCCAACCTGCTGATCGACCACGCCATGCGCAACCCGCATGTGCCGGCCGGCTTCTGGCGTGGCGTGAACCTGAACCAGAACGCGGTCTATGTGGAAAGCTTCATCGACGAGATCGCCAACGCCACGCAGCAAGACCCGCTGGCCCTGCGGCGCAAACTGCTTGCCAATTCACCGAAGTTCCTGGCGGTGCTGAACGCGGTGGCCGAACGCTCGGGCTGGGGTACACCAGCGCCTGACATCAAGGGCCAGAAAGTCTTTCGCGGCCTGTGCGTGACGCACGGTTTCGGCAGCTACGTGGCGGCCTGCGCCGAGGTGTCCGTCAGCGCCGACGGCGCGCTGAAAGTGCACCGCATCGTGGCCGCCACCGACCCCGGCCACGCCGTCAACCCGCAGCAGATCGAAGCGCAGATCGAAGGCAGTTTCGTCTACGGCTTGTCGGCCGCGCTGTACGGCGAATGCACGGTGAAAGACGGCCGCATCGAGCAGCGAAATTTCGACAGCTACCCGTCGATGAAGATTGCCGACATGCCCAAGGTCGAGTCCCTCATCATCCCCTCGGGCGGCTTCTGGGGCGGCGTCGGCGAACCGACCATCGCGGTGGCGGCACCGGCGGTGCTGAACGCCATCTTCGCGGCCACCGGCAAGCGCATCCGCACGCTGCCGTTGAAGAACCAGAGCCTGAAGGCGTGAAGCGGCAGGGCACAGCGTGAGTCTCTTCGCGGCGCTGGCCCTGAGCAGCTTCGTGGTGGTTGGCGACGGCATGCCGCAGCCGCTGACCGCAACGCCGGGTGACGCGGTGCGCGGCCGCGCCATCGTCGTCAACCGGCAGCAGGGGCTGTGCCTGCTGTGCCACAGCGGGCCCTTCACCGAGGTGCGCGAGCAGGGCAATCTGGCCAGCAACCTGCAGGGCACCGGCACGCGCTGGACAGCCGCACAACTGCGCCTGCGCGTGGCCGACGCCCGCCGGCTGAACCCGGACGGCCTGATGCCTTCGCTGCACCGCGTGCCGCCCGCCGACAGCGCCCAACGTGTGGGTGCCATCTGGCAAGGCAAGGCCGTGCTGAGCGCGCAGCAGGTGGAAGATGTGGTGGCCTTCTTGCAGACGCTGCAATGACCAGCCGGCGCTTCGTGCTGAAGGCTGCTGCGGGTGCACTGGGTGCGCCGGGTATGCTGCTGACTGGCGTGGCGCGTGCCACGCCCGAGGCGCTGCAGGCCGCGCTGCTGGCCTTCAGCGGCGGGCGCGCGCCGCGCAACGGCCGGGTGACGCTGGACATCGCGCCGCTCATCGACAACGGCAATGTGGTGCCGGTGGCGATCGCCGTTGAAAGCCCGATGAGCGCCGCCGACCACGTGCTGCGCATCGGCCTCTTCACCGAACTGAACCCGCTGCCCGAGGTGGCGGTGTTCCACCTGGGCCCGCGCAGCGGCGTGGCGCGCGTGGCCACGCGGATGCGGCTGGCGACCACGCAAACCCTGACCGCGCTGGCCGTGATGAACGACGGCAGCGTGTGGCAACAGCAAGTTGACGTCATCGTCACGCTGGCCGCCTGCATCGAAGCCTGAAGCTGGAACCGAGATGGCCACCCGTGCGCTCTTGAACGTTCCCGCGAACGCCCGCATCGGCGAGGTCATCGAGGTTCGCGCCACCGTTCAGCACCCGATGGAAACCGGCTTTCGCGCCGGCAGCGACGGCCAGCTGCAGGCGCGCAACCTGGTTCGCCGCGTGGAATGCCGCTATGGCGGCGAACGGGTCTTTGCGGCCGACCTGCACCCGGCCGTTGCGGCCAATCCCTACCTGGCCTTTGCGCTGCGCGTGACGGGCTCGGGCCTGCTCAGCGTGACCTGGCAAGGCGACGGGGGTTTCAGCCACACCGAGAGCGCGCGGATCAACGCGACATGAAGCGCGGGGTGGCTCTGGCGCTGCTGCTGGCGGCCGCACACGCCAGCGCGCTGGCCCAGCCGCTGTCCAAGCCGCCAGCAACGGCCCTGCGCTCGGGCTATGCCGACATGGGCGCGGCCACGCAGGCGCTGCAGCGCGACGACACGCAGAACCCGGCCTGGCTGTGGGTGGCCGACGGCGGGCGCCGGTTCAACGCCGACTGCAGCGGCTGTCACAGCCTGCCCAGCCTGCGCGGCGTGGCCGCCCGCTACCCGGCCTTCGACAGCGTGCTGGGCAAGCCGGTGGCGCTGGCCGGCCGCATCAACCTGTGCCGCACCCGCCACCTGAAAACCGCCCCGCTGGCGCTGGAAAGCGACGAGCTGCTGGCACTGGAAACGGTGGTCGCGCTGCAGTCGCGCGGGCTGCCGATCGCGCCCGACCGCGACCCGCGTTTGCAGCCCTGGCGCGACAACGGCCGCAGCCTGTTCAACCGGCGTGTCGGCCAGCTCGACTTTTCGTGCGCGCAGTGCCATGACCAACACGCAGGCGGCCGCCTGGCCGGCGCCACCATCCCGCAAGGCCACCCCAGCGGCTACCCGATCTACCGTCTGGAATGGCAGGGCCTGGGCAGCCTGCAGCGGCGGCTGCGAAACTGCATGACCGGCGTGCGCGCCGAACCCTATGCCTACGGCAGCGACGAGGCCACCGCGCTGGAACTGTTTCTGGTGCAGCGGGCCACCGGCCTGCCGCTGGAAACGCCCGCCGTCCGCCCCTGAACACCCGCCGAAGAAACCCGCACCATGACCCCCATCGAAGCGACCCAGCACTGGCTGGAGAAAGCCGTCATCGGCCTGAACTTGTGCCCCTTCGCGAAGGCGGTGCACGTCAAACAGCAGATCCGCTGGGTGCACAGCGAGGCCCGTGATACCGAAGCGCTGCTGGCCGACCTGGTGGCTGAACTGCAGGCCCTGGCCGCCGCCGACCCCGAGTTGATCGACACGACGGTGCTGGTGCACCCGCAGGTGCTGGGCGAGTTTGCCGACTACAACGACTTTCTCGACCTCGCCGACGCGGCCCTGGTCGAACTGGAACTGGACGGTGTGCTGCAGATCGCCAGCCTGCACCCGCACTACCAGTTCGAAGGCACAGCCCTCAACGAGATCAGCAACTTCAGCAACCGCAGCCCGTACCCCACGCTGCACCTGCTGCGCGAAGACAGCGTGGACCGCGCGGTGGCCGCCGTGCCCGACGCCGAGCACATCTATGAGCGCAACATCGAAACGCTGGAAGCGTTGGGCCACGAAGGCTGGCAGCGCGTGATGCGCGGCTGACGAGCGGCCGGGCCGCCCGGCCGGGTCACCCGCGGATGGCGTCGGCCGTGGCGGGCTCGTCCAGGCGGACGAGCTTCTCGCGCAAGGCCGCCAGCACTGCCGCCGTGCGGTTGGCGGCGTGCAGCTTGGACATGATGTTGGTGACGTGGAACTTCACCGTGGGCACCGAGATGGACATCGACTGCGAGATGCTGCGGTTGTCCAGGCCTTGTGCCATCAACTGCAGCAGTGCGCGTTCGCGTGGCGTCAGGTCGTTGCGCAAGGGCGCTTCGCGGGCACTGGACTCAAGGGCCGTGACGACCGCCGGCGACAGCACGCGCTGGCCGCGTCGCACGGCGCGGATCGCTGCCACCATTTCCAGCGGCGACACGCTCTTGTGCATGCACGAAGCGCCGGCGGCCACCACGCGGCGCATGTCGGTGGCCTCGATGCGGCCGGCCATCACCACGAAGCGGGCCGAGGGCCACAGCGGCCGCAGGGCTTCCATCGTGGCCACGCCGTCCATGAGGGGCATCTGCAAGTCCACGAACACCACATCAGGGCGGAGGGTATCGGCCACCGCCACCGCGTCGGCACCGGTCGAGGCTTCACCCAGCCACCTGAAAGCGCTGTCGGTGCCCAGCATCGCCGACAGGCCGCGGCGGAACAGCGGTTGCTCGTCGATGGCGAACACGCCGATGGGTGTCAAAGCCGCCGTCGGCATGACTTCGGCACCATGGAAACTTGCAAACGATTGCTCGCCTGAATCTGCGAACTTGTTCAGCATGCACCTGCTCCTGATCGAACCCCGCATTCAGCGCTTGGCCACCGGGCGGGGACCGGACGCTCCCAGCGCCGAAAAGCGGCCCTGGGCGCCAAGTCGTGCAATTTCACACGAGCTATCGAGCCGAGTCACATCTGACGGACACCAGAATGTACGCCATGTCTACAGACCATCGGGATCGGGGGACGTCGAAGACCCGCCAACCGCCAGATCAGGCTGCGCGCAATTCGCCTTTGAAGGCGTAGCCCACGCGGGCCTGTGTGTGCAGCGGCACGGCCAGCGGTGTGGCGCGCTCGACGCGCCGGCGCAGCCGGTAGACCGTGGCGCTGAGCAGGTTCTCAGACTCGGGCGTGTCCGGGTGGCCCAGCAGGCGGCACAGCGTTTCGCGCGTCACGCTGCCGCCCTTGGCTTGCAGAAAGCACCGCATCAGGGCCAGGTCGGTGTCGCTGAGCGCCACCGCCACGCCATCGGGTGCCAGCAGGCGGCTGCCTGCCACGTCCAACAACCAGGCCTGGCTTTGCGGCGCGGTGATCCGGCGGTAGACCCCGCGGATGGCGACCACCACCTTGTCGAAGGTGACCGGCTTGGCCAGGTGCATGTCGGCACCCCCGTCGATGACCCTGGCAAAGACATCGGGGGCGACGCGACCCGACACCACCACGATGCCGGCCTGCGTGCGCTTGCGCAGGATGCCGATGAGGTCGGTGCCGTCCACACCCGGCAGGATCAGGTCGACGATGTAGAAGCCGTAGTCGAAGGGTGCCTTGCTGGCCAGCAGGTCGTTGCTGTCGGCGAAGTGTTCCACCTGGATGCCCAGCGCGACCAGGTGCTCGGAAAGGAACTGGCTGTATTCCAGGTCGTCGTCGACCAGGGCCAGGGTGCGCGGCAAAGTTTGGGCAGGTTCTGCAAGCATCGTTGTATGCGGGGTGTGACACCCTCGTCCCTGTGCTGCAGTTTAGATGAGGCGGACCAGCCGGCCGCGATCGTCCTGTTGCTGGGTGCCGACGCCTCTGGCCTTGATCAGGTCTTGACCAGCGCCGACACCACCGCGGTGGTGGCCTCTTTCAGCTTGTCCTTGGCCATCGCCTTGCAGGCATCGCTGCTGGAATTGGCGGCCGCGTCAAAGGCCGTGGCCGTTTTCTGCGGGCGGAACAGCACCGCCTTCACGGTGGGCGTCAGCGGCAACAGCATCACGCGCGCCGCGATGACGCAGGTTGTGCCTTTCATGCCGCCTTCAACCTGGCTGACGAAGGCCCACTTGTTGGCCGGGTAGGCCTTCCACAACTTGGCCGGTACGTTCTCACCCATCACGGCCTTGGCACCGGCGGCGTCGATGAGCAGGTCCGCCGAGTGGTCCACAAAGTTGGTCTTCGGCTCGGCCGCCCAGGCCGCTGCGGACAGCAAGAGAACGGGCAACATCAGGACGGCTGGCAGCATGGAGGCACCTGTGGCAAGTTGGAAAGTCTGCGCGGCACACGCCGGGCGCGCAAAGTGTAATCAGGTCCACGGACGGATCCGCAACTGGCACCGGGTTGCGCCCTGCCGCAACCCGCTGGCAAAACCTTCAGCCGTGTCACTACAAGCCGTGCCAGGGTGGCCTATGCTGCAGCAAACCCGCTTCGATTGCCCCTTGTGGACCGCCACTTTCTGACCCCGATGTTCAACCCGCGCGCCATCGTCGCCTTCGGTGGCGCGGCCTATGCCGGGGTGCCCGCAGCCACTGAAGCCCTGCCCGTACCGATCCGCGAAGCCCGCGCCCTGCACGCGGCGCTGACCGAACCCGGTGGCTACGCCGGCTCCATCACCTGGCTGGACATCGGCATGAGCGGCACGCTGGCCGATCTGGCGCACACCCGCGCCGACCTGGCCGTCATCGCGCTGCCGGCCGACGACACGCTGGCGGCGATGGAAATCGTCGGCCGCATCCGCTGCCGCGCCGCGCTGATTCTGTCCAGCGGCCTGCCGGCTGCGCTGTGCAGCGAACTGCACCAGACCGCGCGCCGCTACGGCGTGAACCTGTTGGGCCCCAACAGCCTGGGCCTGCAGCGGCCGGCGCTGAAACTGAACGCCAGCAGCCTGGGCCCGCTGGGCGCGGCCGGTCCGCTGGCGCTGGTGTCGCAGTCGGGTGCGCTGACAGCAGCGATGCTGGACTGGGCGCGCCAGCACGGCGTGGGCTTTTCCACCGTGGTCTCGCTGGGGCCGAACACGGCCGTCGAACTGCCCCAGGTGCTGGACTTCCTGGCCAGTGACGCCAGCACGCAGAGCATCCTGGTCTACATGGAAGGCATCCGCGACGCGCGCCGCTTCATGAGCGCGCTGCGTGCGGCGGCCTACGCCAAACCCGTGGTGGTGATGAAGGCCGGCCGCGAGCCGGCCGGTTCGCGCGTGGCACTGACCCACTCGGCGGCCATCGTCGGTGCCGACGATGTCTTCGACGCCGCGCTGCGCCGCGCCGGCGTGGTGCGCGTGCGGCAGTTCACGCAGCTGTTTTCGGCCGCGCAATGCCTGGCCTCGCGCTTCCGCCCGGTGGGTGTGAACCTGGCGCTGATCACCAATGGCGGCGGGCCGGCCGTGCTGGCCGCCGACTGGGCCGGCACCTTGGGTTTGACGGTGGACGAAGTGGCCGACCTGGGCGAAGACGCCGACGGCGAGGCCTATGTGACGGCGATGAAAGCAGCGCTGGCCAACAAGGCGGTGGACGGCCTGCTGCTGATCCACGCGCCCAAGGCGGGCGTGGACAGCGCGGCGATCGCGCAGGCCATCGCCGAAGTCTTCTCGCCCGCGGCCAAGCCCGTGCTGGGCTGCTGGATGGGCGAGGCCAGCGTGCGCGAAGCGCGCGAACTGCTGGCGCGCAAGCAGATGCCGGTGTTCCGCACGCCAGAAGCGGCGGTCGACGCCTTCAACAGCATCGCCAGCTTCTACCGCAACCAGCAGCTGCTGCAGCAGACCCCGCCGCCCTTGAGCGACGGTGCCAAGCCCGACACCGAAGGCGCACGCCTGCTCATCGAAGGCGTGCTGGCCGAACGCCGCAAGGTGCTGACGGAGATGGAAAGCAAGGCCCTGCTGGCGGCCTTCCACATCCCCGTCACGCGCACGATGCTGGCGCGCAGCGCGAACGAGGCGATGCTGATCGCCAGCCAGTTGGGCTACCCGGTGGCGCTGAAGATCGACTCGCCCGACATCAGCCACAAGAGCGACGTGCAGGGCGTGGTGCTGGACGTGAACACCGCCGCGCAGGTGCGCGACCGCTACGCCGACATGCTGGAAGCCGTGAAGCGGGCCCAGCCCACGGCGCGCATCAATGGCATCACGGTGCAGCCGATGGCGCAGCGCGAAACAGGGCCAAGGCGGGGGCGCGAGGTGTTCGTGGGCCTGACCACCGACGAAGCTTTCGGCCCGGTCATCACCTTCGGCGCTGGCGGCACGATGATCGAACTGATTGCCGACCGCGCGATGGAATTGCCGCCGCTGAATCAGTTCCTGGCCGGCCGCTTGATCGAACGCGCCCGCGTGTCGGAAATGCTGGGCGAGTGGCACGGCGCGCCGGCCGCCGACCTGGCCGCGCTGGAACGCGTGCTGTTGCGGGTGAGTGAGATGGTCTGCGCGCTGCCGCAACTGCGCGAGATGGACATCAACCCCATCATCGTGGACGAACAGGGCGCGGTGGCGGTGGACGCGCGCATCGTGGTCGACAGCGCCACCCAGGCGATGAGCGGCTCAAGCAGATCCGGCAGCTTCGGCCACCTGGCCATCCTGCCCTACCCCGCTGGCCAGGAACGCGAGTGGCCGCTGAAGGGTGGCGGGCTTTACACCATCCGCCCCATCCACCCCGACGACGCCGACATGCTGCAAGGCCTGGTGCGCGGCCTGTCGCCCGAAAGCCGCTACTTCCGTTTCGCCAGCACGCTGCCCGAACTGCCGATGCGCATGCTGGCGCGCTTCACGCTGATCGACTACGACCGCGAGATGGCTTTGGTGGCCGTGGTCAAACAGCGCGTGCAGGACGCTGCCGGTGCGGTCATCGAAAGCGAACGCATCGTGGGTGTCAGCCGCGTGGTGACCAACCCCGACGGCACGAGCTGCGAATTCGCGCTGCTGGTGGCCGATGACTTCGTCGGCCAGGGCCTGGGTTCGCGGCTGATGCTGTCGATCATGGAAGCCGCGCGCAGCCAGGGTCTGGCCGAGGTGATGGGCCTGATCCTGACCAACAACACGCCGATGCTGCGCCTGATGACGGGCCTGGGTTTCAAGATCGCAGCCTTCCCGGAAGACCCCGATTTCAGGATCGCGACCAAGGCGCTGTAGCGCGCGGCTCGGGCCGGTTGAGCAGCTGGAGCGGGCTGGCCTCGATTGACGGCACCGAGGGCCCGGGTGACATTTGTCCTTGCCCCTCACGGCAACCGCACCCCCTCACATGACCAGGCCCGCCCGCCCCCGCAGCCCGTGGTTCCAGGCCGTTTTCTGCGGCCTCGGTGTGCTGGGCCTGCCGGCCTGCAGCACGGTCAACATCTACGCCGGCGACGGCAGTGTGGCGGTGCACCGCAGCTTCGGTTTCGTGAACCTGCAAGCCACGCCGGGCCACACGCCCATGGTCTTTCGCGGCACCTCGCTGGGCCTGCAGTCCGGCCCCTGGGGCCACAGCCTGGGCTACACGCAAACCAGCCTGGCGCTGCTGCCGGCCGGCTGCCATGTCGTGGTCATGCCGGCCACTGAACAGCAGGCCAACAGCCCCGCTGTGCAAGCCCTTCGCAACACCGCCCCTTGCGCAGCAAGCACCCCCGTTCGAACGCCAACCTCAGGAGACGATTGATGCGCCATGCCATTCGTATTTGCGCCGCGCTGAGCGCGGCGGCCTTCACATCCGCCTGCTCGACGCAAGGCAACACCATGCTGGTTTTCGGGCAGACCCAGACGCTGGGCATCTCCATCGGCGGCTCGGCCACCGACCAGGGTGCCACCTTCACGCTGGGCTACCAGGACAAGAACTTCGCCATCGTGCCGGCCACCGTGCGCATGGCCGACGGCACCGTCGTCCCGGTGCGCTCAACCGTGGGCAATCCCGAGGGCAAAAAGGGCCAGAGCCAGGACGCCCTGTCGGTGCTGGGGCAGTTCTCGGTCAACACCAGCACCAAGTCGGCCGACGTCGGCCTGGGCAAGTTTTTCGCCACCGGGCTGGCGGCGCAGAAACTGGCCGACGGGTTCAGTGAAAAGCTGGCCGCCAGCGGCGACAAGAGCCCGGCGGCGGCAGCGGCCGCCAGCGCAGCGGTCAAGTAAGGCGCGCTGCGGCGCTGAACAGTCGAAGTCCATCAACGGAGACAGAAAATGGCCACACGCACAGCGAGCACGCCCAAGACCGGCAAGACCAGCGCAACTGCCAAAACGGGCAAGACCGGAAAAACCGGAAAAACCGAAACAACGGGGAAGACCGGCAAGACGGCCAAGACCGACCTGACCATGCCCATGGCAGCGATCCGCTCACCGGTTCCGATGGCCCAACCCGAGGCCGCTGCGGTGGTGTCACGGGGCATGCCGGCCGCTACCACCGTCGCCGTCGTCGCCGCCACCACCGCCGTCGCCGACAGCCTATCGGCCTACGGCTCACGCGAACTGCGCGTGGGCTGCAAGGGCCCCGACGCGGCCGAACTACAGACCCGCCTGGCGGGCTTTCGCGGCACGCTGCCCGATGGTGATTTCGGTGGCGGCACCATGCTGCAGGTCACCACGTTCCAGCGCGACTTCATGAAGATGGCCGTGCCCACTGGCGTGGTGGACCGGTCCACTTTCGTCGCCATCGACAGCTTTGCCGAACAGAACCCGATCGACTTCAAGCGCCTGCGCTGCCCGTGTGGCGTCTGCAAGGGTTTTGGCCAGGGCTTCTTCAAGGGCTTGTACAAACCAGGCACGCCGGAAACGGAGATGAACTACCTCTACGAATACCCGGGTATCCACCGCCTGCTGTTGTGGGCCGTGCGGGCGATCTATTTCTACGAGTCGAACCGCAAGCTGTCAATCACATCAGGCTACCGCTGTTCCGTCGAGAACACCCAGCATGTGGAGAAGCGAACCACGACCAACCACCATGGCAAGGCCATCGACCTGGACGTGGTGGCCCTGCTGAAAGAGGACAAGAAAGACGACATGGCGAATTGCGAGGCGCTGCGCAACCGGATCATGGAAACGTCCAACGCCCAGCTTGAATGGCGCATCAAGAACCAGAAAGCGCTGGAGTCGGCCAAGGACGCACCGACCTGGGTGCATTACGACGTGCGCTGCTACGAACGCAAGTACCTGGGCGACGAGGCCTTCTGCACCTCGCTGGTCGGGTTGAACGCGCGCCTGCCCATCACCTGTTGACCGGCCCTGACGCGCCGGCTTGATTCACACCACGCCGGCCCGTTCCAGCATGGCGTGCAGCAGCACGTTGCAGCCGGCGGTGATGTGCTCGGCCTTGGCGTCTTCGATCTCGTTGTGGCTGATGCCGTCCTTGCACGGGATGAAGATCATGCCGGCCGGGGCCAGCCGGGCCATGTAGACGGCGTCGTGGCCGGCGCCTGAAACCACCGGCATGTTCGAGTAGCCCAGCTTGTCGGCTGCGCGTGCCACGGCGTCCACGCATTCGGCGTGGAAAGGCTGCGCGGGGTAGGCCGACACGGGCGTGATGGCGATGGGCAAACCGCTGTCGGCACTGAGCCTGGCGGCCACCGCACGGATGTCGGCGTCCATCGCTTCGCACAGCGCGTCGCTGGCGTTGCGCAGGTCGATGCTGAACTTCACGCGGCCCGGAATCACGTTGCGGCTGTTCGGGTGCACCTGCACCATGCCCACGGTGCCGCGCCCGTGCGGGCCGTGACGGTGGGCGCAGGCCACCACCTCCTGCATCAACGCGGCGGCCACCTGCAGCGCGTCCTTGCGCAGGGCCATCGGCGTCGGGCCGGCGTGGGCTTCCATGCCGGTCACCACGCAGTCGTACCAGCGGATGCCCAGCACGCCGGTCACCACGCCGATGGTCACGTCGTGGTCTTCCAACACCGGGCCTTGTTCGATGTGGGTTTCGAAATAGCTGCCGATCGGGTGGGCGCCCGGCACCTCGTCGCCGATGTAGCCAATGCGTTCCAGTTCGCCTTGCACGGTCTTGCCTTCGGTGTCGGTGGCGGCGTAGGCGTGCGCGAGGGTGAAGGCATTCGCGAAGACGCCCGATCCCATCATCACGGGCACGAAACGCGAACCTTCTTCGTTGGTCCAGAAGGCCACTTCGATGGGCGCCTCGGTGACGACGCCGTGGTCGTTCAGCGTGCGCACCACTTCCAGGCCGGCCAGCACGCCGTAATTGCCGTCGAATTTGCCGCCGGTGGGTTGGGTGTCGATGTGGCTGCCCGTCATCACCGGCGGCAAGCTGTTGTTGCGGCCGGCGCGGCGCATGAAGCCGTTGCCGATCTGGTCGATGGTGACCGTCATGCCGGCCTCGCGCGCCCAGCCGGTGACCAGGTCGCGACCCTGTTTGTCCAGGTCGGTCAGCGTCAGGCGGCAGACGCCGCCTTTGGGCGTGGCACCGATCTGCGCCAGTTCCATCAACGCAGCCCACAGGCGGCTGCCGTCGATGCGCAGGTCCTCCCGTTTCGGGGTGGTCTTCATATCCATGGTGGGGCTCCCTCAGCGGACCACGGCGCTGGGCGCCAGGTCTTGTGTGCGTTTGGCGTTGGCCTGGAAGTTTGGCCCGAAAGGCGGCCGCTTGATGTAGCGGCCGGCGCCGCGCACGGCGCGCAAATCGCCGTCGGCCCAGACCAGTTGGCCCTGGCTCAGGGTGTGGCTGGCGTTGCCCTGCACGCTGCGGCCTTCGAAGATGTTGAAGTCGCCTTTGGAGAACTGCGACTGCACCGAAATCGTCTTCGTCGCGGCCGGGTCCCACAGCACGATGTCGGCGTCGGCTCCCTCGGCGATGCAGCCCTTCTGCGGATAGATGTTGAAGATCTTGGCGCAATTGGCGGAGGTGATGGCGACGAATTCGCTGGGCGTCAGACGGCCGCTGTTGACCCCGGCGCTCCAAATCACGCGCAGGCGGTCTTCGACACCGCCGCAGCCGTTCGGGATCTTCGCGAAGTTGTCGCGGCCGGCGGCTTTCTGGTCGGCGCAGAACACGCAGTGGTCGGTGGCCGTGGTGTGCAACTGGCCCGACTGCAGGCCGCGCCACAGCATCTCCGAGTGCCCTTTCGGCCGGAACGGCGGGCTCATCACGTAGGCCGCAGCCGTGGCGAAGTCGGGGTGGCGGTAGACGCTGTCGTCCAGCACCAGGTGGCCGGCCAGCACCTCGCCGTAGACGCGTTGGCCCCGGGCTCGCGCGCGGGCGATGGCCTCGGCCGATTCGATGCACGAGACGTGCACGATGTAGATCGGCACGCCCAGCACGTCGGCAATCGCGATGGCGCGGTTGGCGGCCTCGCCTTCGACCATCGGCGGGCGGCTCAACGGGTGGCCTTCCGGGCCGGTGATGCCCATCTTGGCGACCTCCTGTTGCAGCAGGAAGACCAGCTCGCCGTTCTCGGCGTGCACCGTCGGCATGGCGCCCAGTTCCAGCGAACGCTTGAAGCTGTTCACCAGCGTTTCGTCGTCGCACATGATGGCGTTCTTGTAGGCCATGAAGTGCTTGAAGCTGTTCACGCCTTCCTCTCGAACGAGGGTGCCCATGTCCTGGTGCACGCTGTCGCCCCACCAGGTGACGGCGACGTGGAAGCCGTGGTCGCCGGCGGCTTTTTCAGCCCAGCCCCGCCACATGCGGTAGGCGTCCAGCAGCGGCTGCTGCGGGTCGGGAATGACGAAGTCGATGATGCTGGTGGTGCCGCCGGTGAAGCCGGCCGCCATGCCGTCGAAGAAATCGTCGGCCGCCACCGTGCCCATGAAGGGCAGCTGCATGTGGGTGTGCGGGTCGATGCCGCCGGGCATCACGTAAAGGCCGCCGGCGTCAAGCACCTGGGCACCGGTGGGTGCTTCCAGTGCGGGGCCGACGCGGGCGATGCGGCCGTCAACCACCAGCACGTCGGCGCGAGATTCGCGGTCGGCGTTGACGACGGTGCCGCCGCGGATGAGCAAGGTGGACATGGCTGAAAACTCCTGGGGAATGGGCAATCCGTGTTGGCTTTGTACAGCAAAGATGGGTGCGGTACGCTCAGCCAGCGGCGGCCCAGAGTCTGGAACGCCAGCATCCACGCGGGTTTTGAGTCCTCAAGAGGAAAAGGGAACAGCATGACGCCGAGTTTTCGCGCACCCACCCAGGCTGCCCGTGCTGCCACCCTGCTCGTTGCCCTGCTCGCTGCCCTGCTGGCCGGTGCCGGTTGCACCACTCTGACGCCCGAGGCGCAGACGGCCGCGCTGATTGCCCAAGCCGAAACAGCCATGGGCAGCGCCGCGCTGAAAACCTTGACCGTGACCGGACGCGGCAGCGCTGCCAGCGTGGGCCAGGCCTACGCGCCGGGCATGGCCTGGCCGGGCCTGCAATTGACGGCCCTTTCGCGTTCACTGAACTTCGAGACGGCCGCCTTCCGCGAGGAATTCATCCGCAGCCGCAGCGAACCGCAGGGTGGCGGCGCGGTGCCGCTGATGGGCCAGGGCCAGGGCGATGCGCGCGGCGTGGTGCTGGCGCGCGAGAACTTCGCCTGGGACGTGGGGGGCATCGCCACCGTGGCGGCCCCGGTCGCCCTGCCGGCGCGCGTGCACGAGCTGTGGCTGAGCACACCGCAAGGGGCCGTGAAGGCCGCCGCGCGCATGGGTGCGAAGGCCGGTGTGCGGCGCGACTTCCTGCGCCGCTGGGACACCCTCAGCTTCGGCCTGCCCGGCCAGTTCAACGCCACCTTGGTGCTCGAAGACACGGGGCTGATTTCGCGCATCGAATCGACCGTGTCGCATGCCGTGCTGGGCGGTATGCCGGTGGTCACGCAGTTCCTGGATTACCGGCCGTACGCCAGCGTGCTGATGCCCGCGCGCATCGTGCAGGAACAGGGCGGCTTCGCGGCGCTGGACCTCAGCGTCACCAGCGTGGCGGCCAATGAAGCGGTGGAGATCACCATCCCCGACAACGTGCGCGCGGCCACCGAAGGGGTCAACGTCGAGCCGCTGGCCGACGGCGTGTGGTTGCTGGGTGGCGGCACGCACCACAGCGTGGCCATCGAACTGGCAACGCAGATCGTGGTCGTCGAGTTGCCGCTGCACGCGATGCGGGCCCGTGCCGTGCTGGACGCAGCCAACAAATTGGTGGCCGGCAAGCGGGCGCTGACCGTGATCAACACCCACCACCATTTCGACCATGCCGGCGGTCTGCGCGTGGCGGCGGCCGAAGGTGCCACCGTCATCACCAGCGCGCTGGCCAAGCCTTACTTCGAAACCGCCTTCGCCAGGCCCGCTGCCGGCGCAGCCCCGGCCGGGGTGCCAGCGGGAAGGCAGGCCACTTTCGTGGCGGTGGACGGCAAGCTGGTGCTGAACGACGCCGCGCGTCCCATCGAAATCCATGAGCTGCAAGACAGCGTGCACGCCCGCGGCCTGCTGGCGGTGTGGCTGCCGCGTGAGCGCCTGCTGGTTGAAGCCGACGCCTACACACCGGGCCCACCCGACGCCTTGCCGCCGGCCGAGCCGAACGCCAACCACCTGAACCTGGTGCAGAACCTGGAACGGCTGGGCCTGGCACCGCAGCGCATCGTGCCGCTGCACGGGCGCGTGGTGCCGGTGGCAGACTTGTACGCGCAGATCGGCCGCAAGCCGCCGCCCTGAAGCACGGCCGGCGCGGCCCGCGCGGCCCGCAGCCGATCAGTCGTTGGCCTGGGTGACGACCAGTTGCACGTCCAGACGCGGGGTCTTGATCTTCGGGTCGATGCGACTTTCCACGAAGATCTTCTTCGGGTCGACGCCGCGGTCGGTCAGGAAGCGGCGCAGCGACTGCAGGCGGGCTGCGTTCAGGTCGTTGTCGCCCTTGCCGGCGCCGTCGATCTTCCAGTTGCCGGTGGGCACCAGCAGCGCCATTTCAATGCGCATGCCGATGGAATCGAGCATCAGCTGCGTCAGCTTGGCCTTGGTCGATTCGCTGAGCTGGTCCTTGACGAACAAGCCCTTGGCGGGAATCGACGCGTTGCGCGTGCGGCTCTTGTCGTCGGCCACCTTGCCGGCCGGCACTGGCGTCACGGGCTTGTCGCCCGGTGCGGCCCACAGCGGCGCGGCGATGGCGCAGGCAGCGGCGAACACAAGGGCACGGAGCGGGGAACGGAGCGGGGAACGGAGCGGGCAACGGAGTGGAGCGGGCAGTGGTCGGTTCATGGTGTTTCCCTGGACTGGACCCGATCCATTGTGGCGCGACTGCAGCGCCTGCGCGCATGCGGCACCTTCAAGTTGGTGGATGCGCGGCGGGCCGCCGGGCCCATCAAAAAAGTCGCGGCCGCAGTAGACTGCGCAGAATTCTGTCATCTCAAAAACTGCAACAGCAGCCTGGAGCCTTGAATGAGCTTTTCCGCCAGCGATGTGATTCCCTTCACCCAGGCCCGGGCCACGCTTTCCGAACTGGCCGATCAGGTCAAGGCTGGTGCCGAAAAGATCATCACCAAAAACGGCGAAAGCTATGTCGCGCTGATCGACGCCGACCGGCTGGATTACTACCACCGGCTGGAACGCGAGCGCATCCACTTGCTGCTGATCGACGACGCCCGGCGCGGCCTGGAAGACATCGCCGCCGGGCGCACGTATGAAGCCGACGGCGCGCTGGCCAAGCTGCAACAACGCCGGGCTGGCGTGGGCAAGGCCAAACCGCCCACCCGGCAGCCCGCAAAAAAGCGTGGCTGAGCCGGACTACCGGGTCGAGCTGACCGCCAGCTTCCTGGAACGTCTGGCCTCGATCGAGGCCTTGCTGACCGAAGCCGACGCGGCCCACGCCTTCGATGACCTGCTCTTCGAATTGCGCGAAGTCGTTCTGCGCAATCTGCGCCGCTTCCCGCGCATCGGCCGCCGTTACCTGGACCACCCACCGCAATCGGCTGAGGCCTTGGCCCAGCTTGCCGCCCTGCCCCCAGGTGCTGCCCATGCCTTGCGCGAATACCTGCATGGCGACTGCCTGTTGCTTTACGCCTGCGTGGACGCGCAAGCGACGGTTTACCTGCTGTCCATACGGCACCACCGCCAACTGTCTTTTGACTTTGCGCGGCTGTGGCCTGCGGGCTGACGGCTGGCGGCTGGCGGCTGGCGGCTGGCAAGCATCGCTGAACACTGTGAGGGGTGCCATGCACTGGGATGTCAAGATCGTCAAACCGCTTACCGACTTCCGCCTCTACGTTGAAACCGAGGGAGGCCAACAGGGCATCTTCAACATGACGCCCTATCTCGACCAAGGAGTCTTTCAGGAATTGAAAGACGTGGGCTACTTCAACCGCGTCGGCGTTGTGATGGGCGCTCTGACTTGGCCGAACGACCAAGACATTGCGCCCGAGACCTTGCTCGCGGAGTTGACACCGGTGTTGAAGCAGCCCGCATCGGACTGAAGGAACACCTGACCAGCGTGGTCAGTAGTCCTGCGCCAACGGGCTGCTGAACAAGCCGGCCGCATCCTTTGCGGCCGCAATGGCCAGCCGTACTGCGGGTTTCGTCAGGTCCAGCACCCGCAGCTTGCCCAGCGCAGCCGCTACCGACTCGATGCGGCGATAGGCTCCGGCGTGGGTCTCGGCGTACAAGGCCAACCCTTGCAGCTTGGGCAGCGCATCAGCCAGATGCAAACCGTGGGGGTCAACGATGTCGGCGGCCACGCTGCCATCCGCCTCGGTCGCGAAGAAAATGAAGTCAGGGCGAACGATGCCGTATTGATCAGCCGACAGATAGGCAATTCCCAGCGATGACTGTCCAGGCTGTTGCGGGTTGCGGTACCAGAACGCAAAGCCAGGTCGCTTCATCTCGGCCTCGACCACCTTCACTTCCCAACTGTTCAGTTCTGCCGGGTAGTTGCCCTGTTCATCGCACAGCAGATGGTTCTTGTAAGTCGCAAAGGCCGTTTCAACATTGTTCGCTGTGACCATGGTCGGCTCAAACCGGCCCGCCGGCTTGACCAAGTCAATGTCTTGCGGCTCGGCACTCATTTCCCGAACTTGGCGGTAGGACTCTTGCCGATCGTCAGACAGGCTCTTGATGGCCGCGCCGTATTTCGCCAACCATTCCTTGGCCTGTTTGTCAGCCGCAGCATCGAAGGCGGGTTGTACTTCCGTTACCAAGCCCAACGCGGCGACTGCAACGCGAGCCTCCACCAGAGCAACCTCGAATTCATCAGCCTCTTCCGGGTTGGCCGCCTGGTAAGCCAGGGCATCGACGTAGGTGCGTGAAATGTCGGGGCTGAAGATGCGCGATGCGCGGCGGTAGGCATCGTCAATCACAGCCATGTCGGCGTCTTCCCAAAACTCTTCGAAGGTTTTGGTCTTGCCCAGCAGATGCGCCACAACCGTCTTGCCCTCCACCGTCATCACAGACTTGCGCTTGGCCTCGATCTTGTCTTTCTCGCTGATCTGCAAACCATCCAGCACGGCATGCATTGCCGCATGCGCCTTTCGGCCTGCCCCGGGAAGAATGTCGTCCGATGCCAGCTCATGTGCCAGCGCGGTGAGCCGCTTTGCTGGCTTAGCGCCGCGCTGCGGACGCGTCTGTGATGGCAGCGACTCGAACTTGTTCCATACCGCTTGCACAGCTTGAGGGTGAGGCTTCATCTCCACCGGATTGATCAACACGCGGCCAGGAGTTGGCCCGGCGCTGTCGTCGCCCTTCATCAGGGCGTCCACCACTTCGTTCACGGTCTTCTTGTTGAACCTCGGCAACAGGCAATCCACCGTGTTCAGGCGGTCGTTGCCCGGAATGCGTCGCGCAAGCGGTGAACGCACCATGCGCCCCAGTAGCTGGGTGATGTGGGTGCGGTCGGTCGCGGCGCGGAAAGAAATCATCACCTCAGCACGCGGACAGTCCCAACCGGTGCTGATGGCGTCTTTGGCCAGCAGCACGCGCACCCAGCTTGATTCCTGCACGCGCTCGGGCGAGATGTAGGGCACATGCCGGTTGCCGAACTGTTGCGTGGTGTGATCACCGAACACATGCGCCACGCTGCCGCTGGGCATGTCCGGCCATTGGTTGCTGATGGTGTCCAGCGCACGCCCGATTGCGTCGGGGTCGGGCGTATTGGGCACTTGCAAGACCATCAGCGGCAGCACCGTTCGCGCTTCCTCCTGTTGTTGCGCGTACTGCGCCCAGGCTTCGGTTGATGCCCTCAGTTTGTCGGCGGCGCGGCGTACCAACACGGTGTCGAAATCACCGACTTCATCGGGCATGTCCAGCAGGATGGTGTCTTTGATCAAGCCGGACTCTTGCACCTGGGCCGCATCAACCACCACGTCGGGCAGCGTAACGCGCTTCAGCGCGCCCTTCATCGCTTCCTTGAAGCGCTCGACGGTGGCCGAAATCCCCCACACCACCGGGATGCCAGGCACGCCGTGCGCGCCGTTGATGAGCCGTTGCACGATGGTGCTTTTCGCGCTTTGGCTGGCGGCACTGGGCTTGCCCATGCCGCGGTGCGCTTCGTCCAGCACCAGGTACAGCGTCAGGCTGGGGTCATCGATGGTGTTGCGTATGGTGTCCCACAGCGTGTGCGAACGCAGGTCAGGGCGCGTTTCCGGCAACAGACCACCCGCCTTTTCTTCCAATTCCTCCGGGTCATGGCCGCGCACCAGCAGGCTGTTTTTACCCAGCTTTTGCGTGTTCAAAAAGTAGATCTTTCCGGCCTGGAACTTGGCGCGATTGAACGTGTTTTCCACCACCACCATGTCGGTGTGCTGAATGCGGTCGCTGGCTTCCATCAGGCGAAAACGTGTTTGCTCATTCAGCGACGGGTCGTCGCTGAACCAGATCACCACCGCGCCGGGGTCGGCGTCGAAGTTGTATTCGTCGTCGCCATGGAACAGCGCTTCGAAGGCGGCGGCTGCCATCACGGTTTTGCCTGCGCCCGTAACGGCGGTCAGCGAAAACGCGGTCTTGGTGTTATCGCCGCGCCATTCATTTCTCGCCTTCTTCAAATTAACCAGGGCTTCGCGCACCGCATCGGTCTGGTAAGGCTGCTTCAGCGTGAACTTCATCGCTCATTCCCCGTTCGTAAAGCTGAAGTTGGTCAGGTAGGACTCGTACAAGCGAACCGGTTCCACGCCACCCGGCAGCCGCCGCGCAAGAGCCTGGAAACGGCGGTCGTCGTCGGTGACGATGTAGGCGATGCGCAGGCTCTCGGTTTGTTGCACGGCTTCGATGAACGGCGTGGCGGCATCGGTTTCCACCAGCAGGCCGTACGCGTCCACCACCGCCCAGCCTTCGGCGGGCAGCTTGGTGATGCGCCGGCCTCGGCTGCCTGCGCGCATCCAGAGTAGAGGTGCGATGCGTTCGAAGGCTCGGTTGTGGCTGATGGAGATGGGCGTCTCGTAGGTCAAAGTGAAGAACTCGGCGCTTTCCTCGAAGCCGTCAGCCATGGGGAATTCATCGGTGAACTTGTAGTCGCCCTTTATCGGCTCGCCGTTTGGCGTCTTGCCAGTGATGGCAGCCATCACGCGGGGCTTGGTGATGTAGTCGCAGATGCCCCATTGCTCCCAATCGGCATCGCCAGCGCGCAGTAGTTGCTGGCGCAAGGACTCTTGTTCGTCAGCACCAACCTCGTTATTCGTTACCGAAATGCATTGGCGCCGTCCCCCGTCTTGGTGGTTCAGTCGCATCACAGCATGAGCAGCGGTGCCTGAACCACTGAAGAAGTCCAAAACGATTGCGTCTTTCTTGCCTGCAACAAAGAAGCGCAATGCGTCTTCTACCGCGTACAGCGCTTTCGGAAATGGAAATTTCCGCCCTGGAATTAGGGCTCTCAATATCCACGAACCATAAGTCCTCGAATCATGCGAGCCCTTGTTCCAGACCGTCTTTGCATAAAGTGCTCGTTGACGATCTACCGCGTAGTCAATTTCCAACCAACCCTGCGCTGATCGCCCTGTAATGCAGAGCTCGCCGGAAGCCAGCCGCTCAATTTGTGCGTTTCGAAGGTACTGAACACTCCACTCTCCGGATTTACCCTTTTCACTTGTGCGTATATGACCATCGGCGCGTCGAGCATCAAAAGATGCCCGCTTCAGTTCCCAGCGCCCGTCTTGACCATTGGTCATGGTGGGCCACGCGGCTACCAATCCGACCGGTGGGGCATAGTCAAACCGTGTCTGACTAGCTGAGATAGCTGGGCCAGAGCCTACTACCGCGCCGGTTTCTGGGTTGATAAGTACTGGATAAAACTTGCTCGGTGAGTCGGTGCGCGCTGGGCCGGCTCCAAGGCGACGGAGTTGATTCCATATGGGCGATCGATTTTCCTTTTCGGTTCTGGTGTCTGTAAAAAGCATGTCATCAGGCGTCTTTACTGGCGCAGCCTTTCCGATCATGACAAAGTAAATGAATTCATTGACCCGAGTGAATTCAAGATTTCGCGCTGCCCCGCTTGGGCTAATGACTGACGAAATCATTTGTATCTTTGCGCCTTCGAACACCTGCTCCAAAAGCAAGCCCAGTCTCAAGTATTCTTTTTCATCGATGGTTACGATCAACACCGAATCAGCCGGATTTAGCAGCTCCTTCGCCACCAACATCCGCCGCTCGATCATCGCCAGCCACTTGCTGTGTCGATAAAGATCGTCGCCCTCAACGTAGTCGTTGTTGTATTTCCAGTCCCGCGCGCCCGAGTTGTACGGCGGGTCTATGTAGATGGCGTCCACCCTGCCCCTGTGCGTGTAAGTCAACGCCTTCAATACGTGGAAGTTCTCGCCATTGATGACCGTGTGGTGCGGCTTGTCGCCACCCCGCTGCACGCGACCGGTGCTGATGAGCCCCGGGTAAATGGTGTCTCGGAATTCAGCCACCACCACCAAGTCGTCCAACGGCACCGTCTTCGCTTCCGGCGCCTGCACATTCAGCAGCTCAAGGTCCACCAACTTGCCGTCAGCGCCCATGCGTATGGCCTTGATCTGCCACAAACGCGGGTCGCCCTTCTTCGTTGAACCACGCGGTGGCAGCACGCGCACCTTGTCACCTTTGCGGAAAGGCCGTTGCGGCAATTCCACCACTTCCGGGCTGTGGCGCTCGAAATTCAGGCCAAAAGGCAGGCGGGATGAAAGCTGCTTGAATTCCTGGTCCAGATCGGCACCCAGTTGCGGGTCTTTGGCCTTGGCCTTGGCGATCAGGTCGGTCAGTCGGGACACGGGTGCTCCTGTTGGGCATCAAGCGGCGGCCTGTGCGAGGCATGGGGCTGCGCGCTCACGCGCCGGATAGCGCGGACAACGATGATGACCGACAAGCCCAGCGTTTCCAGCCGCTGTGCATCCATCCATTCGACTATCCCAGCGTCGGTCGTGGCGCGCAACGAGGCGAGCAACGCTGCCCGGGCTGCAAAGTCACTCGAAATTGGGAGGCGGCAGCTTGTCGCGAACTGAGTCAAAGACCGCCAACTCTTTCTCGGTGAGCCTGGCCTGACGGCCAATGTCGGCCAACACTGAGCCCAGCTTCACCCTGCCCGCCGGCTTCACGATCGACGCCAGAATTTCGCGCACTTCAGCTTCCATGCTGCGGCTGTGCTGGGCTGCCAGCAGGCGCAGCGCGCGGTGCACATCGTCGGGCAGGTTGCGAACGGTCAACTTCGCCACCTCACCGCCCCATGATCCCGAACAACTCCACCTCAAAGCGCAAGGTGGCGTTGGCCGGCACCGCCGGCGGCGAACCGCTGGCACCGTAGGCGATCTCGGGCGGGCAGGTCAGCACGGCCTTGGCGCCCACCCGCATGCGCTGCACGCCTTCGGTCCAGCAGGGGATGACCGAGTCCAGCGTGAAGGCGGCGATCTGGCCGCGCTTGTAGCTGCTGTCGAACTCTTTGCCGCCGGCCAGCGTGCCGCGGTAGTGCACGCGCACCAGGTCGGTCGGCAGCGGCTGGGCACCGTCGCCGGCCCGCAGTTCGCGGAACACCAGCCCGCTGGCAGTGACCACCGCACCAGGCTCTTTGGCGGCGCGCTGGGCGAAGGCGCTGGGCTTCGCCTGGACCGGCACCGGCGTCTGTGCCGGCGTCTGTGCCTGCGCCAGCAGCACGGCGGCCCCGCACACGGCCAGCGCCAGGGATGGCCGCCAGGCGCGGCTGAAGGTTGGGGGCAGCATCACCGCGCCCTCAGCCCACTGCCACCACGCGCACCGGGTTGTTCGGGTGCGCCGTCCAATCCCGCTTCTCACCCGACACCGCCAAGCCGGTGCGCGGGTCCATCTCGCCCGGCACCAGCGTGCGCAGCGTGATGCATTCGGGCACCGGGCAGACCAGCACGCACAGGTTGCAGCCCACGCATTCGTCTTCCTTCACCTCGAAAAAGCGCACGCCGTTTTTGCTGGCGGTGATGGCCTGGTGCGAGGTGTCTTCGCAGGCGATGTGGCAACGCCCGCACTGAATGCAACTGCTCTGGTCGATGACCGCCTTGCTGGTCGCATTCAGGTTCAGGTGCTGCCATTCGGTGACGGTGGGCAGCGCACGGCCCTGGAAGTCGCTGGTTTTGACGAAACCCATCTGGTCCATGTACTCCGACAGCCCGTCGGCCATGTCCTGCACGATCTTGAAGCCGTAGGTCATCGCGGCGGTGCAGACCTGCACGTTGCCGGCACCCAAAGCGATGTAGTCCAGCGCGTCGCGCCAGTGGCCCACGCCGCCGATGCCCGATATCGGCAGGCCCGCCGTTTCCGGGTCGCGGCCGATCTGCGCCACCATGTTCAGCGCAATGGGCTTGACCGCCGGGCCGCAGTAGCCGCCGTGTGAACCCATGCCGCCGGTGGACGGGCTCATGGTCAGCGTGGCCGGGTCGACGCCCATGATCGAGGTGATGGTGTTGATCAAGGACACCGCATCGGCCCCGCCCTTTTTCGCGGCGCGGGCCGGCATGCGGATGTCGCTGATGTTGGGCGTGAGCTTGACGATCACTGGCAGCCGGCTGTAGTGCTTGCACCAGGCGGTGACCATTTCGATGTACTCGGGCACCTGGCCCACGGCCGCGCCCATACCGCGTTCGCTCATGCCGTGCGGGCAGCCGAAGTTCAGCTCCACGCCGTCGCAGCCGGTGTCTTCGACCCTCGGCAAGATCGCCTTCCACGCGCTTTCGGTGCAGGGCACCATCAGGCTGACCACCACCGCGCGGTCGGGCCATTGCCGTTTCACGTCGCGGATCTCGTCCAGGTTCACCTGCAGCGGCCGGTCGGTGATGAGTTCGATGTTGTTGAAGCCGAGCAGCTTGCGGTCGGGCGTCAGCAGCGCGCCGTAACGCGGGCCGCTGACGTTGACGATGGGCGGCCCGTCTTCGCCCAGCGTCTTCCAGACCACGCCGCCCCAGCCGGCTTCGAAAGCTCGGTGGATGTTGTATGCCTTGTCGGTGGGCGGCGCGCTGGCCAGCCAGAACGGATTGGGGCTGTGGATGCCGGCGAAGGTGTTGCGCAAGTCGGCCATGGTCAGGCTCCGGCGTTCAGTTCGGCAGTGATGTCCAGGTGGATGGCGGCCGCTGCGCGCTTGCCGTCTTCCACCGCTTCAACGGTCAGGTCGCGGCCGCCGGCGCGGCAGTCGCCGCCGGCATACAGCCGGGGCAGGCCGGTGCGGCCGTCGTCGTCGGCCACCACGCGGCCGCCTTGCAGCTGCAGACCGGCGGCGCTGAACACGGTGCTGTCCATTTTCTGGCCGATGGCGCGCAACACCACGTCGGCCGCGAAGGTGTGCTCACTGGCGACCCCGCCCCGCCCATCGCCCCCACCCCCGCCTGCACCGTCACCCGCCGCCTCGCTGCGCGCGAAACGCACGCCGGTCACCTGCGCCCCTTTGCCGATGATTTCCACCGGCGTCAAATGGTGATGCAAGGTCACGCCCCGCGTTTGCGCCCCGTGCTGCTCCGCCAGCGAAGCGCCCATCGTTTCCGGGCCTCGGCGGTAGACCATGTGGACGCTGTCGGCCCCCAGCAGCTTGCTTTGCACGGCGGCGTCGATAGCCGTCATGCCGCCGCCGATGACCACCACGCGCTGGCCCACGGCCACGGTGGACGGGTCGCTGGCCTGGCGCAATTCGGCGATGAAATCGACCGCGTCGCGCACCCCTTGCAGCGCCTCTCCCGGGATCCCCAGGTGCGGCGTGCGGCTCAGGCCGACGGCCAGGAACACCGCATCGAAACCGTCACGCAGGGCCAGCAGTTGCGCGGCCGTTTGCAGTTGCCAGTCGAGCAGCAGCGTGATGCCGCCGATCTGCAGCAGCCAGTTCAGTTCGGCCTGCGCAAAACCACCCGCCATCTTGTAGGCGGCCAGGCCGTATTCGTTCAGACCACCGGCGGCGGGGCGCGCGTCATGGATGACCACCTCATGCCCGCGTCGCGCCAGCATGAAGGCACAGGCCAGCCCGGCCGGGCCCGCGCCGACCACCGCGATGCGCTGGCCGGTGGGTGCGGCGCGCGTGAACAGCGCGGTCACCGGGCGGTCCATCACCGCATCCACCGCATAGCGTTGCAGGCGGCCGATTTCCACCGGCTTGCCTTGTTGCGTGGTGCGCACGCAGGCCTGTTCGCACAGCACCTCGGTCGGGCAGGCGCGGGCGCAGGTGCCGCCCAGCGGGTTGGCTTCCAGGATGGCGCGCGCCGCACCGCGCAGGTTGTCGTCGCTGATGCGCTGGATGAAGCTGGGCACGTCGATGCCGGTGGGGCAGGCCGTGATGCAGGGCGCATCAAAGCAGTACAGGCAACGCTCGGCTTCGGCCAGCGCCTGCGAGCGCGACAAACGCGGCGCGGCGTCGGCAAAGGCCTGCGCGAACTGCGCCGGGGTGCGCCGCCCGGCACGGATGTCGGGGCCTTGCGTCGGTCGTTCAGCCATAGTGCGCGCTCCTTGGGATGCACGGAATCGGACGGTGGGAACAGGATCGGGACGGGGTATGCCAGCTGCATGCTAGCGACTGGCATGGAACTGGCTTCGATGATTCAGAATGATTGGGCCTGTTCTCCCACCCCGCAATCGCTTTGCAAACCGCGCGCGCACCCTCATGACCGAAGCCGATCTGGCTGTCTGTGTTCACCACGCCAGCGTGGTCTACCCGTCGGCCGACGGCGCTGTGCAGGCGCTGCACGAAATCGACCTGGCGATCGGGCCCGGCGAATTCGTCGCGCTGATCGGCCCCTCGGGCTGCGGCAAGACCACGCTGCTGCGCGTGATCGCCGACCTGGAACCGATCAGCGCGGGCAGCGTGCAGGTGAATGGCCTGACGCCCCACGAAGCCCGGCTGGCGCGCGCTTACGGCTACGTCTTCCAGTCGCCGGCGCTGTTCCCGTGGCGCGATGTGCTGGCCAATGTGATGCTGCCGCTGCAGATCCAGGGCCGCAGCGCTGAAGATTGCCGCGCGGTGGCGATGGAACAACTGGCGCGCGTCGGCCTGCAGGGCTTCGAACGGAAATACCCCTGGCAGTTGTCGGGCGGCATGCAGCAGCGCGTGTCCATCGCCCGCGCACTCGGTTTCGAGCCGCGCATCCTGATGATGGACGAGCCTTTCGGCGCGCTGGACGAGATCACGCGAGATCGTTTGAACGAGCAATTGCAGCAACTCTGGCAACGTGAGAACCGGGCGGAGAAGCAGCGCACCGTGGTCTTCGTCACGCACTCCATCGCCGAGGCGGTTTATCTGGCCACGCGCATCGTGGTGATGTCGCCGCGGCCGGGGCGCATCGTGGCCGACATCCGGTCACCGCTGCCCGAGACGCGCCACCTGGGCCTGCGCGACACACCCGAGTTCATCGCGGTGGCGCATGACGTGCGGCTGGCGCTGGGTCAGGGCCACGATGCGTGAGACGTGCGCTGCCAACGCCAACGCCAGCACCACCGGCCCGGTGCTGCTGGTGCTGGGCTGCGTGCTGCTGCTCTGGTACGCCGGTGCGGTTGGCCTGAACGCCAGCGGCGTGATCGAACGCGTGCTGGCCAACCAGCCGGGCTGGACCACCGCCGACTTGCTCAGCGCGACGATGGCGATGGAGCGGCCCGTGCTGCCCGCGCCGCACCAGGTGGCCATCGACCTCTACAGCAGCCTGGTCGATTGGCCGCTCGATTCCCCGCGCAACCTGCTCTTCCACACCGCCGTGACGGCGCAGTCCACGCTGGTGGGCTTCGCGCTGGGCAGCCTGTTGGGCGTGCTGCTGGCCGCCGCCATCGTGCACAGCCGCACGCTGGACCGCGCGCTGCTGCCGTGGATCGTGGCCTCGCAAACGGTGCCGGTGCTGGCCATCGCGCCCATCGTGCTGGTCATCCTGGGCAGCCTGGGCTTGTCGGGCATCGCACCCAAGGCCGCCATCGCGATGTACTTGTGCTTCTTCCCGGTCACCGTGGCCATGGTGCAGGGCCTGCGCTCGCCGCAGCGCATCGAAACCGAATTGCTGCACACCTACGCGGCTTCGAAGTGGCAGGCCTTCTGGCTGCTGCGCCTGCCGGCTGCGCTGCCCTTTTTGTTCCCGTCGCTGCGCATCGCGATTGCCGCCGGCCTGGTCGGCGCGATGGTCGCCGAACTGCCCACCGGTGCGCAGGCCGGCCTGGGTGCGCGGTTGTTAACGGGGTCTTACTACGGCAACACGGTGGGCATCTGGTCGGCACTGCTGCTGTCGGCGCTGCTGGGCTTGACGCTGACGGCGGCGGTGACCGGCGTTGAAAAGCTGGTGATGCGCAAGCGGCAGCGGGCATGAGCAGCTTGTCAACGCCGACCATCGCGCTGCTCTTCGCCGCCGCTTTGGCGCTGGCCGTCTTCAGCGTGCAGCGTTGCGCCGCCATCCAGGGCCCGCGCTGGGCGGGGCCCTACATGGGGACACTCACGGCCGCACTCTTTGGCTTGTGGCTGCTGTTCTTCTGGGAAGCCGGCGTGGCGGTGTTCGAGGTGCCGCGCGTGCTGCTGCCGGCACCGTCGGCCATCGTTGCTGCGATGGCGGAACACGCGGCCACGCTGAGCCGCGACTTCGTGCAGACGGTGCTGAAGGCCGTGCTCGTCGGCTGGGTCGTCGGCTCGGGGCTGGGCTTCGCGGTCGGTGTCGCCATCGACAGGCTGCCCTTCCTGCAGCGCGGTTTGCTGCCGGTGGCCTCGCTGACCAGCACCATTCCGCTGGTCGCCGTCGCACCCATCATGGTGATGTGGTTCGGCTTCGAGTGGCCATCCAAAGCCGCCGTCGTCGTGCTGATGACTTTCTTCCCCACGCTGGTGGCCACGCTGGCCGGCCTGCAGGCCGCCGGCCGCATCGAACGCGAGCTGATGCACAGCTACGCGGCCAGCTACAGCCAGACCTTGCGCGACCTGCGCCTGCCCTGCGCGGTGCCCTACATCGCCAGCGCGCTGAAGGTGAATGCCACGCTGGCGATGATCGGTGCCATCGTCGCCGAGTTCTTCGGCTCGCCCACCGTCGGCCTGGGTTTTCGCATCAGCACCGAGGCCGCCAAGATGAACCTGTCACTGGTCTGGGGTGCCATCGTGGTGGCCGCCGTCAGCGGTTCGGTGGCCTACGCCTTGCTCGTCAGGCTGGAACGCAAGCTCGCGTTCTGGCACCCCTCAGTGCGCCATTCATGACCCCCAACCCTTCAACCCCCAAGGAGCTCACGATGATGAAGAAGCTGATCGCCGCCACAGCGGCCTCCCTGTTGCTGGCGGGCGTGGCCCACGCTGCCGACAAGTTCACCGTGCAGATGAAGTGGGTGCCGCAAGCCCAGTTCGCCGGCTATTACGTGGCCGCTGCCAAGGGCTACTACAAGGCCGAGGGCCTGGACGTGACCATCAAACCGGGCGGCCCGGACATCTCGCCAGCGCAGATCATCGCCGGCAAGGGTGCCGACGTGGCCGTCAACTGGCGGGTCGACCGGATCCGGGAGGCCGATGTGGTCTTCGTCCGGGAAGATCCCTCCCACCCCGAGATCCCCCCGACCACCCGGGTGGTGTCCCTCCGGAGCCCGGACGAGGACGCCATGCAAAAATCCTTGCGGGTACAGTAGTCAAGAGTTGGGCCGCCCGGCCCCTTCCGGACTAGCATCGCCCGGGGTGACGCAAGGGTCGTCACCGACCGGGAGCACGATGAAGACTCA
>JANMZP010000152.1:0-5781 GCA_031383435.1 Betaproteobacteria bacterium | reverse complement strand
GCCGCACCCGGGACCGTGACTGCACCCGTGACCGCACCCGCGCCGGCACGCTGACCGCGGGTTAGCGGAACACCGGCGACCTGGGTAACAGGCAACGGCCAGCGGATGCGGCCGCCCTCGACCCCGCTGCGCGATCGCAATTTGGCGGTGACAGTTGCGCAGGACCGCACGCATCCGCACGTGAGCAGGCGTTACAAGACGGCCCGTTTCTCGCAAAATAATGACATTCCGATCCGCAGGGGTGGCCTCCAGTCAGCTGCGGATCGATGAGCTTGCGGTGGTGCCTTTTCAGCCAGCCGCAGCGCCTGAAAGCCCTAACCGATGCGCGTGGCCCTGCAGCGGCCGCGTCCCTCGCCACCCAGGAAAATTCGATGCATCACGCCACCCATTTCACCGTCTTGATCGAGCGCAGCGCGCTGGGCACTCGCCGCGCCTGGATCAAGGCCGCCAGCACGCTGCTCGCCGCCACCGCGCTGGCCGTCTGCGCGCCCAAGTTGCACGCCCAGACCACGAACCCCAAGATCTCCGCCGACTTGGCCAAGGTGCTGTCGCTGACCACGATGCCGGCCAACCTGGGCTGGGCCAAGACCTTCGGGTCTGCCAGCTATGTGAAGGTGGTGATCGTGGCCGCCAGCGCCGATGCCAGCCTGGCCGACCTGAAGAAGGCGGTGATGGCCAACAGCGGCTCGGTCTATTACGTCTACGACACGGTGCGTGCGATGTCGGCGATGGTGCCGGTCTCGTACGTGGCCACGCTGGCTGCGCGCAGCGACGTGCAGCTGATCATGCCCAACCGCCAGACCACCAAGACGGCCAGCTTCCTGCAAGACGCCACCACCGCGTCGGTCGCGACGCAAACCGCAGGTGTCGGCGCTGTCGACGGCACCGGTGTCGGCATCGCGGTGCTGGATTCGGGCATCGACTTCTCGCACCGCAGCCTGCGGAACGCGACGGGCCTGCAAGCGGGCCAGCCGCGGGTGGCGAACGTGGTCGACTTCGTCTACTACGAAGGCACGATGGGGATGAACGGCTGGACCTCGGGCAAGGACTTCAGCGCCACCACGGCGGCCTTCGTTTGGGCACCCACGTTGAAGGACACCGTCCCGAACCAATCGTGGCCCGACGAGTACGGCCACGGCACGCATGTGGCATCGATCGCCGCCGGCGCGGGTGCCTACCAGGCGCTGGACACCAGCGGCATTGGGCCTGCGGCCACGCTCTACGACGTGCGCGTGCTCGACGCCAAGGGCGTCGGCAACGTGGCCAACCTGCTGGCCGGCATCGACTGGGTGGTCAAGCGTTCGCGCAGCAAGAACATCCGCGTGATGAACATCAGCCTGGCGGCCAACGCCACCGATTCCTTCCTGGTCGACCCGATTGCCCGCGCCGTGCGCAGCGCCGTGGCCTCGGGCGTGGTGGTGGTCGCCGCGGCCGGCAACTTCGGCAAGAACAGCGCCGGCGCCGAGGTCTACGGCACGATCGGTTCGCCCGGCATCGAGCCCTCGGTGATCACGGTCGGCGCGGCCAACAGCAAGGCGACGGCGCAGCGTGGCGACGATGTCGTCACCGACTTCAGCTCGCGGGGCCCGACGCGCAGCGCGGTGACGTTGCCCAGCGGCGAGCGTTTCATCGACAACCTCATCAAGCCCGACTTGGTGGCGCCGGGCAACCGTGTTCTCGGCGCCGCCGGTGCGGCCAAGTCACAAGCCGCGCCCACCGGCAACCTGCTGGCCACCAACTATCCGGCCCTGATGCAGAACGCCAAGACCCAGGGTGCCCTGCAGGCCAAGACGCAGGAACTGATGGAGCTCAGTGGCACCTCGGTGGCCGCACCGGCGGTGGCCGGCGCGGCAGCGCTGCTGCTGCAGGCCAACCCGGGGCTGACACCGCCGCTGGTCAAGGCCATCCTGCAGTACACCGCGCAGCCCATAGTCGGCGCCAACCTGTTGCAGCAGGGTGCGGGGCAGTTGAACGTCGAAGGCGCGGTGCGCCTGGCGCGGGCGCTGCGTACCGACATCGCCAGCGCGCTGGCCGCCGGCACGCTCAAACCGGGTGACAACCTGCTGGCCAGCGGGCAGTCGCTGCCCCTGTCGTTCACGACGGCCAACGGCCAGACCTTTAACTGGAGCCGCATCGCCTTCGCAGGGGGCGGCCATGTGGTCAGCGGCGAGGCGCTGTTCACCGCCTTCCAGCCGATCTACGACCCGTCCCTGACCTGGGTGCGCCAGACGGTGCTGCGCAACACCGTGCAGTACGTGCCCGCGGCAAGCGGCGTGGCCGCCAACACCGTGGTGCAGAAAGTGCTGGAAGGCAACTCGGCCAACACCGCGCTGCTGACGCCGCAGGTGGTGCTGATGGACGCCGTGCTG
This sequence comes from Betaproteobacteria bacterium, assembly GCA_031383435.1. GTDB lineage: Bacteria > Pseudomonadota > Gammaproteobacteria > Burkholderiales > Burkholderiaceae_C > Rubrivivax. The sequence goes on along the minus strand of JANMZP010000152.1, from coordinate 3,412 downwards.
GGCGCCAATTCGGCCCCGCTGGCCAGCGGCTTGTTCAGCCCGACGACCCGGGTCGCCGACGCAGCGCGCGCCGGGGCGGGCCAGCTGATGAGCAATGGCTTCGTCCTCAGCGGGGGGTTCATCCTGTCCGAAGGCCTGACGCTGGCGCAGCAACGACTGACCGGGGCCGGCTTCATCCTCAGTGAGGGCTTCATCCTGAGCGAGGGCTTCATCCTCAGCGAAGGCCTGACGCTGGGCAGCGGCTTCATCCTGTCCGAGGGTTTCATCCTCAGTGAAGGCTTCATCCTGAGCGAGGGCTTCATCCTCAGTGAAGGCTTCATCCTCGGCGAGTGAGCCACCCGACGCCGCTGGCGCTGGCGCCGGCGGTGACGAGATCGTCAGCGGCAACGCGCGCTTCAGCAGGCCCCAGCTCCTCTGCGCATTGCTTCACAAGGCCGCCCGTCGGCGGTGTGCACGGGGGGCCGGGGTCGCTGACAATTTGTCATCGCTTCGGCAGGGGTGACTCGTTCAGCTGCCGAAGCACATGCATCGCGCGGGGGTGGCTGTTCAGGCCAACCGCAGCGGCCCGCCGACGCGCTGTGGCCAGCATCGCATCGCTCTCTTCCGTTCTCTTCCTCTTCACCCAGGAACCATCATGAAGCCCAACCTTTTCGCCCCCTCGGGCGCCGCCAGCCCTGTCTGGTCCTCGATCGCCGCGGTGTCCCGGCGCGGCCTGCTGGCAGCGCTGGTCGGCATCAGCCTTGCGGTCGGTGCCGGCACCGCTGCTGCGCAAGCCGTCACCAGCACCAAGATCGCGGCCGATCTGCGCACCTTCGCCAATGCCGCAGCCGGCACCCAGCCCGCCGTGGGCTGGGCCAAGGTCATCAACAACAAGACCTATGTGCAGGTGCTCGTGGTGGCCGGCGGCAACGACGCTGCGTTGACCAGCCTGCGCGCCGCCATCATCGGGTTGCACGGCAACGTGCTCTACAACTACATCTCGGTGCGCGCGCTGTCGGCCACGCTGGCCGTGGGCGACCTGAACACCCTCGCCGCGCGCAGCGACGTGTTGGCCATCGCCCCCAACCGGACGGCCACGCGCCAGGGCAGCCTGCTGCAGGAATCCGTGGGCGCCGGCAGTGCCTTGTCGGCGCTGCCGGTGGGCACCACAGCCCGCGACGGCACGGGCATCGGCATCGCGGTGCTCGACTCGGGCATCGACTGGTACCACCGCAGCATGAGCACGCCCGACGGCAGGTCCTCGCGGGTGCGCGGCGTGATCGACATCGTGGCCTTGAACCCCAAGGCCACCGACGCCGGCTGGAAGCTCGGCAGCGACCTGTCGGCGCAGACGCGGGCCATCATCGACGGCACCAAGTCCAACCCCAGCACACCGAGCGCGGCCTTCGGCGACCCGTATGGCCACGGCACGGCGGTGGCCGCGATCGCTGCCGGTACCGGCGGCTACCAGACGCCCGACACCGCCGGCGTCGCCCCGAATGCCAACCTGTACGACGTGCGGGTGCTCGACGCCAACGGCACCGGCGACATGGCCTCGGTCATTGCCGGCATCGACTGGGTCATCCAGCACGCCAGCGCCACCGGTATCCGCGTCATCAACATGAGCATGGGCACTGCGTCGACCGATTCGGTGCTGCTCGACCCGCTGGCCCGCGCGGCGCGCAGCGCGGTGGCCTCAGGCCTGGTGGTGGTCGTCTCTGCCGGCAACGCGGGCAAGGATGCCTTGGGCCGCAAGGTCTACGGCACCATCTCGTCGCCCGGCGTGGAGCCCTCGGTGATCACCGTCGGCGCGTCGAACTCCTGGGGCAACGCCGACCGCAGCGACGACACCGTGGCCGGCTTCAGTTCGCGCGGCCCCACCCGCGGCAGCTTCACCTTCCCCAGCGGCGGCCGCTGGGTCGACAACGTCATCAAGCCCGACCTGGTGGCGCCCGGCAACCGCCTGGTCACCGCGCTCAGCACAACGACCAACAACGCGGTCTGGAACCGGCTGGCCACCACCTACCCGGTCCTGACGCAGGTCAACGGCGTTGCAAGACCCGCGCGCCAGAACCTGATGACGCTGAGCGGCACCTCGGTTTCGGCACCGACGGTGGCCGGCGCGGTGGCGCTGATGCTGCAGGCCAACCCCGGGCTGACGCCGCCGCTGGTCAAGGCCATCCTGCAGTACACGGCTCAGGCGCTGCCTGGCGCCAGCGTCGTCGAGCAGGGCATGGGTGAACTGAACGTCGAGGGCGCCCTGCGCTTGACGGGCAGCTTGCGCACGGACATTGCCAAGGCCTTCAATGCGGGCACGCTGGTGAGCGGCGGCAACCTGCTGGCCGCCGGCAAGACGATGCCGCTGCCGGTGTCCACGCTCAACGGCGTGGCCGTGCCCTGGAGTCGCATGGTCGTCGCCGGGGGCACGCACCTGGTCGGTGGTGACGCCCTGTTCACCCAGTTCCAGCCGATCTACGACCCCAAGCTGACCTGGATCCGCCAGGTGGTGCTGCGCAACGCCGTCAGCTACGTCAAGGCGTCGAACAGCGTGCCGGCCAACAGCGTGGTGTCGTCGATCCTGCAGTCCAACGCCACTGCGCAGCCGCTGCTGACCGCGGGGGTGCGGGTCTACGACGCGGCGGCACAGACCACTTCTGCCGGCGGCAATGCCTTGATGACCCCGCTGCCGACCCTGCTGGCGCGCGCGGGCTTCGGCGCCGGCACGACGTTGGGCCTGGGCTTCAGCTACAGCGGCAGCGCGCTGTCGGCAGACGGCTTCATCCTCAGTGAAGGCTTCATCCTGAGCGAGGGCTTCATCCTCAGCGAAGGCTTCATCCTCAGCGAAGGCTTCATCCTCAGCGAGGGCTTCATCCTGAGCGAAGGCTTCATCCTCAGCGAGGGCTTCATCCTCAGCGAAGGCTTCATCCTGAGCGAAGGCTTCATCCTGAGTGAAAGCACGATCGCCACCCAGTCGCTGGCGCCGGACCCCTCGGCTGCCGTCGACAACGTGGTTCGCGGCGAGTGAGGCGCGACACCGGGCGCGGCGGTGCCGCGCCCGGTTTCGCCGTCGCCTGGCGCGGCTGCCTGCGGTCTCAAGTGATGCGCACCGCGGCCGATACCCCAACATGACCTTGCCCGGCCCCGACCCCCAGAGCGAGATGCCGGCCGCCCGTCTCCCGCGGCCCCTGTCCTGGCGCGGCTTCGTGGCCCGGCACCTGCATGACTACAACGGGGTCGCGCGACGCCGCTGGCTGGCCCTGGTCACCGCGGGCGGGCTGTCGACGCTGGTTGCGCTGGTCAGCCTGATCGTCGGCTTCGACCGCGGGGCCAGCCACGCGCTGGTGGCGGTGGCTTCGCTGGCCCTGGTGGCGGTGGTGGCGGGCTTCCCGGTGCAGATCCCGCGCACCAAATACAGCATCTCGGTCGCCGACGT
>JANMZP010000121.1:0-21300 GCA_031383435.1 Betaproteobacteria bacterium | reverse complement strand
GGTGCGTTTGGATTAGGATTGATCGCCGGCAAGCTGGGCGATGCCGTCAGCTACGGCTTTGTAGCTGAGACCGAAGCCCAAGTAGAGGCGCATTTGCACAGCCATTTAGAAACCTTGCCAGCGGCTGACCATGCCTCCCGCGCGATCGTCACGCAGATGGAAGCAGACGAAGCACGGCATGGCTTAGAAGCGCGCGCTCTTGGCGCGATAGAGCTGCCCTCGCCCGTGAAAGCGCTGATGGCGGCTGCGGCTAAAGTGATGACGACGACGGCTTATCGCATCTAGTTTTTACGCGATTAATACTTCATAATGCTATATATTTTATAGCATTATAGACAATAAATACGCCGGCTAGAGTCGTATTTACTTATATTTTAGGCGCCTACTGCGATTTAAACCTCAATCTGCTCAAAGCTCGTCGTGATCACCGCCGTTTTGCCCAACATGATGCTGGCAGAGCAATATTTGTCGTGGCTCATTTTGATGGCGCGCTCAATCGCATTGGCTGGGATTTCTTTACCCGTCACGGTGAAATGCATGTTGATCGTGGTGAACACTTTTGGGTCGGTTTCTGCCCGCTCTGAGGTGATTTTTACACTGCAGCCTTGCACATTTATCCGGCCACGCTTCAAAATCAGCACCACGTCATACGCTGTACAGCCGCCGGTGCCGGCAAGGAGCAACTCCATAGGCCGTGCAGCGAAGTTTTGACCGCCATTTTCGGGTTTGGCTGCATCAGGCGCACCGTCCATGTTCAAAATATGGCCACTGCCTGTTTCGGCCACAAAGCCCATGCCTGAGCGCGCGCCGGTGTTTCCGGTCCAACTGACGGTGCATTCCATGATGAATTCCTTCTTTTGAATGTTGAAATAAGTCTAAATTGATCTAATTCGATCTAACAAACTGAATTTACACGACGTAAATTCAGTTTTTGCGTCTTTTGTCACGAATAGGCACATAAAACTGAGGGTTTACTCTAAGTTATTTTGTACAAAAGTCGCTTTTCTATGTAAACTGAACTTAAGCGATCGATAAAGTAGTCTTGCTATTTTATGGAAAGCACTGATTGTCTCCTCCATCCTCTGAAAAGATGGATTAAGCCCCTAGCTGCAAAGCTTGGGGCTTTTTTTTGATCCTTTGCTTTTATCGCCCGTTTATCATTGGGCCATGAGCAAACACCTGACACCCCAAGATTATTTGCAAAAAACCCTCAATGCTCGCGTGTATGACGTGGCGATTGTGACACCGCTGCAAACCGCGAAAAACTTGAGCCAGCGATTGGGCAACACTGTGCTGTTGAAACGCGAAGACCAGCAAGAGGTGCACAGCTTCAAGCTGCGCGGTGCGTACAACAAGATGATCCGCCTGCCGGCCGAGGCCTTGGCGCGTGGCGTCATCTGTGCGTCGGCGGGCAATCACGCGCAGGGCGTGGCCTTGTCGGCCAAGCGGCTGGGTTGCCGGGCGGTCATCGTGATGCCGGTGACCACGCCCCGCCTCAAGGTGGACGCCGTGATCGCGCTGGGTGGCGAGGTGGTCCTGCATGGCGACAGCTTTTCCGACGCCCATGGGCAGGCCGTGTTGCTGCAGCAGGCGCAGAACCTGACCTTCGTGCACCCTTTCGACGACCCCGACGTGATCGCCGGCCAGGGCACGGTGGCGATGGAAATCCTGCGTCAGCACCAGGGTCCGCTGGACGCGGTTTTCGTCGCCATCGGCGGTGGCGGTTTGATTTCCGGCGTCGCGGCTTACATCAAGGCGGTGCGGCCTGAAGTCAGGGTGATCGGCGTGCAGACCGTCGATTCCGATGCGATGCTGCAGTCGGTGAAACGCGGGCGGCGGGTGACCCTGACCGACGTCGGCCTGTTCTCGGACGGCACGGCGGTCAAGCTGGTGGGCGAAGAAACTTTTCGCGTGACCCGTGCGCTGGTGGACGATTTCGTGGTGGTCGACACCGACGCCGTCTGCGCCGCTATCAAGGACGTTTTTCAGGACACCCGCAGCATCCTGGAGCCGGCGGGTGCGCTGGGGGTGGCGGCCATCAAGCACTACGTGCAAACGCACAAGCTGAAGGGCCAGACCTTTGTGGCCATCACCTGCGGCGCGAACATGAATTTCGACCGCCTGCGCTTCGTCGCCGAACGGGCTGAATTCGGCGAGCAGCGCGAGGCCCTGTTCGCCGTCACCATTCCCGAAGAGCGCGGCTCATTCAAGCGTTTTTGCGAACTGCTGGGACCGCGCTCGGTCACTGAATTCAACTACCGCATCAGCGACGCCCGGGTGGCGCATGTCTTTGTGGGCCTGTCCATCGCCAAGCGCGAAGAGGCCGATCGCATCGCCCGCACCTTCGTCAAGCAGCGCTTTGCCACCGTCAACCTGACCGACGACGAACTGGCCAAGGAACACGTGCGGCACATGGTTGGCGGGCGCAGCGACCTGGCGCGCGACGAGCGCCTGTTCCGCTTCGAATTCCCCGAACGGCCGGGCGCGTTGATGCGTTTCCTGGCGGCCATGCACCCGGGCTGGAACATCAGCTTGTTCCACTACCGCAACCAGGGCGCTGACTACGGCCGCATCCTGGTCGGCATCCAGGTGCCGTCGAATGAACAAGCGGCATTCGAGGCATTCTTGCGTTCGCTTGCATTTCCTTACACCGAAGAGACGCGCAACCCGCTGGTCGCGCTCTTCCTGAATTAGGGTTGCTCGGTACACTCGAACGGGATGGCAGCAGCGAATCGATCACTGGTCACGCCGACCACCAATCCCAAACTCGAAAAAGCCTTGCGCGCCAAGCTGCAGGGTCGGCATGAGTCGGGCGGCAGTCTGGGTGAACTGGAGCCCCTGGCCATACGCCTGGGCTTGATGCAGAGCTCGCTGCGCCCGCATTTCCACGACCCGCAATTGCTGGTCTTCGCGGCCGACCACGGTCTGGTGGTCGAAGACATCCGCGACCCGCACGGTCGCAGCACACACGACACCGTCCGCCTGCTGCTGGCCAACCAGCTGCCGGTCAGCGTGTTCGCCGGCGCGCAGGGTCTCGATCTGACGGTCATCGACTGCGGCATGTCGGAAAACCTGGTGCCGCACGAACGCCTGCTGGTGCGCAAGATCGCTTACGGCACGCGCAATTCGCGTGTCACGTCGGCCATGAGCATGGAGCAGGCCCACGCCGGCATGCGCGCCGGCATGCAGATCGGCGAGCAGTTGCGCGGCAATCTCACCATCCTGTCGGCCGTGGGGGTGGGTGCCCATGAAAGTGCGGCGATGGTGCTGTCGCGATTGACCGACACCAAGGTGCGCGACCTCATCGTCAGCGGCCCGCAGATGAGCCAGGAACAGTTGTCGCACCTGATGGTCGTGCTGCAAGGCGCGCAGGCGCGCCACCGCGATGTGGTCGAACCCGTCGAAGTGCTGGCCGCCCTGGGCGGCTATGAGGTGGCGGTGATGGTGGGGGTGATGCTGGTGGCGGCCAGCAAGCGCCATCTGCTGATGATCGACGGTGTGGCGGCCTGCGCGGCGCTGATGCTGGCCTCGAAGATTGCGCAAGCGGTCACCGACTACTGCGTCTTCTGCCGCAGCCACAGCCATCTGGGTCTGGATCAGGCCCTGAAGCTGTTCCGTGCCTCCGCGCTGTTGGAGATGGGCATGGAAAGCACCGACGGCACGGGTGCGGCGCTGGCTTGGCCGCTGGTCAAAAGCGCAGCCGCTTTGCTGGGTGATCTGGCCGAGGGCGACGCCGCCGGCGAGGCCCAGGCGGGCGGGCTTTCCGAGCCGTTCAACGAGGCCGCAGCAGAGCCTTCACCCTTCGGGACCGCGCTGTACTGAACGACTGCCGGCGGACCTTGGGTCCGCCCGTGCCCGTCAGTACCCGTCAGTACCCGTCAGTATGCGCAGCCTGTGCCGCAGCCGAAGCTGCCGGGCTGGTCGCGTTATTGCGTGGGCAAACCGGGCACAGCGGGCTGCACGGCACCTTCGACCGGCATGGCCGGTGGCGGCAACATGCGGCGCACGGCGCGCGGTTCATTGGCCTTGGCTCGCGCTGCCGCCACAGCGGCTGGCATACCGGGAGGCACAGGCAGTGCTGCCGCGCCGGGGTTGATCGGGGGTTCAGCCGCTGACGGGGCCAGCGAGGGCAGGGCACCGGTGGTGGCGGCGGCCGGCGGCAACAGGCTCAGCGTGACTTGGGCCGCACCGTCGCGCGGGCCGAGCAGGGCACCGCGGGCGGCGACCGACTTCAGCACGGTCTGGCCGTCGATCACCGCACCCACGCGGTAGGCCCTGGCGGGCTTGCCATCGACGGCGATCAGCGCCAAGCCTTCGCGGGCGGCCGCCGTGGCGCGGGGCGTGACCACACCGATCAACTGGAAGCGCGCATCGGGCGGAGCTTCGGTGGCAGCGGCCACCACCGGGGGCGGCGGATCGTTGCCCAGCAAGCGCGTCAGGTCGCCGCGTGCCGCCGGGCCGATGCTGGCCACCGGCGTGCTGGGCGGCACCGGCGGCGCGCTGACGAACAAGCGCAAACCCCAGAACAGCGCCGCGGCTGCCACGAGGGCCCAAGTCATCAATGTCCACCAGCGTGCCAACATCGCCGGATTATGATGGATGCCACCCCGCCCGCGCGGCGTCCACCCTTGCTGCGCAAGACTGCAAATGACACCTTTATCCGCCGTTCGCCGCAACGTCTTCCGCCAACCCGACTGCAAGCCCGGCGGCCGGCCCAACCGTTCACGCGGCTTCACCCTGATCGAGCTGATGGTGGTGCTGGTCATCATCGGCGTGCTGGGCGCGCTGATCGTGCCCAACCTGATCGACCGTGCCGACGACGCCCGCGTGACCGCCGCCAAGACCGACGTCAACAACCTGATGCAGGCGCTGAAGCTCTACAAGCTGGACAACCAGCGCTACCCCAGCGCCGAACAGGGCCTGGATGCGCTGGTGAAGCGGCCCACGGTGGGCGCGGTGCCGCCGAACTGGAAATCGTATGTGGACAAGCTGCCGGCCGACCCGTGGGGCCGCACCTACCTGTACACCAACCCCGGTGTGAAGGGCGAGATCGATGTCTTCAGCCTTGGGGCCGACGGCCAGCCGGGTGGCGAAGGCAAGAATGCCGACATCGGTTCCTGGCAGTAGGCCCGCCGGCCACCCCCGTGGCGGCCTGACGCTGAAGCACCGGTCGCCCCGCAGACTGCGGGTGCGCGGCTTCACCATGATCGAGTTGCTGATCGTCATCGCCATCGTGGCCATTTCGGTGGGCGTGGTGGCGCTGGCGCTGCGTGACAGCCAGGCCGCCAAGCTCGACGAAGAGGCGGTGCGCCTGGCGGCCTTGTTCGAGATGGCGCGCGCCGAATCGCGGGCCTCGGGCGCGCCCGTGCAGTGGGCACCGGTGACGCTGGCGGTGGACGCCGGGATGCAGTTCCGCTTCATCGGGCAGCCGGCTTCACAGCCCTTGCCGGTGCGCTGGCTGGACGGGCAAACGCGCGCCCAGGTGGTCGGTGCGGCGGTGGTCGTGCTCGGGCCCGAAGCCATCCTGCCGGCCCAGCGCGTGGCGCTGAGACTGGGTGACAAGCGGGTGGACATCGCCACCGACGGGCTGGCGCCCTTCGCGCCGGTGCCGCTGGCGGCCACCTTGCCGTGAGCGGGGCCTCCCGGGTCAAGGCCGTGAGCCCGGCCGGCAAGGCCTGCGCCATGTGCCGGGCTGCCGGCAGCCGCGCGCCGGCCCGCGGCTTCACCTTGCTGGAGGTGCTGGTGGCGCTGGCCGTCGTCGCGATTGCGCTGGGCGCCGGCCTGCGTGCTGCGGGTGTGCTGACCGACAACGCCGCGCGCCTGGCCGACGTCGTGGCCGCGCAGTGGTGTGCCGACAACCAACTGACCGCGTTGCGCCTGACGCGCAGCTTCCCCGGCGTGGGCGACGCCGATTTCGGCTGCGAGCAACTCGGCCGCAGCTACCCCGGCCAGCTGATCACCCGGACCACGCCCAACCCCAACTTCCGCCGCGTCGACGCCCAGGTCAGCGACGACGCCGGCCACGTGCTGATCACCCTGTCCACCGTGCTGGGGCGGCCGTGAAGCCAGCCCGGCTCAGCAGGCTGCGGGCGCAAGCCCGGGGCTCCCGGGGCTTCACCCTGATCGAGGTGCTGGTGGCGCTGCTGATCATGGCCATTCTCGCGACGCTGTCCTGGCAGGGGCTGGACGGCATCGTGCGGGCCCGTGAGCGCAGCCGCGACGCCATCGACGCCACCGTGCGCCTGACCACCGTGATGACGCAATGGGAGCAAGACCTGCAAGCGCTGGTCGACACCGGCGCGCTGGCCTCGCCGATCACCTTCGACGGCATGACCGTGCGCCTGACGCGCCGCACCGAGGGTGGTGTCATGCTGGTGGCCTGGGCGGTGCGCAACGGCGTCTGGCAGCGCTGGACCAGTCCGCTGATGACCCGGGTGGGCGAGGTGCAGGAAAACTGGGTGCGCAGCCAGGCGCTGCAGGGCAATGAGCCGGCGCAGCTGACGGTGGCCAGCGACGCCAGCCAGTGGCAGATCTACTTCAACCGCGGTGGTCAGTGGACGAATGCGCAGTCCAGCGGCGATCTGGCGTCGCCCGTTACCCCGCCCGTTACCCCGCCCGTCGTGCCCCCTGTGCCGCCCGAAAAACCGCCGGGCAAGGGGCCCAAAGAGGACGGCACCGGCGACCCACCCCCACCCCCGCCACCGCCGCCGCCCCCGCCACCGAACGGCCCGCCGACGACGCTGGCGCGTGAACTGCTGCCCGATGCCGTGCGCCTGCAGATCACGCTGGCCAGCGGCGTGCTGACGCGCGACATCGTGCTGGGCGCGGGTACCTGATGGTCGGCCTGCACCACGCCTGCGGCCGGTACCGCCGGCCGGCCCGCCAGCGCGGCGCGGCCTTGTTGCTGGCGATGATGATCCTGGCGCTGGTCACCACCCTCACCGCCGGCATGGTCTGGCACCAGCGGCGCGCGGTGCAGGTGGAAGCTGCCGAGCGCGCGCGGGTGCAGGCCGGCTGGGTGCTGCGCGGCGCACTGGACTGGTCGCGCCTGATCATTCGCGAAGACCTGCGTGCTGCCCAGCGCCGCGCCCATTTCTACACCTGGGGCCGCGACGCCTGGGGCACGCCGCTGGCCGAGGTCTCGCTGTCCAGCTTCCTGGCCGCCGACAAGGACAACAACGCCGACGCCGGCCTGGACGCCGCCATCAGCGGTGGCATCGCCGACGCCCAGGGCAAACTCAACTTGCGCGGTCTGGTCGACAGCGCGGGCAAGCCGGTGCCGCTGCAGGTGCAGGGCTTCCAGCGCCTGTGCGACCTGCTGGGTGCGCCCGGCGACATGGCGGCCCGGGTTGCCGAGATCCTGTCCAAGTCACTGGTGCCGCAGACCGACAGCGACACGCGCGGCCCGCCGATCCGCGCCGACAAGTTGCTCGACCTGGCCTGGCAGGGTCTGAACGTGGAAACCTTGAACCGGCTGGCGCCGTACATCGAACTGTTGCCGGTGGGGACGCCGGTCAATGTCAACACCGCGCCGCGCGAGGTGCTGGTGGCGGCCATCGACGGCCTGGACACCGGCACCGCCGAACGCCTGGTGCAAAGCCGCCAGCGCGCGCCTTTTGAAACGCTGCTGGCGGTGCAGTCGGCCTTGGGCGGCACCGTCAAGCTCGACGAGACCCGGGTCGGCGTGTCGTCGGCCTGGTTCGAGGTTGCCGGGCAGCTGCGGCTGGACGAGCGCGTGGTGGAAGAACGCTCGCTGGTCCAGCGCGACGGCGACCGTGTCCTCGTACGGCGGCGCGAACGTCACAGTTTCGAGGTCGCGCCGCGCTGAAACGCGCAGTGGCCCACGCTACAGTCCGCCTTGCATCCTGCTTCCCGCAACGACCTCCTTTTCCCCTGCGCTTGCCCACTTCGCCGCCCGCTCGCTGATGTCCACCCTCGTCATCCTTCTCCCGCCGCGCGAGCGCCTGACTGCCCGCGCCGTGGGTCACGAGACGGCGGGCGGGCTGCGTCTGCCGTCCGCCTGGTCCTTCGTTTTCAGCAGTGACGGCCGCGCAGTCAGCCAGGCGGGCAGCGCGGCCGTGGCCGAGTTGCCACGCGCCGACCACACCGTGCTGGTGCTGGCCGAGGCTGACGTCAGCTGGCACCGCATCGACATCCCCAAAGCCCCCGCCGCCCGCCTGCGGGCGGCCTTGCTGGGGGTGATGGAAGAGGCGCTGCTGGAAGACGACGAGGCGCTGCATTTCGCGCTGGCGGCCGATGCCGTCCCCGGCCGTAGCGGCTGGGTCGCCGTGACCCACAAGCCGCGTTTGCAAGCCGCGCTGGCCGCGCTGGAGAACGCCGGTTTGAGCGTCGAGCGTGTGGTCACTGCCAGCGTGCCCGGTGCGGCCGGGCGCGGCCATTTCTACACCCAGGACGGCGTCGAGACGGCCACTCCCTGGCTGGCGCTGGCCCAGGCTGATGGCGTGGTGTGCCTGCGCTTGCAGGGCGGCCTGGCCCGCGCGCTGCAACCGGCCCCGGGCGCAGCTGCTGCCGACACGCCCGGCGTGGGCTGGACCGCCACACCCGCTGCGGCCGCCGCCGCCGAGCGTTGGCTGGGCGCGCCGGTGGCGGTGCTGACCGACAGCGCACGCGCGCTGGAAGCCATGGGCCCGGCCGGTGCCACCAAGGGCCTGCTGAACCTGCGCCAGTTCGACCTGGTGGCCCGGCACCGCGGCATGCGGGCGCTGCGCGAAGGCTGGAAGCGCTTCCGCAGCACCGAATGGCGCTCGGTGCGCTGGGGTTTGACCGCGCTGGTTGCCGTGCAGTTGCTGGGCTTGAACCTGCAGGCCTGGCAACAGCGCCAGGTGCTGACGGCCCAGCGCGCCGCCATGGTCACCCTGCTGAAAACCACCCACCCCAGCGTGCGCGCGGTGCTCGACGCGCCGCTGCAGATGGAACGCGAAACCGAACGCCTGCGCGCGGCGGCCGGCCGCCCTGGCGACAAGGACCTGGAAGCCCTGCTGGGCGCGGCGGCCGGGGCCTGGCCCGATGGCCTCGGGCCGGCGCAGATGCTGCGCTTTGAAAGCGGCCGTCTGATCGTCGCCGCGCCGGGTTGGGCCGAACCGCAGGTGACGCAGTTCCGCGACCGCTTGCGCGGGGCCGGCTACAGCGCTGAATTCAGCGAGGGCCGCATCACCATCGTCCGCGCCGGCGCCCGGGAGGCCACGTGATGGAAGCCGAAAAAGTCTCGTCGCTGCAGTCCACACTGGCACCGCTGCGCACGGCTTGGCTGGGCTTGTCGCTGCGCGACCGCCGCGCCGCCGTGCTGGCCGCTGCCGTGCTGGGCCTGTTCCTGACCTGGACGCTGGCCGTGCAACCCGCCTGGCGCACGCTGGCCAGCGCGCCGGCCGAGCTGGACGCTGTCGATGCCCAACTGCAGGCCATGCAACGCCTGGCCAGCGAGGCCACCGAACTGCGCGCCACCCCGCCGGTGCCGCTGGAGCTGGCCACCGCCGCACTGCAGGCCGCCACCGCGCGCCTGGGCGACCAGGCCAAGCTGTCCATGCAGGGCGAACGCGCCGTGCTGACCCTGACCGGCGTGGGTACCAGCGCCTTCACCGGCTGGCTTGCCGAGGCGCGGGCCAGCGCCCGCGCGCGGCCCGTCGAGCTCACCTTGAACCGCGGCCCGCAGGGCTACACCGGCACCGTGGTGTTGAGCCTGGGGGGCGCGCCTTGATGCGCTGGGCGGTGGCCGGCGCGGTCGTCGGAACTGCTTTGGTGGCAGTGGCCTGCGCGCCGGCCGCCTGGCTGGCTGCAGTGGTCACCGAGATCACCGGCCAGCGCCTGGTGCTGGCCGAAGCGCGCGGCACCGTGTGGCGCGGTTCGGCCGTGCTGGTGCTGACCGGCGGCGCCGGCAGCCGCAGCGCCAGCGCCTTGCCGGGCCGCTTGAACTGGACGCTGGGCCTGGACGGCGCGGCGCTGGGCCTGCGGGCGCGGCAGGATTGCTGCATCAACGGCGAACTGCGGCTGCGCGTGTCGCCCGGCCTGGGCCGCACGCGGGTCGAACTGATCACGGCTGCCGGCCCTGGTGCCAGCCCGGGTGTCGGCCCGGTTGCAAGCACCGCGCTGGGCCAGTGGCCGGCATCCTGGCTGGTCGGCCTGGGCACACCGTGGAACACGCTGCAGCCCACCGGCAGCCTGCAACTCAGCAGCCCCGGTTTGAGCCTCGAACAGGTGCAGGGCCGTTGGCTGTTCAGCGGCCGGGCCGACCTGGACATGGGCCACATCGCGTCACGCATGTCGGCCCTGGACGTGCTGGGCAGTTACCGCCTCAGCCTGACCGGCGACGCGGCGGGCAAAGAAGGACCGCGCCTGCAGCTCAGCACCCGCAGCGGTGCGCTGCAGCTGAACGGCAACGGCCAATGGACGGCCGACGGCGCGGCGACCAAGCTGCGCTTCAACGGGTCGGCCAGCGCCGCGCCGGGCGCTGAAGAAGCCCTGGGCGGCCTGCTCAACATCATCGGCCGGCGCCAGGGCGCGCTGTCGGTCATTTCCATCGGATGAACATGAAGACGCAGATCCAGACGCAGTCCCCGAACCGCAAGCCCGACTTTCCCGCCGCCATCCGGGGCTGGACGCTGGCCCTGGCCGCGCTGGCTTGCGCGCTGCCGGGCATGCCGCTGCAAGCGGCGGCGCAGGCCATCGGCGCGAAGTCGCGCGCGCCCGTCACGGTCAATTTCGTCAACGCCGACATCGAAGCCGTGACCCGCGCTTTCGCGGCCATGATCGACCGCGCCATCATCGTCGACCCGCGGGTCAAGGGCACCATCACCGTCTACAGCGAACAGCCACAGAGCGTGCGCGACGCCTGGCAGTCCTACCAATCGGCGCTGCGTGGTCTGGGCTTTGCGGTGGTGGACAGTGGTGGCCTGTTGAAGGTGGTGCCCGAGTCCGACGCCAAGCTGCAGACCAGCACCGTGTCGGTGGGTGAAGTGGCGGTGCGCGGCGACCAGGTCATCACGCAGATCTTTTCGCTGCGTTACGAGAACCCGAACAACCTGGTGGCCGTGCTGCGCCCGCTGATCAGCGCCAACAACACCATCAACGCCAACCCGGGCAACAACGCCCTGGTCATCACCGACTACGCTGACAACCTGCAGCGCATCGCCAAGATCATCGCGGCGCTGGACGTGCCCAATGGCACCGATGTCGAAATCGTGCCGCTGCAGCACGCGGTGGCGGCCGACCTGGCACCGCTGGTGCAAAGGCTCAGCGACGGCGGCGGTGCGGCGGTGGTGCCTGGCGCGCCGACCAGCGGCGGTGGCGTCACCGTGGTGGCCGATTCGCGCAGCAATTCGCTGATCATCCGCGCCGGCAATGCCGCGCGGCTGGCGTCGCTGCGCGCCACCATCGCGCGGCTGGACCGCCCCAGCAACCTCATCGGCCCGGGCGGCGGCATGTGGGTGGTGCACCTGAAGAACGCCGACGCCACGCGCATGGCCACGGTGGTGCGGGCGGCCTTTGGCGCTGTCGGCGGTGCCAGCGGCGGCAGCAACAGCACCGGCCTGGGCAGCGGCAACACGCCGACGGCAACCGGTGCCGGGGGTGTTGGCGCGGGTGGCATCGGCGGCGCAGGCTCGGCGGCCGGCGGCAGCGCCTTGTCCACTGCTGCGCAGCCGTCCACAGGCGGTTTCATCCAGGCCGACCCGGCGACCAATTCATTGGTCATCACGGCACCCGAGCCCTTGTACAAGCAGGTTCGTTCGCTGATCGACCAGCTCGACAGCCGGCGCGCCCAGGTCTACATCGAGAGCATGATCGTCGAGGTCTCGGGCGGCGACGCCGCCGAGTTCGGCTTCCAGTGGCAGGGCCTGCTGGGCAAGAGCGGCGACAAGCTCGGCCTGGTGGCCGGCACCAACTTCACCACCGCCACCAGCCCCAGCATCATCGCCATCAACACGGCGGCAGCGTCTCCCACCCCGTCGATCAGTCTGGGCACCGGGCTGAACATCGGCCTGCTGAATTCGATCAACGGCGTGGTCTCGCTGGCCGCCATCGCGCGGGCCATGCAAACGCAGAGCGACACCAACATCGTGTCCACCCCCAACCTGATCACGCTGGACAACGAGGAAGCCAAGATCGTCGTCGGCGAGAACGTGCCCTTCATCACCGGCCAGTTCACGCAGACCGGCGGGGCCACGACGAATCCGTTCCAGACCATCGAGCGCAAGGACGTTGGCATCACGCTGCGCATCAAGCCGCAGATCGGCGAGGGCGGGGCCATCCGCATGACGCTGTTCCAGGAACAAAGCAGCGTGAAGGAACAGGCCACCGGCACCACCAACGCCGGGCCGTCGACCAGCAAGCGCTCCATCGAAGGCACGGTGACGGTGGACGACGGCCAGATCCTGGTGCTGGGCGGCCTGATTGAAGACCGCTATGTGACGACCAAGAACAAGGTGCCGCTGCTGGGTGACATCCCTTTCCTGGGCGCGCTGTTCCGCAGCGAGAGCCGTGAGCGCAAGCGCAGCAACCTGATGGTTTTCCTGCGGCCCATCGTGATGCGCGACGCCGAGTCGGCCAACCGCTTCTCGCAAGACCGCTACGACCAGATGCGCGGCCAGCAGCAGGCCGCGCAGCCCACGCCCAGCCTGGTGATGCCGATCAATGAATCGCCGGTGATGCCGGCCATGCCCGACCGCAAACAGACGCTCGCGCCAGCCATGCCGCCGCCCGATGCCGGCACGCCGCAGCCCAAGTCGCCGTGACCGCATCGGCCGCCCTGAAGTCCTGACCCACCGAGCACCCCGACATGGCCACCCGCCACCTGCTGCCCTACGCCTACGCCAAGGCCAACACCGTGCTGCTGGAAGACGACGGCGAGCAATTGCTGTTGTGGGCCGGCGAGACCACACCCGCAGCCGCCTTGGGCGAAGTGACGCGGCTGTTCGACGTGGCCCGCTTCGAACGCGAAGCCAGCGCCACGCTGGGCCAGCGCATCGCGGCGGCCTACGCCGGCGGCGAAAGCAGCGCGGCGGCGGTCATCGGTGAAGTCGAAAGCGGTGTCGACCTGAGCCGCATGATGCAGGAGCTGCCGGCGGTGGAAGACCTGCTGGAAGCGGCCGACGACGCGCCCATCATCCGCATGCTGAACGCGCTGCTGACGCAGGCCGCGAAAGACGGTGCATCGGACATCCACATCGAACCTTATGAACGCAGCAGCTCGGTGCGCTTCCGGGTGGACGGCACGCTGCGCGAGGTGGTGCAGCCCAACAAGGCGCTGCATGCCGCGCTGATCAGCCGCCTGAAGATCATGGCCGAGCTGGACATTGCCGAAAAGCGCCTGCCGCAGGACGGCCGCATTTCCTTGCGCATCGGCGGCCGGGCCATCGACGTGCGGGTCTCGACGCGGCCGTCGTCGCACGGTGAACGCGCCGTGCTGCGCCTGCTGGACAAGGCCGAATCGCGCTTCACGCTGGAAGGCCTGGGCATGGACGGCGAGGTGCTGGACAGCTTCGCGCGCCTGATCCAGCAGCCCCACGGCATCGTGCTGGTGACCGGCCCGACGGGTTCGGGGAAAACCACCACGCTGTACGCCAGCCTGAGCCGCGTGGACACTGCCACCACCAATGTGCTGACCGTGGAAGACCCGGTGGAGTACGAGCTGGCCGGCATCGGCCAGACCCAGGTCAACGCCAAGATCGACCTGACCTTCGCCAAGGCGCTGCGCGCCATCCTGCGGCAAGACCCCGACGTGATCATGATCGGTGAGATCCGCGACTACGAAACGGCGCAGATCGCCATCCAGGCCAGCCTGACCGGCCACCTGGTGTTGGCCACCATCCACACCAACGACGCGCCGTCGTGCGTGACGCGGCTGATCGACATGGGCGTCGAGCCCTACCTGCTGTCCAGCAGCCTGCTGGGCGCGCTGGCCCAGCGCCTGGTGCGCAAGCTGTGTTCAAGCTGCCGCCGCGAAGACGGCGAAGGGCGCTGGCATCCGGTGGGTTGCGTGCAGTGCAGCGGCACCGGCTACAAGGGCCGCACCGGCGTGTATGAGTTGATGGTGGTGGATGAGAACCTGAAGGAATTGATCCACAACCGCGCGTCGGAACAAGACCTGGCGGCGGCGGCGCGCGCGGCGGGCTTGAAGTCGATGCGCGAGGATGGCGACCGGCTGGTCGGCCAGGGGCTCACCTCTGCGGAAGAAGTCATCCGTGTGACGCGTGATTGATGGCCCACGACTGATGCCCGCCGCCTGACATGCCCGCCTACCGTTACGAGGCCCTCGACGCCGCCGGCAAGTCGCAAAGCGGCTTGCTGGAAGCCGACAACGCCAAGGCTGCGCGGGCGGCGCTGCGCGCACGCGAACTGGTGCCATTGACGGTCACGACCGTCACGCTGGGAGCGCAGGATGCGGCCGGGGCGCGCTTCACGCGCCGCGTGTTTTCGGCCACCGGCCTGACGGTCTGGACGCGGCAACTGGCGGGCCTGGTGGGTTCCGGCCTGCCGCTGGAACGGGCGCTGACATCCCTGTCGGAAGAAACCGAAAACCCGCGCCAGCGCGAATTGGTGGCCCACCTGAAAAGCGAGGTCAACGCCGGCAGCGCCTTTGCCCGCGCGTTGGCCACCGCGCCGCGTGAATTCGACGACGTCTACCGCGCCGTGGTCGCAGCCGGCGAGCAAAGCGGCGCTTTGGGCCCGGTGCTGGATCGCCTGGCCGATGACCTGGAACAGCGCCAGGCGCTGCGCAGCAAGGTCATCGGCGCCATGCTCTACCCGGCCATCGTGTCGCTGGTGGCGCTGGCCATCGTGGTCATCTTGCTGACCTACGTGGTGCCGCAGATTGCCGGCGTCTTCACCAGTTCCAAACGCGCGCTGCCGACCTTGACCGTGGCCATGCTGGCCATCAGCGCCTTCGTGCGGCAATGGGGCTGGGCCGTCGCCCTGCTGGCCGCCGGGGGTGCCACGCTGTTCAGCCTGGCGCGACGCGGCGAAGCCTTCCGCGAACGCAGCGACGCTGCGTTGCTGCGCCTGCCCTTCGTCGGCCGGCTGGCGCGCGGCTACAACGCGGCGCGTTTCGGCGGCACGCTGGCCATGCTGGCCGGTGCCGGCGTGCCGATCCTGAAAGCCCTGCAAGCCGCTGCCGAAACCCTGGGCAACCGCGCGATGCGCGCCGACGCGATGGACGCGCTGGTGCAGGTGCGTGAGGGCGCGCCGCTGGCCAGTGCGCTGGCCGGCAAGAAGCGCTTTCCGGGCCTGCTGGCGATGTTCGCGCGGCTGGGTGAACAGACCGGCCAGTTGCCCGAGATGCTGCTGCGCGCCTCGGTTCAGCTGTCGGCCGAAGTGCAGCGCCGGGCGATGGCGGCCGCCACCATCCTGGAGCCGCTGCTCATCGTGGTGATGGGCATCGTGGTCGTCTTGATCATGCTGGCCGTTCTGATGCCGATCATCCAGCTCAACACCTGGGTGAAATAGGGCCCCCCAGCTCGCTGGCGCTCGCTACCCCCCAAGGGGGAGGTTCGGCCAAGTCCCGGGTCACCCGGGCCTGGCCTCTAGCTTGCTGTCTCGCCGGCCCTGCGGGCCTGGCTCAGGCCGTGGTTTCTGCCGGTGCCTTGGTGTGCTTGATGAACATGACGGCGGCGAGGATGCCGATTTCATAGAGCACGCACATCGGTATGGCCAGCGCCAGCTGTGACACCACGTCGGGCGGCGTGACCACGGCCGACACGATGAAGGCACCAACAACGAAGTAGCCGCGCGACTTGCGCAGCTGTTCAATGGTGACGATGCCCATGCGCGCCAGCACGATCACCGCGATCGGCACTTCGAAGGCGATGCCGAAGACCATGAACAGCGTCAGCACGAAGCCGAAGTACTGCTCGATGTCGGGCGCTGCGGTGATGGAGGTGGGCGCGAAGGCCTGGATGAATTTGCTCATCCCCGGTATCACGATGAAATAGCAGAAGGCCACACCGACGATGAACAGCAGCGTGCTGGACACCACCAGCGGCAGCACCAATTTCTTTTCATGCGAATACAGGCCCGGCGCGACGAAAGCCCACAACTGGTACAGCACCACCGGCAGCGCCACCAGGAAGGCCGCCATCAGCGTGATCTTCAGCGGCACCAGGATGGGCGAGATCACATTCGTGGCGATCAGCGTGGCACCTTTGGGCAGGTGGCTCAGCATGGGCGCGGCCAGCAGGTCGTACAGCCCCGCCGGGCCGGGCCAGAAAGCCAGTACGGCAAAGCAGACCGCAATGGCGATGACGGCGCGGATCAGCCGGTCACGCAGTTCGATCAGGTGTGAAACGAAAGGCGCTTCGGTGCCGGCCAGTTCGTCGGGCTTGTTGCTGTCGCTCATCGCGCCTTCAGGATTCGATCAGGTACCGAACGGCTTGCCCGGCGGCCTATGGCGCGCCACGCGCGCCGCACCGGACTGCGCCTGGGTGCGGATGCCGTTGCGCTGCTTGTACCACTGGGGTGTGGCACCGCGCTTCAAGCGCCATTTCTTCTTCGGATGGCGGTAACTCGGCGGTGGGGGTTCCCAAGTGCCGCCGATGCTGTGGTCGGTGGCTGTGCCGTCGGCGCTGTTGCCGATGACGCCGGCGGTGGCGTCTTTCCAGCTGCCTTCGAAGGCGCTGCTGGCCGAATCGACTTCGCTGCGCACGCTGTCTTGCACATTGCGCGCGGCGTCCTCGAAGTCGGTCTTCATCTTCTTGAGTTCTTCAAGTTCGATGGAGCGGTTGACTTCGGCTTTCACGTCGGAAACGTAGCGCTGCGCCTTGCCGAACAGCGCGCCCACGGTGCGCGCCACGCGCGGCAACTTCTCGGGGCCGATGACGATCAGGGCCACCGCGCCGATGAGGGCGATCTTGTCGAAGCCGAAGTCAATCATGTGTCATGCCGCGAGCCCGTTGGCGGGGCCGCAGCGCGGCCTCAGCTCTTGGATTTCGCTTCGACATCCACCGTGTTCGCATCGCTGCGCTTGGTGGCCGTAACCTGTTGGGCCGGTGCGGCGGGGCCGTCGGCCTCGGTCGTTTCACCGGCACCCTTGACGCCTTCCTTGAAGCCGCGAACCGCGCCGCCCAGATCGCTGCCGATGTTGCGCAGCTTCTTGGTGCCGAAGATGACCACGACGACCAGCAACACGATCAGCCAATGCCAGATGCTGAACGAACCCATGATCTTTTCTCCTAGGAAACGCGCTGAACAGAACCGTTGATTCTACGAGGTGCCATCAGCGGCACCCATTGCAAGGTCACCAAGGTCACCCCTTGGCCCACGGGCGCGGGCCGCCCATCACATGCATGTGCAGATGCGGCACTTCCTGCCGGCCGTCGGGCCCGGTGTTGATGAGGGTGCGAAAGCCGTTGGTCACGCCCAGCGCCTGCATCAGCCGCGGTGCCAGACCCAGCATGCGGCCCAGCAGGGCGTCGTGCTCCGGCGTCACGTCGGACAGCAGGGCGATGTGCTGCTTGGGGATGATCAGCACGTGCACCGGGGCCCAGGGCGCGATGTCGTGGAAGGCCAGCAACGCGTCGTCCTCGTAGGCCTTTTTCGCGGGGATCTGGCCCGCAATGATCTTGCAGAAAATGCAGTTGGGGTCGGCATGCATGGCGGGTTCAGACGGGCATCGTCTGGCGGTTGTTCAGGGCGATCCAGCCGCGCACCACGCGGTACAGGAACCACAACGAGATCAACCCCCAGGCCACCCAGCCCGGTGCCAGGAACAGCAGCCACAGCGGCGCGGTGACGGCATACAGGATGGCGGCCCAGATGACGCTGCGGATGCGCCAGGCGAAGTGCGTTTCCTGCCAGGTGCCCTGGGCTTCGCTGCGCTTGACCAGGTCGAGGATGAAGGCGACCAGCAGCAGCAGCACGCTGCCCTGGGCGCCCGGCAACACGGCACCGATGGCCACGATGGCGTGCAGCAGGTAGCTGATGTGCCCGATGGTCATCAGCGAGCCTTCGCGCTCGGGCGACAAAGTCACGAGTTGATTCATTCCTGATCCTTTTCCCGTTGCTGGGCCTTGCGCGCCGCGAACTCTTCCAGCCCTGACAGGCCTTCACGGCGTTCCAGCTCGGTCAGCACATCGGCCGGCGTCAGGTCGAAGGCCGCCAGCGCCAGCATCGTGTGGAACCACAGATCGGCGACTTCGCCCACGATGCGCGGGCGGTCGCCGTCCTTGGCGGCCATCACCACTTCGGTGGCCTCTTCACCGATCTTTTTCAAGATGGCGTCGTGACCCTTGGAAAACAAGCGGGCGACATAGCTTTTATCGGGGTCGCCGGCGCGCCGCGTCTGGATCACGTCGGCCAGGCGGGCCAGCGTGTCGTTGCCCGAAACCGGGGCGGTGTGATGGGCGCTCATTTGTAGATGGTCTCGGGGTCCTTGAGCACCGGATCGACCGCCACCCAGGCGTCGCTTTCCAGGCGCTGGAAGAAGCAGCTGTGGCGGCCGGTGTGGCAGGCAATTGAAAGGGACTCGGGCTCATGACCCAACTGCGTGACTTTCAGCAGCACCACGTCGTTGTCGCAATCCACCCGGATGTCGTGCACCTGCTGCACATGCCCCGATTCCTCGCCCTTGTGCCACAGGCGCTGGCGCGAACGGCTGAAATACACCGCGCGTTGCGTCTCGGCCGTCAGGGCCAGGGCCTCGCGGTTCATCCACGCGAACATCAGCACATCGCCGCTGCCCGCCTCCTGCGCGATGACCGGCACCAGGCCGTTCGCGTCCCACTTGATGCTGTCCAACCAGTTCATGCGGGCAGTCTAATGGGTGGGTCCGAGGAAGTTGCGTTCGGTGGCGAACCAGGCCAGCACCGGCACCGTGCCGGGCAGCACCGGTGTCACCTGCACCGGCAGGTTCTGCCAGGCCATCTGCTGCCGTTCGCGCATCTCGAATTCGCCGCTCCAGGTGTAAACCTTGCAAAAATTCAGGCGAACACGGGCGTGTGGGTAGTCCATCACCAGCACCTGCCAGGGCTTGACGGCACCGATGGTGATGCCCAGTTCTTCCTGCAGTTCGCGGCGCAGCGCCTGTTCGATGCTTTCGCCCGCCTCGACCTTGCCGCCGGGGAATTCCCAATAGCCGGCGTAGACCTTGCCCTCGGGGCGGCTGCTCAGCAGAAAGTGGCCGGCGGCGTCGATGAGCACGCCCACCGCGACTTCGACCACCGGCCGTTCGGGCGCGCCGGGCGGGGTGTGGTCGATCTCAGGCGGCATGCCGCCCCGCTTGTCGTCCTGAGAAATCGCGCGCGAACTGCTGCGCCACGCGGCCCGAACGGCTGCCGCGTTCCAGCGCCCAGACCAGGCTGTCCTGGCGTGCGGCGGCAATCGCGGCTTCGTCCACACCAAAAGACCGCAACCACTGCCCGACGATGGCCAGGTACTCGTCCTGGCTGAAGGGGTAGAAGCTGATCCACAAGCCGAAGCGTTCGCTGAGCGAGATCTTCTCTTCGACCACTTCGCCCGGGTGCACCTCGCCGTCTTCGGTGTGCTGGTAGGTCAGGTTCTCGGCCATGTACTCGGGCAGCAGGTGGCGGCGGTTGCTGGTGGCGTAGATCAGCAGGTTGTCACTGGCCTGGGCCACGCTGCCGTCGAGCACGCTTTTCAGCGCCTTGTAGCCGGGCTCGCCTTCGTCGAAGCTGAGGTCGTCGCAGAAGACGATGAAGCGCTCGGGGCGTTCGGTGACCAGGTCGATCAGGTCGCCCAGGTCGACCAGGTCGGCCTTGTCGACTTCGATCAGCCGCAGGCCGCGTGCCGAATACTCGTTCAGGCAGGCCTTGATCAGGCTGCTCTTACCAGTGCCGCGCGCACCGGTCAGCAGCACGTTGTTAGCCGCGCGGCCGGCCACGAACTGCTCGGTGTTGCGCACCAGGCGCTCTTTCTGGCCGTCGACCTCTTTCAGGTTGCTCAGGCGGATGGTGGACACGTGTTTGACCGGTTCCAGCACGCCGGCCCCATTCAAGCCGCCGCGGCGGCGGTAGCGCCAGGCGACGGAGGCCGACCAGTCGGGGGCAGTGGCCGCGTGCGGCAGGATGGCTTCCAGGCGGGCCAGCAGCGATTCGGCGCGCACCAGCAAGTGTTCAAAAGCAGGGTTCATGCGACCAATTTTAGGTGGCCCGCTTCAGGCGCACCTCAGGACGAGGCGGGCAGCGCGCGCACCGCGTCGTCGGCAACGACGAAGACCCGGTCGCCCGGCCCGCGCGGCAGCACGTGCATGCCGGTGAAGGCACCGAAAGCCGGCAGCACGCCGACCTGCGGGCCGAAGTGGAAGCAGGGCAGGCGCAGGCGCTGGTGGGCGCGGCCGCCGACCAGCGCGGCGGGGTGCACATGGCCGGCCAGCACGTAGCTGCCGGGCACCGGGTCGGGGTGGTGGGCGAGCGCCAGGCCGTCGATGTGCAAGGGCCCATCCAGGCATTCGACCTGCCACTCGGGGGGCGGGTCGCCGGCATGGCTGTCGTGGTTGCCACGCACCAGCGTCAACTGCAGGCCCGCGTGCTGCGCGCGCCATTGCGCAACGGCGGCCCAGGTGGCGGGCGCTCGGGAGCGCGCCGAGTGCAGCAGGTCGCCCAGGAAGACGATGTGCTGCGCGCCGGTGGCGGCCACGGCGGTGGTCAACCGGTCCAGCGTTTCGGTGGTCGTGCCGCCCGGCACCGGAACGCCCAGGCGGCGGAACGACACGGCCTTGCCGATGTGGGCATCGGCAACCAGCAGCGTGCGGTGTGCGGGCAGGTAGGCCGTGCGTTGCGGCAACAGCTGCAGGGTGCTGCCACCGACCTGCAGCGCGGGCAGACCGGTCACGCGACGGCCCTCACCCGATCAGGTGCTCAGGCGGTGCAGCGCCGGTTCCAGGTGCTCGGTCGGCAAGCGCTTGAAACCCGAACGGGCGTAGCGCTGCAGCCGGCCGATGGCCAGTGCGGTGAGGGCCGAGGCCAGCGCCTGCGCGTCGACCGTGGGCGTGGGCGAACCGGCGGCTTCGGCAGCGCTGCGCAGGCTGGCGCGCAGCTGCGATTCCACGCGGTCGAAGAACAGGTTCATGCGCACCGACAGCCGTTCGTGTTCGAAGACCAGCGCGTCGCCCACCATCACGCGGGTCATGCCGGGGTTCTTCTCGCCGAACTGCAGCAGCACGGTGGTGATCTTCTGCGCTTGCAGCGACGGCGACGGTTCGCGGTCAACGACCTGGTTGACCAGCGTGAAGACGCTGCCTTCGATGAATTCGATCAGCCCTTCGAACATCTGCGCCTTGCTGGCGAAATGGCGGTACAGCGCGGCCTCGCTGACATCGAGCCGGGCGGCCAGCGCGGC
>JANMZP010000103.1:0-24988 GCA_031383435.1 Betaproteobacteria bacterium | reverse complement strand
CTTGGTGGCTGGGGCTCTATCACAAAACGCCCCAAAATCCGCATGGTTACTGGGTTTCGGCGTTTTGCAGCATCGCAGTTACTGTAAAAGTTACTGTATCACCGCGCCGCTGCCCTCTTGGCACCCAGGCTATGACAAGGTCAGGCCTCCCCTGCGCATCGCGCGCACCAGCGCATCGGCCAGTTCGTCGGCGCTGTCTGGCCCGTGGCTTCTGGGGCTGGCCAGTTCCGTGATGATCTCGCCTTGCCGGCGCGGTGCCACCACGCCGTAGCTGTTGAACGTGGTCATCACGCCCTCGTGACCCAGGTTCTGACTCCAGGCCTTGAAGTGCTCGGGCGTCTGGCACAGCTTCTCACCCATTTGCACCAGCGTGCTGCGAAAGCTGTGCGGGTTGAAGTAGTCCAGGCCTGCCGCCTCGAAGGCCTGCTTGAAGATGGCCCGGATGGGCGCCGCCGTCGCCCACGCCTTGCGCTCGATGCCCACCGCCTCGAAGTGCATCGACGCGCCCACCTCGATGCGCGTCGCCGGGAACAGCGGGTCTTCATTGCCCCACAGCTTTTCACGCCGCAGGTGGTTGACCCATTCGTCCACGATCAGCCGGATGTCGGCGCCCACCGGGAAGAAGTAGGTCGTGAAGGTCTTGCTGAATTTCGTCTTCACGTCGCGCGCGTCCTGAAACACGCTGCCGGCCACCAAGTCCACATGCTTCAGTTTCATGCTCGCCAGCGCGCTGTCGCGGGCGCCGGTCAGCAGTGCGAAGGCCAGCACCGCCCGGTTCCTGCGCTCAATCTCGCTGCTGGCCGGCATGGACGCGATGACGTGCTTGATCTGCTCCAGCGTCGGCACCGGCCGCTGGCGCCGCGCCGTGGCCACGCGCGTGTCCTTTTCCGACAGGTTGAAGTAGTCGGCATCCGTGTACCGCAGCTTTGACCGATAGCCCGGTTGCAGCGCCAGCCATTGGAAGAAGCGCTTCAGATGGGCCAGCGTCGAGTACTGCGTGGCCTTGCTCAGCTTGTCGCCCGTGGCCCGGCTGTCTTTGTCGGCCAGGCGCCGCTTGAAGGCCACCGCTTGCTCGAAGTGAAAAGCCTTGAAGTCGCGGTGCTGGGTGTCGGCCTCGAAGCGCGCCACGGCCTTCGCCACCGCGTCCACAGAGTCCTCACTTTGGCGCTTGGCTTCCTTCAAAAAAAGGAAGTAATGGCGCTTGATTCGCTCGTTATCAGGGTGGTGCGTTCGCATGGTCTGGGTCTTCCTGCGTGAAGTCACTGTTCAGGCTGGGCTGCGGGCTCTCGTCTATGTGTTCCTGTGCCTGTGGCAGCGTCACCGCCAAAACACCCGAGAACAGCGGCAACTTGGCCAGGCTGACACGACGGTTCAGGCCGGCTCCGCAGCACCCACACAAGCCCACCAGGCTGCCTTGGGTCAACGTCAGCGGGTGGTAGCGCACGCCGCCGCCCGCCGGTTGCCGGGGTTCACGGCAACGCAGGCAGTAGATTTCGCCCAGGCCGCAAGGCCGCTTGTTTGCCGTGCGACGCGCCTGCAAGAAGGCGGCAAGGTGGCTGCCCAGCACCAACACAGGGCGGCGCGTGTCAACGGTTGGCAGGCCGTGGGCAACCCAGGCCCGCACTGTGTTGCGATGCACGCCGTACAGCGTGGCGATCTCTTCGACCGTGTAGCTGCGGTGAATCTTGGCCAGCCGCGGGTTCGGCCGGGAAGCGGGCACGGCTTACCCCCGCGGCTCGTCTGCCGTGCCTGTGTCGGCAGACTGCCGCGCCGCCTCCAGCCTCAGCACCAGGGCGCGAATCTGGTCTTCTGTCTTACCTGCGATGCGCGCCGCGTTCAGCGCCACCACGTCGCCCGCCGGCCAGGCCACCGCGCGTGCGCCCAGGCTTACGGGTCGGGTCCACAGGCCCTGTTCCATGCGCAGGTAGATCGTGCTGCGGCTGTAGCCGCATTGGCCCTTGACGGCCGGAAGTCTTAGGAGCGTGTTCAACATCTTGGCACCTCGTTGGTCGATGTGTGCCAGTGGGCGCGGGGTAGGGGGCTACCTCGCAAGCTATCTCGAAGCGCAGGCCGGGAAGCCGCGCCAGTGCTAGCGGTTGGACTTCTTTGGGGTAGATGTCCTTGTGGTCGAAAGCGGCGCTGCCCAGTCGGCGGGCTTCAATCGTGCGGGCCTCAGCAATTGCTTCAGCCGCCCATCGGTGATGCCTTCTTCTTCGGCCACCACCTTCAGAAACGCCCGCGTGCCCTTGATCTTTTCCCGTGCAACCCGTTCGGCCAGCCGCTGGCGCCGTTCTGCCGGTGACTCGGCCAGAAGGCCCACGCCACCGGCTGGCGCATCCACGCACCGGGCCAGCCGCCGCACGTCCAGCACCAGGCTTTGCTGCTGCACGGTCAACACCAGTGGTAGTTCCAGTTCATGCCCAGCCACCGCCAGGTGCGGTGCGCCAGAACCTGTGCGCAGATACACCGTGCCCCGGTCCTTGCGACCCTTGACGATACCCAGGCGAAACCCCTGCCCCGCATCCACCGGCGTCGCCGCGCTGTCGCTGCCGATCAATCGCGCTATGGCGTCTGCCAATGCCTGCGCTGTGATGCGCCAGCGCTCCAGCGCGGCCGGCGCCACCTGCACGCGGTTGATGTCCACCGGCTTGTCGCACACGATGAACAGTGACGCGGCTCGGCCCGCCCGTGGCAACACCTGCACGGGCATGGCGCAGGCCCGTTCACAACCCGGGCAGATGGTGCTCGCGGCTGGCTTGCCCGGCACCAGAACCCGGTGCAACTTCAGGGCGGCCACGTCGCCCTGCGGCCAGTCAGCCAACTCGTCCCCGGCCAATTCCAGGGCAGTGCCGGCCGCCGCTGGCATGCGCGCCAGCAGTGTGGCCAGCGCGCCGCCTGGCAATACTTCCACGCTTTCAGGCCAGGGCAGCAGCCGCGGCTTGCGTCGGCGCCGCTACAGCCTGTGCAGCAGCCGGTGCCCTGGGCTCGATGCCCGACGCCTCCAGCATCTGGCGCAGGGTCAGGTCCAGCTCGTCGTACTTCAGCGAACAAGAATTCGGGTGGGTGATGCGAAAGCTCACCGTCTTGGGCGGCTTGCCGCCTTCCATGTACACCTTCGCCGCCAGCTCTACCTGGGTTACGTTGTACTGGTCCAGCGGCACGGCTTTGCCCACCTGCGCCATCAGCTCGTGAATGGCGGCCCGGTTGCCGGTGCCGTCAGCTTCCAGCGTGATGCGGTCGCCCAGGCGCACGCGCGAAGACAGGCGCAGCTTCTTCACCACCACCGCACCGATGCCACTGGCCACGTCGTGCGTGAACTCGAAGCCGGGCCGCACCAGCGGGGCCAGGTCATAGACGCGCTTGTCTTTCGGGTCGGCCGGCAGTTCCTGTAGCTCCAGGATGGCCTCGGCAAACATGGCTTGCAGGGCGGGCACCACCTTTGTCGAGCCATGGAAGTTCACGTCCAGCGTGCCATCGGCCTGCGAATAGACGAAGACGATCTCGAAAGCCGGGTTGTGGGCGCGCGGGTCGAACTGCCCATCCACCCACTCGATGCTGCGCTGCGCGTGGTCTTCGGGAAAGGCGAAGAAGTAGTCCTTGCCAGCCCGCCGATAGGCTTCCACCACGCAATTCCTGCCGCGCCCTTCGGTCTTGCGGAAATAGCCCTTGATCAATTCGGCCAGGCGGCCCAGGCTGGCTTTGTTCACCACCGCCGGCACATTGGGCAAGTTCTTGCGTTTGCGCCAGTGCGTGGTCAGTTGGTCGGCGTAATGAAAGCGGGTGGCACCTTTCCAGAACTCGGGATGATCCAGAAACGCCGTCATCGCCCTGGCGCTGTGGTCTTCCAGTTCCGACAGCTTGGCCATGAAAGCAGCCAGCGTTTGCGGCTCATCTTCCAGGTGCCATAGCGCTTCGTCAGCAATGGCTGCAAAACCCTTGGCATCGCTCATTGCCAGGATTTCCCGGAAGTCGGCTTCCATCGGACTGCGCTGCTCGTCGGGCAATGCAATCCAGGCCTCGAACAAAGCGTCGGGCCGGGCTTCCTTCATGGCGATGAAATCCAGTTCCTTGAACAAGCCGCGCGCATGGAAATAACGCGCCAGCAGTGCGTTCGGCATCAGCCGGAAGAAGTCGTTGCTGGAATAGTTTCGAGCCATTCTTTAGCCCTCCCTTGTCGCACATTATCGGGCGAATTGGGAAGCCAATGGTCGGTGAGCAACCCTGTGGGTCGGCCGCCCTGACAGGCAAACGCTAACTACAGCGCCAGTTTCGGCAGCGCGTTCACGATATTCATGGTTTCCAGGCTTACCGTCACCACGCGCAGCAGCAGCTCCAGCGGGTAACGCGGGTTGTTCATCGTTTCAACGGCCCAGTCGTTGGCGTCGTTCACGATGCCGCTGTCCTTGTCAGTCTTCACGCATTGGCGTTCCATCACCCACTCGATGGCGGGTTTGCCGTTGACCACGTAGTCATAGGCCTGCACCGGAATGCCGGTGACCGTGATGCGGGCGTTGTAGCGCACCGTGCTCAGGTCTTTGTCCTTGCCGGTCTTGCCGTGGCGCATCTTCTCCACGCGGTAGTCGGCATCGGTCAAGGGTTTGCCGCCGGAGTCGATCTTGGCCGGGTACATCGCTACGGTTTCGTAGTTCAGGTGTAGCTCTGCTAGGTCGCGGCCGGCTTTGCTGAATGCCCAGAAGTCGGTGGCGGTCTTCACGCAGGGTATGCGCGGAAGTTCCTTGCCTAAGTTGTCGGCGTAGCGCTCGCGGTAGTCTGGGGAGTGCAGCAGGCCATAGACGTAATAGAACAGGTCTTCCTTGCTTATCTTTTCGTCACGGTATGCAGCTTTGAAATGTGCAAGCCCTTCGTCTGTGACTCCGTCGCGGCGCGTGCGCCGTGGATGGCTAGAAGGCCCTGCCTCAAATAGGCCGGGCTGGGCATCTGCCTCCTGCTCAGTGTCACTCGCATCGTCGTACAGGTACAGGGGGAAGCACTGCACCTTGGCCGGTCCTTGCAGGTCCGGCAGTAAGTCGCTAATGAAACAGGCAAAATTTAGGGTAGTTCCCGTGCCAGTTGCCCAGATGACGCGATTCTCAGCGGTGCCGCCTGGAAAGATTCGCGGCATTTGGTAGGTGCGGTTGTTGAAGAAGCTGTCGAAGTACATCCAGCCCTTCGTAAATGGCCGATACAGACAGCGAACAACGTACGCATCTGTGAAGTGCCCGTCACGTCCCGTGACCACGCCGACCTTCTGCGCGCCGTCCCAGCTAATTTTTGTCGGATCAGTGTCAATGAACTTGTCCAAGGCAGCCTCGCGCGCCTTCCTGTCAAGTCCACCGAATGCCTTGCCGAATCGGGCCACCTCACTGTTGTAAACCTCAATCATCCGACGCATGTTGTCTGCCACGTCTGTGCGACTGGCGTTGATGCACCAAGCGTCCCGATTAGTCTTTATGCCGCTGGAGTAGTTGCCGAACAGCTTAGCCGCTTCGGTTTTCTTGTCACCCAGCACGATAAATTCATTGAAGCTGCTGTCCCGCTGCTTCAGCCAGTCACCATGCGCGTCCGGGGAAACCGCCTGCCAGCCATTCGCTGCAGTGATCCCGGCGATGCCGCCGAACCCAGCGACTCGCTCCAGCTTGTCCTCTCGGCTAAGGTAGTCACCGATGTCGTGGAAATAAATTTGGCCGCGCTGCTGGTCAGCGGGATTCTTGATCAGTAGGGAGATGGCGATTGGCGCGCGGCTTCCTCCGCCAAAAATCTTTCCACCTTCTCTGCGGGACAGCTCGCCTGATGTGCGCTGATTTCCGCGCAGATGAAAAACGTAAATACTGCTGAATTCCTCGGCTAAACACTGGCGCAGGCCGTCGGCCGTATTTGCTTCGACAAAGCCCGCATTCGTCACGAAGCCAACAATGCCACTCGTGCCCACTCGGTCACTGGCCCATCGGATCGCGCGGATATAGCTATCGTAAAGCGAGTTTTTTAGTACCGCTTTAGAGCGCTCGGCATAGGTCGTTCGGATGCGGTCGTCAAGATTAGGGTAGTCAATGTTTGGGTTGTTGTCGTTAGCACTGGTTTGCCCAGCCGAGTACGGCGGATTGGCCATGATGACTCGGATGTCCAGCTTCTTCTGCCGCTTGCGCCGCTTGCTGTTGTCCTCAAGCAGCGAGCTGACCAAGTCTTCCTTCTCGTACATCTGAAAAGTGTCCGTAAGACAGATGCCCTCAAAGGGCTCGTACTCCCCGCCCACGATGCCGTGATAGACCGCCTCGATGTTGATGGCCGCGATGTAATAGGCCAGCAGCACGATTTCATTCGCGTGAATTTCGTGCCGGTACTTGTGCGCCAATTGCTCGGGCTTGATCAGCCCGCTTTGAAGCAGCCGCGTGATGAACGTCCCCGTGCCCGTGAAGGGGTCGATGATGTGCACGCCTTCACTGCCCAGCGTCTGCCCGAAGTCGGTTTGCAGGATGTGCGCAACGCTGTGGATGATGAAGTCCACCACCTCCACCGGCGTATAGACGATGCCCAGCCGTTCGGTCATGCGCGGGAAGGCATTGCGGAAGAACTTGTCGTACAGCTCCACCACGATCTTCTGCTTGCCGGCCGCGTTGTCGATGCCTTCGGCGCGCAGCTTCACGCTGTCGTAGAAAGCCTGCAAGGTGTCGGCCTCCTTCTGCAGCCGGTGTTCTTGTAACACCGCCAACACGCCCTGCATGGCGCGTGACATGGGGTTCTTGCTGGCAAAGCTGTAACGGTCGAACAGCGCGTCGAACACGGGTTTGGTGATCAGGTGCTGCGCCAGCATTTCCACGATGTCAGCATCGGTGATGCTGTCGTTCAGGTCGTCGCGCAGTTCCTTGGCGAAGCTGTCGAAAGCGGTGCGCTCGCGCGTGTTGGCCGGGTCTTCAATGACGGCGGCAATGCGCGCAATGTGGGTGCGGGCAATCTTGGCGATGTCGTTGGCCCAGTCTTCCCAGTGGGCGCGGTTGCCCACCTTCTGCACCAGCTTGGCGTAGATGGCCTTCTCGATCTCGCCAATCTCGAAGGGCAATGCCTCCTGCGCATAGGCGCCTTTAAGCTTGGGTGCCGGCTCGCCGATGGTGAAGCCGCCCTTGCCCGCTTCTTTGTTCTTGGTGCCGCCCGTGTCGCGCGGCTTTTTTTGAATCTTGTCGGTGATGGCAATGACTTCCATCTTCTGCACGTCTTTGCCAATCAGGTCCAGCTTGTTGACCATCGCGTCAAAACGGTCGTCGTGCGAACGCAGGGCTTGCAGCACCTGCCACACCACCTTGTAGGTCTTGTTGTCGTTCAGCGCCTCGTGCGGTTCCATGCCGGCCGGAATGACCACCGGCAGCACCACGTAGCCGCGCTTCTTGCCCGGCGCATTGCGCATGACCCGGCCCACCGACTGCACCACGTCCACCTGCGAATTGCGGGGCGTCAGGAACAGCACCGCGTCCAGCGCCGGTACGTCCACCCCTTCAGACAGGCAGCGCACGTTGCTCAGGATGCGGCAGGTTTCCGGCGGCGGCTCTGCTTTCAGCCAGGCCAGCCGGGCTTCCTTCTCGCTGGCGTTCATGCCGCCGTCCACATGGTCGGCCTCGCAGGACAGCGCCACCGCTTCTTCGTCGCCCGCGCTGGCTTGATAGGCCTCCACCACCGCCTGGAACATGTTGGCGATGTTCTTGGAGCTGACCTTGTGCGTCTTGGCGCCCTTGCTCACTTCAATGACTTGGCAGAAGGCTACGGCGCGCTGCATGGCCGCGCTGTCGCCCACCAGGCTTTCGGCCAGGCCTTGCTTGGACAGCGCCTTCCAGCAGCCGACGATCTTGGCCGCGTCGTCCACCTTCAACTGGTTGTCTTCGTCCTTCAGCAGGCTTTGCAGGCGGCGGCTGACGTGGGCTTCTTCCACCGCCAGCACGATGACCTTGTAGTCCACCAGCAGGCCACGCTTGACGGCTTCTGAAAACGTGATGACGTGCAGTTCTTTGCCGTACAGCGTTTCGTCGTCCATCGAACACAACGCCACGTTGTCTTTTTCGGCGCTGGCTTTGGCGTGGTCGCCGTAAATGCGGGGCGTGGCCGTCATGTACAGGCGCTTGGCGGCCTTGATGAAGCCGGCGTCGTGCACCTTGACGAAGGTGCTTTCGTCGTCGTCGTCAAAGGTGGCGCCGGTGGTACGGTGCGCTTCGTCGCAGACGATCAGGTCGAAGTTCCCCAGCCCATGCAGCTTCTGCGCCTGGCTGATGACTTCAATAGAGTGGTAGGTGCTGAAGACCACGCTCATGTGCTGCGCGTCGTGGCGCTTGGCCATTTCAGCGGCCAGGCGCTTGGGCTCGGTGGTGGCGGGGTAGCGCAGCTCGTGCGTGAAGGTCTGGACGGTGTCGTCTTCCTTCTTGCGCTTCTTGCCCACGTCGCTGTCGGAACAGACGGCAAAGCTGTGAAGGGGCGTGGCGCTTTCCTGGGTCCACTCGGTCAGTGACTGCGACAACAGTGAAAGGCTGGGCACCAGGAACAGCACGCGCTTGCCCTTGCCCGCCTCCGCCTCGGCAATCTTCAGGCTGGTGAAGGTCTTGCCGGTGCCGCAGGCCATGATCATCTTGCCGCGGTCGGCGTCACTCAGCCCGGCCAGCACGTCCGCCAGCGCCTTGTCCTGATGGGGGCGGGGCGTCTTCCTGACCTTCAGCGCAGCCGCCTTCTTGGGCTGGTACTTGGTCCAGTCGATCTGGCTGTTCTCCAGGTCGAACAGGTCGATCTTGCTGACCGGCGGTTGCTGGTCGCGCAACGCTTCTTCCGCGTGCTCGGTCCAGTGGTTGGTGCTGCTGACGATGACCCGGTGGGTGAACGGCTTCTTGCCCGACGCGGTGAAGAAGCTGTCAATGTCGGACTTCGTCAGGTGGTAGTCCGTGGCGTACAGCTTGCACTGGATGGCGTGGAACTCGTTGGTGCCGGCTGTCTTGGCCACCAGGTCAATGCCGGTGTCGCGCTTGTCCAGCCCCTGTTCCTTCGCCCAGTCGCCGTAGCTCCATACTTGGCTATACAGGTCGCGGTAGCTGGCCTCATTGCGCAGGTAGCAAAGGATCAGTTCCTCGAAGTAGGTGCCCTTCTCGCGCTCGCTTTTGGAACTGCTGCGGTAGCTGTCGAGAATTTCGTTCAGTGCGGCCATGTTGTTGCGTTCCCCCTGTGCGTGGCACATGCTACCGGCCACGGCTGCACCCACACATGCCCAGCTACCCGCAAAAGGGCAGGGTGCTGCTCCACAAATTCCGCTAGCCGTTCGCCCGGCGGTTCGCCAGCGCCGTGACCACCGCGCCGGTGCGCAACCTGTCCAGATAGTCCGCCCACGCCTGCATCATGGTGCGCCGCTGTTCCACAAATTCGGTGCGGTTGTAGGCCCGGCCCAGGCTGTCCTTGACGCTGTGCGCCAGTTGCGCCTCGATGATGGATTCGGCCACGTTCAGCCGCTCGGCCAGCATCGTGCGCGCCGTGGCCCGGAAGCCGTGGCCGGTGACCTCATCTGCCGGGAAGCCCATGGCCCGCAGCGCCGCATTGACGGTGTTTTCGCTCATCGGGCGCTCGTGGTGGCGCTCGCCGCGAAACACCATCTTTCCCTCGCCGGTCAGGCGGTGCAGTTCGCGCAGCGCTTCCACCGCTTGGCGCGGCAGTGGCACCAGATGCGGCGCACCGTGCAACTTGCCTGCCCTCTCACGCTTCATGCGGGCCGCCGGCACGGTCCATTCCGCCGCGTCCAGGTCGATCTCGGTCCACTCGGCATGCCGCAGTTCGCCCGGGCGCAGCAGCAGCATGGGCGCCAGGCGCAGCGCCGTGCGAACCACGGGCGTACCCGCGTAGCCGGCGCAGGCACGCAGCAATTCGGCCAGCCGCTCGGGCTTCACGATGGCGGGGAAGTGCTGCGCCTGGGGTTTGCGCAGCAGGCCTTTCAGGTCGCGGGCCGGGTCGCTGGTTGCTTTTCCGGCGCCCACCGCGTAGCGAAACACCTGCGAACAGGTTTCGTGCGCCCGGTGCGCGGTTTCAATGACGCCGCGCGCCTCGATCTTGCGCAGCACGTCCAGCAGTTCGGGCGCTGTGATCTCGCCGATGGGCCGCCGGCCGATGTACGGGAACACGTCAGCCACCTGACGGGCCAGCACCTTGTCGGCGTAGCTGTTGGACCACTCACTGCGCCGCGTTTCGTGCCACTCTCGCGCCACCGCCTCGAAGCTGTCGGCAGCCGGCAGGCCAGCATCGGCCAAGCGGTCGGCCTCGCGCCGTTGTTCGGCCTGGGTCTTGATGGCCTTGCGGGCGTCGCTGGGATCGGTGCCTTCGCTGATCAACTTGCGGGCATCGGCAGCTTTGCGCCGGGCCAGCGCCAGGCCGGTGTCCGGGTAGGTGCCCAGGCTCAGCGTCTTGCGCGCGCCCGCTATCGCGTAGTCCAGGCGCCAGCCGTGCGAACCGCCCTTCACGAACAGCAGCAGATACAGGCCGTCGCCGTCGTTCAGTCGCTTGCGGGCGTCGCCCGGCTTGATGGCCTTGATGGTGGCGTCACCGGGGATCAGGTCGCGTGCCATTGCAGTAACTTTCCAGGCTTCGAAGCCCCAAAGTCTGGGTTACTGTAGAAGTTACTGCAAGCCGGGGCCGGAAGCCGGGGGAAGTTACTGGAACGCTTCGGACAACAAAAAAGCCCTAGAGCGTTGATTCTCTAGGGCTTTTAGCACTTCTCGGGACATCGCCGGAAGTGTGTTTGGTGGCCTGGGGCGGAATCGAACCACCGACACGCGGATTTTCAATCCGCTGCTCTACCAACTGAGCTACCAGGCCGTGCAGAGCCCGCCAGTATAGCGTGCCGGGCGTCAGCTGCCGCCGCGGCGGTTGCGGGACAAGTCCACGCCCAGTTGCTTGAGCTTGCGGTACAGGTGGGTGCGCTCCAGGCCGGTCTTCTCGGCCACCCGGGTCATGCTGCCGCCTTCCTTGACCAGATGGAACTCGAAGTAGCTTTTCTCGAAGGCATCACGCGCTTCACGCAGCGGGCGATCGAGGTCGAAAACCTGTTCCGCGCGCGGGCCTTCGCTGGGGGCGCTGGCGGGCGCTTGCAGCAGGCCGTTGTGCTGGCTGTGCGGGTGCAACTCGCCCATGCCCATGCCCATGGCCTCGGTGCGCGGGCCGGCCATGGCGGCGGCCATGCGCTGCGCGGGTTTGACGAGGGCCTGTTCCACCGCGCGCAGCAGCTTCTGCAGCGTGATCGGTTTTTCAAGGAAAGCGCTGGCACCGTACTTGGTGGCTTCGACGGCGGTGTCGATGGTGCCGTGGCCGCTCATCATGATCACCGGCATCGACAACTGCCCGCTGGCCGACCATTCCTTGAGCAGCGTGACGCCGTCCACATCAGGCATCCAGATGTCAAGCAGCACCAGGTCGGGCCGCAGGGATTCGCGGATCTGGCGCGCCTGCGCGGCGTTCTCGGCCAACTCGACCGTGTGCCCTTCGTCGGCGAG
Source organism: Betaproteobacteria bacterium (assembly GCA_031383435.1). GTDB lineage: Bacteria > Pseudomonadota > Gammaproteobacteria > Burkholderiales > Burkholderiaceae_C > Rubrivivax. Next base: position 13,493 of record JANMZP010000103.1, on the reverse strand, counting down.
GATCTCGGACAGCAGGGCGCGGATGCCCAACTCGTCGTCGACTACCAAAATAGTTGCCATCGTTTGGGGGCCTGTTGCTTAGGTCTTGCTCGCCGCTGCTGCGGCGGCAAAGTTCGAAAATGATAGCGAAACGCGGGCTCCGGTTACAGGGCCGTCGGTTTCGTCACCGGCATGCACATTGGCCGCGCGCAGGCGGGCTCCGTGTTCGTCGGCAATCTTCTTCACCACCGCCAGGCCCAGGCCGGTGCCTTTGGTCTTGGTGGTGACGTAGGGCTCGAAGGCGCGCTTCAAGACTTTGTCTGCAAAGCCCGGGCCATTGTCGATGACGGTGAGGCGCACCGCGCGCAATTCGCTGTGCTCGCCGCGTGCGACGGAGGTGATCAGTTCGACCTGGCCGTCGGGCCGGTCGGCCACCGCGTCCAGGCCGTTCTGGACCAGGTTGTGGATGACTTGCCGCAGCTGCGTGGCGTCGCCCAGGATCAGCGGCAGGTCGGCCGCCAGCCGGCCTGTCAGCAGGCCGTTGTCCTGCGCCTGGCCGTACAGGCCCAGCACCTCGCCGGCCAGCGCATTCAGGTCCAGCGGCTTCATGTCGGCGGCCGGCAGGCGGGCGTAGTCGCGGAACTCATTGACCAGCGTCTGCATCGCCTGCACCTGGTTGACGATGGTGTGCACCGAACGCGCCAGCAGCGCCTGGTCGGCACCCTCCAGCTTGCTGGCCAGGCGGTGTTGCAGCCGTTCGGCCGACAGCATGATGGGGGTGAGCGGGTTCTTGATTTCGTGGGCCAGCCGGCGCGCCACTTCGGCCCAGGCGGCGCTGCGCTGGGCCGACACCACTTCGGTGATGTCGTCGAAAACCATCAGGCTGGAACCGCCCGGCAAGGTGGCACCGCGCACAAGCAAGGTCAGCGTGGCACCGTCGCCGCCGCGCTTCAGGTCGAAGCTTTCCTGCCACTGGTCGCGCTCGCCGGCTTCGGGGCTGGTGGCCAGCAGTTCGAAGCGTTGTTCGACGCCGGCGGCCAGCTCTTCCAGGTCGTTCAAATCAGACAAACGCTTGCCGCGCGCGCTGGCCAGCGGGCGCTGCAGGATGCGCGTGGCACCGGGGTTGACGGTGTCGATGCGGCCTTCACGGTCGAACACGATGACGCCGGCGGTCAGCGTGTCCAGGATGGTCTGCAGCCGCGTGCGCGCGCCCTCAAGCTGGCTGACGCCGCGCTGCACCTGCTCGCGCGCATCGGCGACCTGCGCGGTCATGGCTGCGAAGCTGCGCGTCAGGCCGCCGAGTTCGTCGCCGCTGGCGAACACCGGCTTGGCGGTCAGGTCGCCGGCGGCCACCTGGCGCACGCCGTCGGCCAGCAGCAGCAGCGGTTTGGCCAGCTGGTTGCCCAGCACGATGGCCAGCAACACGGCGGCAAAAACGGCCAGGATCAGGGCCAGCGTCAGCGTGCCCACGTACATGCGGCGCAGGCTGGTCTTGGCCAGCGCGCGCTGCTGGTATTCGCTGTAGGCCGCCTGCACCGCCAGCGCGTTGGCGGCCAGGGCGCGCGGCAGCGGCTGCACCACCATCAGGTAGCGCTCTTCACTGCCGCCCAGCAAGATCGCGGTGCGCGGCACGCGGGCCAGTGCGCGCAACCGAGGGCCGGCGTTGCCGGGCTTCAGCGCTTCATCGTCCAGTCCTTCCACCAGGCTGGCCGCGCCGCTTTGGCGGGCCAGCCGCAGCAGCGTGGCGGCCGGCCGTTCGGGCGGGCCGGCCGCCGCGCCGCCGCCGGCCGTGTACAGCACCTGACCGTTGGGGCCGACCAGGCTGACCTCGCTGGCGCCGATCTGCTCGCGCAGGCGTTCAAGGGTCAGCGGGGCCAGGGCCAGGCCGGCATCGGCCAGGCGCTCGGCGGCCACGCGGGTCTTGCCGACGAGATCGGCGGTCAACGATTCCAGGGTGCCCTTGCCCAGCGCCAGACCGGCGTCCAGCGCATTGGCCACGCCCACGTCGAACCAGGCCGAAATGCTGCGGTTGGCAAACTGGTAAGAGACGGTGTAGATCACCAAGCCCGGCAGCAAGCCGACCAGCGCCAGGATGCCGGCCAGTTTGATGAGCAATTTGCTGCCGAACTTGCCGCGCCGCACGCGCACCGCCAGCCGCGCCGCGACGATGGCCACCACCAGGGCCAGCAGCACCGCCACCGCCACATTGACCCAGAACAGCCAGACGAAGTGGCGTTCGTAGAAGCCGCCGCCCTGGGTGCTGAACGAGACCACGAAAGCCAGCACCAGCGCCGCGCCGGTGGCGGCCAGGCAGGCCACGAGCCAGCCCCAGCGCGCTGCAGCCGTCATGGCGTCAGCGGCACCTTCAGCACCCGCGAAATGCCCACCGTCCAGTCACCCTGGCCGCCCAGGCCCAGTTGCATCGGGCCGGGCAGTTGGCTGGTGTCCAGCCGGTAGCTGAATTCGACGGTGTAGGCCTTGTCGGTGTCGATCTGGCCCAGCTCGGCCAGCCGCCAACCCGAACTGCTGGACGCGGCGGTCAGCGCATCGGCCAGGCTGGCGTGGCTTTGGTTCAGGCCGCCCAGGCCGACGCGCCAGGCGCCGGTCAGCGGTTGGTAGGCGACGCGCCAGGAACGGCTGACCCGCGAGACGCGGTCGTCGCGCCAGTACCAGCGGCCGCGCAGCAACTGGGCTTCGGCGAGGAAGTAGATCGGGACGCCACTGCGCAGCGCGTCTTCCACCGCCTTGGGCAGGGTCACGCGGGCGACGAACTCGAGGTTCAGGCCGCCGTCACCCCGGCTGGTCTTCAGCGTGGCCAGTTCAACACCCTGGGCCTGAGCCGCTGCGGTGGGCCACACACTGAAGCCGAGGCACACGCCACACCACAGCAGCGCGGAAAGCAGGCCCTGCGTGATGTGGCGGCGGACCGGCGGGGCGGGCATGGCGGGTGGCTGTGTCGGGGCGATCAGGTTTTGCGGATCAGTGCGTAGAAGAAGCCGTCTTGCAGCACCGCGCTGCGGCCGTACAGCCCTGTTGGGGCATTGTCGGGTAGCGGCAGCAGATGGCCGGGTGACTGCGGCTCCAGCAGGGCTGTGCCGGGGGGCTGGCGTTGCAAAAATGCGTCGATCTGCTGCCGGCCCTCGGCCGGGAAGATCGAACAGGTGGCGTAGAGCAGCCGTCCGCCGGGGGCCAGCAGCGGCCACAGGGCGTCCAGCATTTCGGTCTGGATGCGGGCCAGCGCGGTGATGTCGTCGGGGCGGCGCAGCCAGCGCACGTCGGGGTGGCGGCGCACGATGCCGCTGGCCGTGCACGGCGCGTCCAGCAGGATCGCGTCGAAGGGCCGGCCGTCCCACCAGCCGCGCGGGGTGCGCGCGTCGCCGGCCTTCAGCTCGGCCTGCAGGCCCAGGCGGTTCAGGCCGTCCTGCACGCGGGCCAGGCGCAGCGGGTCGCTGTCCAGCGCCAGCAGGTCCAGGTCGGCCAGTTCCAGCAGGTGGGCGGTTTTGCCGCCGGGGGCGGCGCAGGCGTCCAGCACCCGCGCGCCGGGGCGCAGCCAGGGTGCGCCCGCAGCGCCTTCGCCGGGCAACAGGTCGGCGCCATTCAGCAGCAAATGCGCGGCGCGCTGGGCGGCGGCGTCTTGCACCGAAACCTCGCCATTCGCGAAGCCCGGCAATTGGTTGACGGGGCTGGGTGCGGCCAGCACCACGGCTTGGCCACCGAAGGCGGGGTCGTCCAGCAGCGTCGCAGCGCGGCCCAGCGCGGCCAGCCCGTGCACATAGGAAGCGCCGGTGCCGCGCCGTGCGTTGACGCGCAGGGTCATCGGCGGGTGCTGGTTTGCCGCCATCAGCAGCGGGCCCCAGCAGGCCGGCCAGTCGCGCTTGATGCGCTCTATCCACCACAGCGGGTGGTTGTAGGTGCCGATGGGCGTGTGGCGCACGGCCTCGACGATGGCCTCGCGTTCGCGCAGGAAACGGCGCAGCACGGCATTGATGAAGCCGGCTGCAGCCGGCGTGCGCTGGCGGACGGCAGTGACGGCCTGATCGACCAGGGTGTGGTCGGCATAAAGTGGTGAATGCGGCGGGGCGTCGTTGGGGTTTGTGGAAGACCCGCCCGCAGGCCACAGCAGGGCCAGCGCGGTGACCAGCAGGGCATCCACGGTGGGCGGCGGCGTCTTGGGCGCCAGCAGCGCGCGTGCTTCGGTGGCGCTGCCCAGCCAGCGCAGGGTGTGGAAGCTCAGCGCCTGCACGCCGGGGCGCATTTCGGCGGGGCAGCGGGCCAGCACGTCGGTCAGCGAACGCCCGGTGCGCACGGCCTGTACAGCGTCGGCCGTGTGGTCCAGCAAACGGTGCAGGGCCGGCGAGGGCAGGCCTGCGGAAGTGGAAAAAGGAATAGCCCCGGTCATCGGGGCAGTCTAGCCCGGCGTCCGGCGCCGTCGCAGCGGTCCGCGCACAATCGTGATCCCGCGTCCCCTGGCCCCCGCATGCCTCGCAACCGCTCGACACCCTCCGAAGACAGTCCGCGCATCTTCCGCAGCGAAGAAGAACTGGCCGCCCTGCCTGCCAGCGAGCGCATCCGCTACCGCCTGGTGCAGGCCGAGCGGCGCTACCACGCCAACGACAACATCTCGGCCTATGTGCGCGAAGGCGAACTCACCGAGCTGAAAGCCGAGGTGCAGGCCAAGATGCAAGAAGTGCTGGAAGCCCTGGTCATCGACACCGACAGCGACCACAACACCAACGAAACGGCCAAGCGGGTGGCCAAGATGTACATCGAAGAGGTCTTCCGCGGTCGCTATGTCCCCATGCCGGCGGTCACCGAATTCCCCAACATCTCGCGCCTGAATGAGCTGATGATCGTCGGGCCCATCACCGTGCGCAGCGCCTGCAGCCACCACATGTGCCCCATCTTCGGCAAGGTCTGGATCGGCATCCTGCCCAACGAGCACAGCAACCTCATTGGCCTGAGCAAGTACGCGCGCATCGCCGACTGGATCATGAGCCGGCCGCAGATCCAGGAAGAAGCCGTGACGATGCTGGCGAACGAATTGCAGGAACGTGTGCGACCCGACGGCCTGGCCCTGGTGATGGAAGCCGACCACTTCTGCATGCACTGGCGCGGCGTCAAGGACACCGAAACCGCCATGGTCAACAGCGTGATGCGCGGTGCCTTCCTGAAAGACGCCAACTTGCGCCGCGAATTCCTGTCGCTGCTGTCCCGCAAATCATCCAGCTGAAGTTGAAGGAAACACCGTGCTCGTTCGACTCATGTACGCCAGCCGCGCCATCCCCGCCATCGACCAAGACGGCCTGCTGGCCATCCTGCGCAAGAGCAAGGCCAACAACCCGGCGCAAGGCGTGACCGGCGTGCTGTGCTTCAGTGAAGGCATCTTCCTGCAGGTGCTCGAAGGCGGCCGCAGCGCCGTCAACAAGCTCTACAACCACATCGCCCGCGACCCGCGCCACAGCGACGTGGAACTGCTTTGCTACGAAGAAATCGGCGAGCGCCATTTCGCCGGCTGGAGCATGGGCCAGGTCAACATGTCGCGCCTGAACCCGGGCCTGCTGCTGAAGTATTCAGAGCGGCCCACGCTGGACCCGTACGCGGTGTCGGGCCATGTGTCGATGGCGCTGTTCCAGGAACTGATGGCCACCGCGTCCATCGTCGGCCAGGCCTGAACGACAGCGCCGGCGTGCCGCGTTGAGGCGCGCGGCCGGCTAGATCCGCCCGGCCTTGCCGAAGCGGAACAGGCGCACCAGCAGCCGCGTCGGGAACAGGGCGATCGCGCCGTTGTAGACCTCGGCCGCTTCGTTGAAAAGCTGCCGCGCGAAGGCCAGCCGCGTGTCGGCCTCGCGCCAACTGCGCGTATGGGCTCGCACTTCTTCTTGCAAGCGCAGTGCGTCGCTGTGGTCCAGCAGCGCGAACAAGCGGCTGCCCGACGCCGACAGACCGGCCTCGGCCGCCAACCAGGCCGCCGCGTTCTCGGCCACCACCGGCCGTGCGCCCATCGTGGTGGCCGCGCGCTTCACGTCGGCCAGCGCGGCCAGCGTGGCGTCCAGCGCGCCGTGTTCGGCGGCCATCGGCTCGCGCAGCGCGGCCAGCAGCGGGTCGGCAGCCTGCGCGCGTTGGCGCAACGCTTCGTCCACCTTGGCCCAGGCCCCGCCGATGGCGCTGCGCAGTGCCACCAGGCGGTTGTAGGCCCCCACCGTCCAGAAAACCAGCACGGCGGCCAGCGCCAGCAGCAGCAGTTGGTTCTGCGTCACGTGCGGATCTCGCCCTGGCCCAGCACCACCCACTTCATCGACGTCAGGCCTTCCAGCCCCACCGGCCCGCGGGCATGCAACTTGTCGGTGCTGATGCCGATTTCGGCACCCAGGCCGTACTCAAACCCGTCAGCGAAACGCGTGCTGGCATTCACCATCACGCTGGCCGAATCGACTTCGCGCAGGAAACGCATCGCGCTTGGGTGGTTGGTGGTGAGGATGGCGTCGGTGTGATGCGAGCCGTGTCGGTTGATGTGGGCTATCGCCTCGTCCAGGCTGTCGACCACCTTGATGCTGATGGTGGGCGCCAGGTACTCGGCGGCCCAGTCTTCGTCGGTGGCGCGCAGCACTTTCCGAAGCGCACCCGGTAGCGCGCCCAGCAGCGCAGCAGCGCGGCTGTCGCAGCGCATTTCCACACCCTTGGCCGCGAAGATGTCGCCGATGCGCGGCAAGAAGGTCGCCGCCTGCGCGGCATGCACCAGCAGCGATTCGGCGGCATTGCACGGGCTGTATTTCTGCGTCTTGGCGTTGTCCGTCACGCGCACGGCCAGGTCGAGGTCAACCTGCTCGTCGACATAGACGTGACAGTTGCCGTCCAGGTGCTTGATGACCGGCACTTTCGACTCGGCGCTCACGCGCTCGATCAGACTTTTTCCGCCGCGCGGGATGATCACGTCCACCGATTCGGGCATGGTGATCAGCAGGCCCACGGCGGCGCGGTCGGTGGTGGCAATGAGTTGCACCGCGTCGGGCGGCAGGCCAGCCTCCGCCAGCGCCGCCTGCACGACTTGCCACAGCGCCAGGTTGGAATGCAGCGCCTCGCTGCCGCCGCGCAGGATGGCCGCGTTGCCGCTTTTGATGGCCAGCGAGGCGGCTTCGATGGTGACGTTGGGGCGGCTTTCGTAAATCATGCCGAAGACGCCCAGCGGCACGCGCATCTGGCCCACGCTGATGCCGCTGGGCCGGCGCTTCACGCCGGTGATCTCGCCCACCGGGTCGGGCATGGCGGCAATCTGCTCGCAGCCTTCGGCCACCGTGGCGATGACCTCGGGCGTCAGCTTCAGGCGGTCCACCAGCGGTTCGGCCAGGCCGGCGGCGCGCGCGGCGTTCAGGTCTTGCGCATTGGCGGTTTGCAGCGCGGCGGTTTGCTCGCGCAGGCGGCGCGCCAGGGCCTGCAGCGCGGTGTTCTTGGCGGCCGTGCTGGCCGCAGCCATCACGCTGGACGCAGCGCGCGCCGCGGCACCCACGTCGGCCATGTAGCGGCGCAGGTCGGTTTGCGGATCCGAGAGCAGATTCGAGTGCAGAGCCGGTGGCAGGTCTTTGGGGTTCATGCGCTGATTTTCGCGCACCTGCAGCGGGTGCGCCGCGCGTCACGGTGCCGTGAACGGCGACAGCGCCGCCAGCACCGCCAGCCACAACCAGGCGGCGGGCGCGAAAGCCACTGTCGAGACCACGATGGCGGCCGTGGTTTCGGCCTGCAGCGTGTCGTAGCGCTGGGCGAAGATCAACGCGTTGCTGCCGGCCGGCAGCGCGGCCATCACCACCACCACGGCCAGCGGCATGCCGGTCAGGCCGAAACCGACATGGGCCACCCCCAGCACCAGCGCCGGCAGCACCAGCAGCTTCAGGAACGAAGCCTGCAGTGCGCCGCGCCACTGGCCGTGCAGGCCGTAGCTTTCCAGGTTCACGCCGATCAGCACCAGACACAGCGGTACCACGGCGGCGGCCAGCGTGGCCAGCGCATCGTCCAGCACCGGCGGCACAGCCCAGCCGGTCAGGTTCCACGCCAGGCCCACCAGCACCGGCAGCACCACCGGGTGGATGAAGGTGTTGCGGGCGGTCAGCAGCAGCGTGTGGCGCAGGGCAGCGCCTTCGCCCTGCGCCTGGCGCTCGCGCGCCAGGTCCCCTTCGACCAATGCGGTCAGCACCGACAACAGCAACAGCGCGTGCAGGCTGACCAGCGCGATGTGGATGGCCAGCCCGGCCTCACCGAACAGCGCTGCGGCAAACGGAATGCCGACCTGCACCGAATTGCCGAAGGTGGCGGTGATGGCCCGCACGGCGGGGGCTGCGGCACCTTCGCCGGTCCCTTCGCTGCGGCGTGCACGCCGCCGCCCCCAGACGTAGACCGCGAACAGCAGCAGCAGCGCCGGCACGAAGAAGGCGGCCACGGTGCGCCAGGGCATGTGCGCCAGGTCCAGCCGCGCGGTGGTGCGCACCAGCAGCGCCGGCACGAAGAGGTAGAAGGCGGCGTTGCCCAGCAGCCGTGCCGGATCGCCTTCGCCGGGCTGGCCCAGCCAGCGCTGGCGCGCAGCGATCCAGCCCAGCGCCACGGTGACGAACAGCCCCAGCAGCTTGGCTGCGACGGCCGCGGTCATTGCGCTACTGCGACCAAGCCAGAAGCCACGGAGCCGGCTTTGCCGGGCCGTAGGCGGAGCATCCCCCTTGGGGGCCTCAAAGTCCCAGCCAGGTGCCCAACTTCATCAGCGCCGCTTCGTCGTAGGCCTGGTAGCCCTGCACCTTGATCGGCTCCAGCTTCTTGCGGCCGGCTTCGCTGCTGTCCAGCGTGGTGAAGTACTCGCGCAGTTGTGCCAGCTGTTCGGCGCTGAGGGCCGGGCCGGCAATCAGGTGCTTGATCGGCACCGGCTTGCTGGTGCCCAGCACCTTGCCGTTCTTCGCCAGCCAGTCCTTGACCAGCGGGTTGGACGCCGTGGCGCCAACCTGCGTGAAGGTGTTTTCCACCATGAAGGGGACGGCGTCCTGGTAGCGCGTGTAGGTGTAGTTCATGGCCTTGGCGTCGCCCATGGTTTCGCGCACCGTGGCGCGCACCATCCAGGCGGTGATCGAGTCTTCGTCGGGCAGCCCCAATTTCATGCCGCGCAAGTCGGCCAGCGTTTTGTAGGGCGCATCGGAACGCACCAGAAAGCTGGCCTTGTAGTCGGTGTAGCCCTTGGTCACCGCCACCAGCCGGTAGCCGCCCTTCATCGCTTCGATGGAGATGTGGGCCGGGTGCACCAGTGCCAGGTCGAAAGTCTTGGCGGCCAGGCCGGCGCGCAATTCCTTGTAGTTGCTGATCGGCTCGACGCGGACCGGCTGACCCAGCATGCGGCTCAGATCGGTGGCGATGGCCGCGTAACGGGCGCGTATCTCGTCGTTGCTGACGCGGTAGGTCACACCTTCGTTGACGGCGAAGACCAGGGCCTGCGCCCAGGGCGCAAAGGCCAGCAGGGCGGCCAGTAAAGCCAGGCGGGCAAGGTTCATGAGCGGTCTGATTGAATTTGCAATCCCTAATCTTAGGGCCCCCGCTGGGCTCTGCGTAACAGAGCATTCCACACGTCGGCGGCATCGCGGGCCGCCCGGTCGCTCAGGCCGCTGCCTTCTTCGCGGCGCTCTTGGCAGCCGCCTTGGTGCCGGGCTTCGGCGCCGCCTTCTTGGCCGGCGCAGCCGAGCCGGCCGCTGCGCCGGCTGCGCCGGACTTGGGCGGGAACTTCGAAGCGCGCGGCTCGAATTCGAAGCTGACCTTGCCTTCCTTGGCGTCATAGGCCAGGTAAGCCTTGAACTTGCGCCGCGTCTTGTTCGACACGAAGTTCTCCAGCAGGCTGGTCTTGCCGCTGGCCAGCAGCTTGGTCACTTCCTCGGGCGCCACCGGCTGCTGCAGGATGATCTTGCCGGTCTTGAAGTCGCAGGTCACCGGTGCGCCCACGCTGTGTTCGCAGACGTAGTTGCTGCCGTGCTCAAAGACATGGCCCTTGCATTTGGGGCAGGCGCCCAGGCTTTGCTGGCCGCTGAAGTCCACCGGCTCGCCGTCGCCTTCGGCATTCTTGGCGTCGTCGCCGAAGTCGAATTCCAGTTTCCAGTTGTTGATTTCGGCGTCTTCCACCAATTTCAATTCGGCCGTGAAAGGCCAGCCGGCCTTGCTGCGGAAACCTTCCAGCGGGCCGATCTTCTTGTCGCGGATGAAGGTGTCGGCCTCCACCGTCTCGAAGGCCCGGCCGGCCGGGATCTTGGTGATGGAAAAGCCGCAGCCTTCCTCCGCGACGCCGGAGGCGGCGCTGACCTGGTGCTTGCCGCCGGTGCCGCAGCAGGCGAAGCGGCGGTAGTTTTCCTTGATCACGCCACCGCAGTGCGGGCAGGGTGTGGCCAGCGTGGCGTAGTCGCCCGGGATGGTGTCGCGGTCGTATTCCTTGGCCTTCTTGACGATGCGCTCGGCCATCTTCGCGATCTCGGCCATGAAGGCCGCGCGGCTCAGGCGGCCGTGCTCCATTTCCGACAACTGGTATTCCCAGTTACCGGTCAGGTCGGCGCGCGTCAGGTCTTCAATCGCCAGGCCGCGCAGCAGCGTCATCAACTGGAAAGCCTTGGCGGTGGGCACCAGGTCGCGGCCCTCGCGCAGCATGTACTTTTCGGCGATCAAGCCTTCGATGGTCTGCGCGCGCGTGGCGGGTGTGCCCAGGCCTTTTTCCTTCATCGCGTCGCGCAGGTCTTCGTCCTCGATCATCTTGCCGGCGCTTTCCATCGCGCTCAACAGCGTGGCTTCGGTGTAGCGCGCCGGCGGCTTGGTCTTCAGCGCGTTGACGGCCACGTCTTCGGTGCGCACCATTTCGCCAGGGGCGACGGCCACCAGGTTGGCGTCGTCGTCCTGCGCTTCTTTGCCGTACACGGCCAGCCAGCCCGGGTTGTTCAACACCTTGCCGTTGGTCTGGAAGCGGTATTCGGCACCCGCATGGGCCCCCGCACCGGCCACCGTGCTGGTGCGCGTGGTGACCATGAATTCGGCCGACGGATAAAACACCGCCAGGAAGCGCTTGACGACCATGTCGTAGAGCTTCAGCTCGATGTCCGTGAGCGACTTCGGTGCCTGCAGCGTCGGGATGATGGCGAAGTGGTCCGACACCTTGGTGTTGTCGAAGACGCGTTTCATCGGCTTCACATAGCCTTCCTTCAAGCCCTTGGCGGCATGCGCGTTCAGCTCGCGCAGCGGGCCGGGCAGGTCCTCGGTGGCCAGCATCTTGAAGGTGTCCTTGACAGTGGCCAGGTAGTCCTCGGGCAGGCAGCGTGAATCGGTCCGCGGGTAGGTCAGCACCTTGTGCTTTTCGTACAAGGCCTGGGCCAGGCTCAGCGTGGTCTTGGCGCTGAAACCGAAGCGCGAATTGGCCTCGCGCTGCAGCGTGGTCAGGTCGTACAGCAACGGGCTGGCCTGCGTGCTGGGCTTGGCCTCGTCCACCACGCTGGCCGGCTGGCCGCGCACGGCGGCGGCAATGGCCTCGGCCGACAGCGCGTCCCACAGCCGGTCGGAACGCGCTTCGGCGTCGTCAGGGTTCTTCTTGAACTTCGGGTCCAGCCACTTGCCTTCGTACTGCCCGGCTTGCGCGTCGAAGGTCGCCTTGACTTCCCAGTAGGGCCTGGAGATGTGTTTGCGGATCTTCTCTTCACGTTCCACCACGATGGACAGCGTGGGCGTCTGCACGCGGCCGACGGTGGTCAGGAAGAAGCCGCCGTCGCGGCTGTTGAAGGCCGTCATCGCGCGGGTGCCGTTGATGCCGACCAGCCAGTCGGCCTCGGAGCGGCTGCGCGCCGCGTCGGCCAGGCCCTGCATCTGCGCGTCGCTGCGCAGCTTGTCGAAGCCGTCGCGGATGGCCTGCGGCGTCATGCTCTGCAACCACAGCCGGCGCACCGGTTTGACGGTGGGTTTCTTCTCGCTGTTCTGCGCGTACTGCACGATCAGCCGGAAGATCAATTCGCCTTCACGCCCCGCGTCGCAGGCGTTGATCATCGCCGTCACGTCCTTGCGCTTGACCAGCTTGACCACCGCGTTCAAGCGCGTCTTGGCCTTGTCGATGGGCGCCAGGTCGAAGTGCGGCGGCACCACGGGCAGGTTGGCGAAGCTCCACTTGCCGCGCTTGACGTCGAATTCTTCGGGCGCGGTGATCTCGACCAGGTGGCCCACCGCCGAGGTGACGATGTAGCCGTCGCTTTCGAAGTGGTCGGCGAACTTCTCGAACTTGCCGGCCACGGGGGTGAGCGCGCGCACGATGTCCTGCGCCACGCTGGGCTTTTCCGCAATGATGATGGTCTTGCTCATGGTTCCTTGGGCGTTCTGCCTGGCTCGGGGTCGGCCGGCGGGCCTTGGGAAATCGATACGAAATCGATGCCTACAATCCGCCGGTCTCGTGCGCACACACGCGCGCTCGTACGAAACCAATGTACCGAATGAGCAAGACCGTGCAAGCCGCATCCCCAGACAGCCGTCGCATTCAAATTCGCAAGAGTGGCATCCACGGCAAAGGCGTCTTCGCGCTGCAGCCCATCGCGGCCGGGGCCCTGGTCATCGAATACAAGGGCGAGACCATCGGCTGGCCCGAAGCCCTGCGCCGCCACCCGCACGACCCCAGCGACCCCAACCACACCTTTTTCTTCAACCTGGATGACGGCAGCCACGTCATCGACGGCAAGGTGGGCGGCAACGCCTCGCGCTGGATCAACCACGCTTGCGCGCCGAACTGTGAGGCCGACGAAATCGGCGGGCGCGTGTTCATCAAGGCGCTGCGCGACCTGCAGCCCGGCGAAGAGCTGTTCTATGACTACGGCCTGGTCATCGACGAGCGCCACACCGCCAAGCTGAAAAGAGAATACGAATGCCGCTGCGGCGACGCCGCCTGTCGCCGCACCATGCTGGCCCCGAAAAAGTGAGCCTGACGCCGGAGTCGCAGCGTGTGGCCACCCACTGGGGTGCCGAAGACCTGTGGCTGCAGCTGGCACCCTTGCTGCCGGGTTTGTCCATCGAAGTGCTGCCGACGGTGGACTCCACCAACACCCTGCTGCTGGACCGGGCGCGTGCTGGCGACGCCGAGGCCTGCTTGTTGGTGACCGAAGAACAAACCGGTGGCCGCGGCCGCCTGGGCCGTGTCTGGCGCAGCCGCGCGGGCGCTTCGCTGACGTTTTCGCTGGCTCTGCCGCTGGCCCCGGCGGATTGGTCGGGGTTGTCGCTGGCGGTCGGCCTGGCGCTGGCCGATGCCCTAGACCCGCTCGACCCGCTGGACCCGCTGCCGACCGAGGCCCACCGGGCCGCTGCCGGCGCACCGCGCATCGGTCTGAAATGGCCCAACGACCTGTGGCTGCTGGATGGCCCGCTGGGCGCGGGTGCCGGGCGCAAGCTGGGCGGCATCCTGATCGAAACGGTCAGTGCAGGTGCAGCGGTAGCTGCGGGCCTGGAAGCGCCGCGCCTGGCCGTGGTGGGGGTGGGCCTGAACCTGCTGC
>JANMZP010000098.1:0-21533 GCA_031383435.1 Betaproteobacteria bacterium | reverse complement strand
GGCCTTCAACTCGGCCATCAGGGCGCGGTAGTTGTAGATCTCGCCGTTGTAGACCAGCCAGACCGAGCCGTCTTCGTTGCACAGCGGCTGCTGCCCGGTGGCGATGTCGATGACCGACAGGCGGCGGTGGCCCAGCCCCAGACCCGGTTCGATGTGCAGGCTGCCTTCGTCAGGCCCCCGGTGCTGCTGCGCGTCGTTCATGCGGTGCAGCACCGCCGTGCTGACGGGGCGCTGGCCGCGGGTGTCGAAGATGCCGGTGATGCCACACATGGAATTTGCTCGTTATGCATCGGTGCGGAAACCAGGCGTGGCCTTGCCCCGCTGGCCTGCGGCGTCGGTTGATGCAGCCGCCTGATTCTCTATGACTTTGCCCAGGGAACGCCTGGCCGAAGTGGCAGCCCGGCAGGTGGCATGACTTAGTGCACGGCACCCGCAACGCCTTGGCCGGCACGCCAGCGCACCACAGAACCTGCCGTGCAGAATATGGGGACACCAGCGCGCCCGCAGGCCGCCACCCCTACCAGCCCCTGTGCCACCGCGCAACCGCGCATCGGTACCCATCCCCTTCGGAAAGCCCCACACGCGATGTTCTACAAGCTCAAGAAGTCGATGGCGACGAAGCGCTTCTACAAGCAGACACGGGGCATCCTGGAAACGCCACCGATGCCCGTCGTGCCCGGCCCGCTGGCCATCGTGAGCATGGTCTCGAACAACGACGTGCCGATGTACCTGCTGAGCATGAAGTCGTTCTACCGCCAGATCGGCAAGGGCCAGCTGGTTGCGGTGGTGGACCGTGACATGCCGGCCGATTTGCGGGCACTGCTGTCACAACATTTTCCGGGCATCGAATTCCAGATTCTTGAAGACATCGACGTCGGTCGGTGCCAGCGCGGCGGGACTTGGGAACGGCTGGTCTATCTGTTGGGACGGACGCAGAACGAATACGTCATCCAGCTCGATTGCGACACCCTGTTTCTGGGGCCCGATGTGCAGGAAGTGCTGGACTGCGTGGCCGAGAACCGGGCCTTCACGCTCAGCGGGGGCGAACGCGAAATTGTCAGCATGCCCGAAGCGGCACAACGCGCGCGCAAGATCGACCACCCCTATGTCGGCATGGAGGCCGAAAGCCTGTTCGACAGCTACCCAGGCGCCGAAGCGCTGCGCTATGTGCGCGGCTCGTCAGGCTTCGCCGGCTTTGCGCGCGGCGCTTTCAGTGCCGCGCAGATCGAGGATTTCCACGTCAAGATGGAAGCGCTGCTGCCCGGCCGCTGGACGGAGTGGGGCACCGAGCAATGCGCCTCCAACTTCGCGGTGGCCAACTCAGCCGGTGCCGTGGTGTTGCCCTTCCCGAAGTACGCCAACTTCGACCACCACCATGACCCCAAGCAGAGCAGCTTTCTGCACTTCATCGGCGCGCACCGCTTCGATGACGACTTCTTCGCCCAGCAGGGCCAGCGCGTCATCGACGCGCTGATGAAGAAGGCCTGACGCGGCCGCCATCCGGCCTGATGCTTTACCGCTTCCGCAAGTCGCTGGCCACGCGACGCTTTTATCGCCTGACCAGGGCGGTGCTGGACACGCCCCCGATGCCGGTCGTGCCCGGCCCGGCCACCTTCGTCAGCATGGTGGCCAACCACGATGTTCAGATGTATGTGCTGAGCATGAAGTCGCTCTACCGCCGCATCGGACGGGGTCAATTGCTGGCCATCATCGACCGCGACATGCCCGACCTTGCCCGGGCCAGTCTGCGGGCCCACTTTCCCGGCATCGAGTTCCAGATTCTGGAAGACATCGATGTGGGCCTGTGTCAGCGCGGCGGCACCTGGGAACGCCTGATACACCTGCTGGACCGCACAAGAGACGGCTATGTGGTGCAGGTTGACTGCGACACGCTGGCTTATGGTGCCGACCTGAGCGAGGTGGTGGACTGCATCGCCGCCAACCGGGCCTTCACGCTGGACGGTGGCTCGGGTGCCGGCATCGTCACGCTGGAAGCCGCAGCCCGCCACGCGCGTGCCGAGCCGCACCGCTATGTCGGCATCGCCGCCGAAGCCCTGCTGGACCAATTGCCTGAAGCATCGGGGCGGTTCTACGTGCGCGGCTCTTCGGGCTTTGCCGGCTTTGCGAAGGGCGGATTTGGCCGTGCCGCGCTGGAAGACTTCCACGCGCAGATGGCGCGCTTGCTGCCCGAGCGCTGGAACGAGTGGGGCACCGAGCAGTGCGCTTCGAACTTCGCGGTGGCCAACACCGCCGGCGCCTGCGTGCTGCCGGGTCCGAAGTACTGGAATTTCGACCGCCACCAGGATCTCTCGAAGAGCAGCTTCCTGCACTTCATCGGCGCGAACCGCTTCGATGACGACCGCTTCGCCCAGCTCGGCCAGCGCGTCATTGCCGAACTGCAGGCGGCATGAACCTGCGCAAAGCGTTG
Organism: Betaproteobacteria bacterium; assembly: GCA_031383435.1. Lineage (GTDB taxonomy): Bacteria > Pseudomonadota > Gammaproteobacteria > Burkholderiales > Burkholderiaceae_C > Rubrivivax. Next base: position 19,105 of record JANMZP010000098.1, on the reverse strand, counting down.
CGCCTGGTTCTGGGCGCGCTGCTGGCCGCGTTTTTCGTCTGGCTGACCCTGCGCCACATCGACACCGCGCGCATCGGCGCGGCGATGCGCGGCGCGCGGCTGGACCTGCTGGCCGCCGCCATGGCCGCGCTGTGCGTGGGCTACGCCTGCCGCATCCGGCGCTGGCAGACCATGCTGCTGCGCGCCAACCCGGCCTTGCGCGCCATCGACTGCGCCGGCCCCTTGATGGCCAGCTTTGCAGCCAACAACGTGCTGCCCTTTCGCGCAGGCGACCTGATGCGGGCTTTCGTCTTCAACGACAGGCTGCACACCACACCGGGCGCGGTGCTGGCCACGCTTTTCGTCGAACGGCTGCTGGACCTGTTGATGGTCATCCTGCTGCTGGGTCTGGCGCTGGCGGTCTTCCACCTCGACATCGCCAAAGTGCTCGGCCTGGGTGTGCCGCTGTTGCTGCTGGGTGCGGCCGCCATCGTGGTGGTCTTGCTGTTCCCGCAGGTGCTGCAGCCGCTGCTGCGCGGTCTGGGCAGCCTGGCCGGGCGCCTGCCCGCCGCCGCCAAGGTGCAGCGGGAACTGGGCAAGGTCACCGACACGCTGGGCCAACTGGCCGGCGGCGGCACCATGGTGCGCTTGCTCGGCTGGTCGGCCGGTGTCTGGTTGATCGAGGGCGGCGTTTACTGGCTGGTTGCGCTGTCTGTGACCGGGGTGGCCGGCATGGCCGCCCCGCAGGGCGCCTGGCTGGCCGTGCCGGTGGGCTCGCTGGCCACGTTGATCCCCAGCACGCCGGGCTATGTCGGCACCTTCGACTACTTCACCGCGCAGGCCATGGTGATGACCGGCAACGACCTGACCGTGGCCGCCGCTTTCGCCTTCCTGGTGCACATGGTGTTGTGGCTGCCGGGAACTGTGGCCGGCGGGCTGTACCTGGCCTTGCGGCCGGCGGCCATGCCCATGCCCATGCCCATGCCCGTGCCCGTGCCCGTGTCCGTACCCGTGCCCGTGCCCGTGCGGGTGCAGGAACAAGAACGCCCATGCTGATCCGGCTCGACAACCAAGGTGCGGGTGACTTTGCCGCCGACCTGGTGATCGTCGGGGCGGGCGCAGCCGGCATCACCCTGGCGCGCCAGTTCGCCAACACGCGCACGTCGGTGTTGCTGCTGGAAAGCGGTGCGCTGGAGCGCGACGACGCCCAGCAGGACTTGTACAAAGGTGCCCTGACGGGTGTGCAGACGCTGCCGCTGCACGTTTCGCGGCTGCGCTATTTCGGCGGCAGCACCAACCACTGGGCGGGCTGGTCGCGGCCGCTCGAGCCCGAGGACTTCACCAGCCGCAAGGACTGGCCGGAAAGCGGCTGGCCGATCACCCGCAGCACCCTGGACGCCTACTACCCCGCAGCCGCCAAGACCATCGAACTGGGCCCCACCGCCTTCGACGACCTTTCCTTCTGGCAGCAGCAGAAAGGCGGCGCGCCCCTCAAGGCCCTGCCGCTGCAGACCGACCGCTTGCGCACCGCCCTCTTCCAGGTCAGCCCACCCACGCGCTTTGGCGAGCGCTACCGCGCTGAGCTGGCGGCGGCCCGCAACATCCAGGTGCTGCTCGGTGCGAATGTGCTGGAACTGCTGCCCGACAAGCGGGCCACGGGTTCGGCCCAACGGGTCGGGGGGCTGTTGGTTGCCACCGACGCTGGCCGGCACATCAAGGTCACCGGCAAGCACTTCGTGCTGGCCATGGGCGGCATCGAGACGCCGCGCGTTCTGCTGTCATCGACCCAGATGCACCCCAACGGCGCGGGCAACGCGCACGACCTGGTGGGCCGCTACTTCCAGGACCACCCCTGGCTGACGAACAGCGCCGTGGTCCGTTACGGATCGGCGACCGCGCTGCCGGCGAACTGGCCGCTGTACTTCGACACCACCGATCTGGTCGGTGCCAAGGTCTTCGGTGCCCTCACGCCGAACCCGCAGCGGGCCATCGAGGCCGGCATCGGCGGTTTCCGGTTGTGGCTGAAGCCGACCACGGTGTCCACCCAGGGCATGGACGCGCTGCGGCAAACCGCCGCCGACCTGGCTTCGGGCAAGCTGCCCGACCGCCTGGGCGAGCAGGTGGGCAGCGTGCTGGCCGACTGGGACGTCATCGCCAACAACCTCTACAAGACGGCCTTCAAGACCCAGAAAGAGTTGCTGAACGTGGGCAGCGGCAAGGTGCTGGGGGCGGCCATCGACCTGAATTTCGAGCAGCGCCCCCGCCACGACAGCCGGGTGACGCTGGACAAGGCCACCGACCGTTTCGGCATGCGCCGCGTGGCTGTGGATTGGCGCCTGGGTGACGACGACCGCCGCACCGCCACCACCGCGCTGCAATGGGCAGCCGAAGCCTTCGGCCAGATCGGCCTGGGCCGCACGCGCATCACGCTGGACCTGAGCCCGGGCAAGCCCTGGCCGGCCGACCTGATCGGCAGCAGCCACCACATGGGCACGGCGCGCATGGCGGCCACACCCGAAAAAGGCGTGGTCAACGCGGATGGCCGGGTGCATGCGACGGACAACCTCTACGTGGCAGGCAGCGCGGTGTTCCCGACCGGTGGCTATGCCAACCCGACGCTGACCATCGTGGCGCTGGCCCTGCGCCTGGCCGACCACCTGAAGGGCCGTTTGCCATGAAAGCGCGGGCATGAAAGCGCGCTACGGCCCCCTGGGCCTGGCCACGCTGCTGGTGGCCATCCTGTCGGTGGTGCCGATCCTGGGTGTGACCTACATCCCCGCCAACGACTACCCCTTCCACCTGGCACGCATCGCCATCCTGTCCCTGGGCGACGGCTCGGGCTTGCTGGGCACGGTCTACCAGTTCGGCAGCTGGCTGTTGCCCAACATGGCGCTGGATGCTTTTGCACTGCCCCTGACACGGTGGCTGACAGCTGAAGCGGCGGTGAAGCTGTTCCTGGTGGTCATGCAGCTGGCCTTTCTGGGTGGCTGCGTGGCCCTGCACCGCGCGGCTTTCGGCCGGTATTCAGCCTGGCCCTTGCTGTGCGGGCTGCTGCTCTACAACGGCATCTTCCTGTACGGTTTCTTCAACTACCTGTTCGCCGCAGCCTTCGCGCTGCTGGGCGCCGCGCTGTGGCTGCGCAGCCGCCCGGGCTGGTTGCGCAGCGCGGTGGCCTTCGGCGTGGCCGTGGCCCTGATGTGGGGCCACATGGGCGGCTTCGCGGTGTACGCGATCCTCGTCGGGGCGTTTCAGCTGAAGGCCCGTTTGGCCCCGGCTGCCGGGCGCCGTTGGCCTGCGGCGCTCGTCCCGCTGGGTCTGGATGTGCTGCCTTTCGTTGCATCGGTGGCGCTGTTCCTGCTGGTGTCCCCGGGCAAGGAAAGGGCCGGCGACGGCCTGGTCTACAGCGCCTGGTGGGGCGACAAGCCTTATGCCGCGCTGTTTGCACTGCAAAGCGGCGTGCTCTGGGCCGACGTGCTGGTGGGGCTGGCGCTGGCCGCGCTGGTGCTGGTGCTGCTGGTGAAGCGGCAACTCGCGGTGTCGGGCACGGTGCTGGCGGGGGCGGGCGCGCTCTGGCTGGCCTTCGTGGTGTTGCCACCCGAGATGCTGGGCTCGTCCTTCGCCGACGTGCGTCTGGTGCCGATCGCGGCGCTGGTCACCTTGCTGGCCGTAGCGCCCCGGCCGGGCGCTGGGCTGTGGGCTGAAACGCTGGTGATGGTGGCGGCGCTGGCCGCGGGCGGGGTGAAGACCTGGGCCTTGCTGGCCGACTGGCAATCGCACCAGGGCCAGATCGACACCATCGTCCAGGCGACGAAAAAGCTGCCGGCCGGGTCCACCCTGTTTGCCGCAACGGCCGCGCCCTACACCAGCATGTGGCTCAGCGCGCCCGGTGTGCGTGCAAGCTGGCACCCGCCACTCAAGCACGTGGCCTCCTACGCCTCGGTGGTCGGCCCGGTGTTCGTGCCGATGACCTTCGCCGACCCGCACAAGCAGCCGATGGTGATGCTGCCCGCCTACCGGGCGGTGAAGAACCTGCAGGGCGACAGCCCCTTCAAGGTGCCCCGGCCGGCCGACCTGGTGGCGCTGGCGCAGCGCCTGTCCGACGCGATTCAAAAGGCCGACGCACCCCGGCTGGGCGCGGTCTTCCTGCTGGTGGTGGGGAACGATCGCTACCCCACGCAGCCCGCGCTGGCGGGCTTCGAAGACTTTCTGGCCGGCGAAGGTTTCGTGATTTATCGAGCGACCGCGCCGGCTTCGGCAGACGCCCTGAAACCCTTGCTGGCGGAACCGCGCGGTGGATAAGCGCGCCGTCGTGCTGGGTGGCGGCTTCTTCGGCTGCGCCACGGCCATCCACCTGGCCCAGAAGGGCTGGCAGGTGGATGTGCTGGAACAAGGCAGCGAGCTGATGCAACGCGCCTCCCGCGTCAACCAGGCGCGCTTGCACAACGGCTACCACTACCCGCGCAGCTTTCAGACGGCCATCCGCAGCCGCGCCAACCTGCCGCAGTTCTGCGAGGTCTACCCCGAGGCGGTATTCAGTGAGTTTCGGCCGCTGTATGCCATCGCCCGCTACGACTCCAAGGTGTCGGCCCGGGGATTCGCGCACTTCTGCAAGGCTTCAGGCATACCGCTGCAGCGCGCCACGGCGGAAGACCGCGGCCTGTTCGACCACCGCCTGATCGAAGAGGTTTTCGAAGCGGTGGAGCCGGCCTTCGACGCCCGGGCTCTGCTGGCGCACGCCCTGCGGGCGATGCCGGCACTGGGTATCCAGGTGCAGCTGCAAACCCGGGTGACGGGTGTCACCCCCGCACGCACGGCGGCACAGGGCCTGCTTGTCAAAACCCAGGCGGGCGGCGACTTTTCAGCGCCCTGGGTCTTCAACTGCACCTATGCCGCGCTGAACCATGTCACGGGTCGGCAAGGGCCACCGCCGATGTCGCTGCAACACAAGATTTCCGAGGTCTTGCTGGTCAAGCCGCCGCCTGAACTGCAGGGCCGGGGCATCACCCTGATGGACGGCGACTTCTTCTCCATCATGCCGTTTCCGTCGCGCGGCCTGCATTCACTGACCCATGTGCGCCACACCCACCACCTGAGTTGGGTTGAGAACAACCAGAGCACCCAGCCCGTGAACCCGCTGCAGGTGCTGGAAGACTATCTGCAAGGCCACCCGCAAGGCGCGGCGGGCCGGTCACGCGGGCCCTGGATGATTCGCGACGCCCAGCGCTTCGTGCCCGGCATCCAGCACATCGAAGTGGTGGAACCGCTGATGGACATCAAGACGCTGATGACCAAAACCGCCGTGGACGACGCCCGGCCCATCCTGTTCCACCGCGACGCCGCCATGCCCGGGCTGGTTTCCATCATGGGTGGCAAGATCGACAACATCTTCGATGTGCTGACCTATATCGACCAATTGCTCGTGCCCGACATCCGGGTGAGCCCACGCCAGGAGTGATCGATGAACCCCAGCAAAGCACCTCAAGCGCGCCGGGCCCGGGAGGTTTTTCCTTCGGTGGTCCTGCCGCTGTTCGATGCCGAGGCCTTCATCGAAGGGTATGTGGAACGCCTGATCGAAATCCTGCGCGCCGACTTCGAGTTTTATGAACTCATCGTGGTCAACAACGGCAGCGCCGACAGCACGCAGGCCCGGGTGGCAGCGCTGCAGACGCGCCTGCCCAATGTCGCGCTGTTCAACCTGGCCAACAAGTACAGCATGGCCATTGCCACCATCGCCGGGCTGGACCACGCCATCGGCGACTACGTCATCGTGCTGGACCCGCGGCAAGACCCGCCCGAACTGGTGCGGGAACTGATCCGCGTGGCGCTGGACGAAAAGGACATCGTCTATGCCGTGACCCGCGAACGCGCCGCTGCGAAAACGCTGTATTACCGGATGGAAGACCGCTTCCTGAAGGCCCTGGGGCGGCTGAACCACATCCGCCTGCCGCCGGCACTGTCCAGTGCCCGCCTGTTCAGCCGCCGGGCGTTGAATTTCATCCTGAAGGCCGTGGACCGGCACCGCATCCTGTCGGTAGCACCCGCCTTGTCGGGCTTCAGCATCGAGCGCATCGTTTATGACCCGGAACCGGTGGGCGCATCCAAGGGCATCGGTTTGAGCTGGCTCTATTCCGGCTACCGGGCCGTGGAGCTGACCTTGTCGCTCTCGCCCAAACCCCTGCGCCTGGTGTCCATCGTTTCCGTGGGCATCAGTTTCATGACGGTGCTGTACGGCCTTTATGTCGTCGTCTACTGGCTCACCCACGAAACGGTGGCGGCAGGCTGGGCGTCGCTGTCTTTGCAGATTTCGGTGTTGTTCTTTTTCCTGAGCCTGGTGCTGGCGGTGATGTCGGAATACATGCAGCAGATTCTGGAAAACATCGGGCGGCGGCCTTTGTATTTCTACACCACGCAAAGTCACAGCAGCGTGATGTCGTATGCGCCCGATCTGAATGTGACGGAAGAAAAGGAGCAGGCAGCATGATGCAGAACGCCATCGTCGGGCACACCGGTTTTGTCGGGTCCAACCTGTGCCAACAAACGGCTTTCGGGTCTTGTTTCAATTCCAGCAACATTCAGGCTATCGAAGGCCAGTCTTTCGACACCCTGGTTTTTTCCGGCGCCCCGGCCAACAAGTGGCTGGCCAACAAAGAGCCGGAAAAAGACCTGCACAACCTGCAGCAGACCATGGCGCTGCTGAAGACGGTGCAGGCCCGGCAGCTGATCCTGATTTCAACCGTGGATGTCATCCCCCCGTCGGCCACCCCGCAGGACGAGACGGCCGATTGCGCTGCCGCCAACCACGCCTACGGCACGCACCGGCTGGCGCTGGAGCACTTCATGCGGACGCAGTTTCCCCAGACGCTTGTGGTCAGGCTGCCCGGCCTGTTCGGCCCGGGGCTGAAGAAGAACGTCATCTACGACCTGATGAACGACAACATGCTGGGGGCCATCAACCCCGCCAGCAGTTTCCAGTACTACGACATCACCCATTTGTGGGCTGACATCACCGTGGCGCTGGCGCACCGGCTGGACCTGGTGCACCTGTTCACCCAACCCGTCGCCACGCGCGAAATCCTGCAGCGCTACTTCCCCAGCAAGGCGGTGGGCCTGAACCCGGCCCCGCCCGCGCACTACGACCACCGCACCCGCCATGCCGCGCTGTACGGCGGCAGCGGTGGCTGGATGGCATCGGCCGACGCGGTGCTGAGCCGGCTGGGTGCCTACCTGAAGACCCAGGGCGTGGCCCCATGAGGCTGGCCTTCGGCAACATCGCCTGGGCACCCGACGAGGACGCCGCCGTGCAAGAGCTGCTGCGCGAGCACGGGTTTCAGGGCATCGAGGTGGCACCCACCCGGCTGTGGCCCCACTGGGACGGTGCCACGCCTGAGGCGGCAGCGGCCTACGCGCAGACCCTGGCGCAAGCCAGCCTGGTGACACCCTCGCTGCAGTCGCTGCTGTTCGGACGGCCCGACCTGCAGGTTTTCGGTTCGCCGCAGCAGCAGGCCGACCTGATCGCCCACCTGGCGCAGGTGGCCCGGCTGGCTGCAGCCCTGCAGGCCCGGGTGCTGGTCTTCGGTTCGCCCAAGAACCGCGACCGCGGCGACCTGACACCCGCGCAAGCCCTGCAACACGCCATCGGCTTTTTCCGCCAGGCCGGGCAGGTCTGTGCCGACGCCGGGGTCACGCTGGCCATCGAAGCCAACCCCAGCTACTACGGCTGCAACTTCATCACCCGCTGGCAGGAGGCCGAAGAACTGGTGCGTGGCTGCAACCACCCCGGCATCGGCATGCACCTGGACACGGCCTGCATGGTGCTGGCCGGTGACGACCCGGTGGCCGCCGTGCCGCAGGTGGCCGACATCCTGGTGCATGTGCACGCCTCGGAACCCGACCTGGGGCCGTTTTCGAATCCGCGCACCGACCACCAGGCCATGGGGGACGCCTTGCGGGCTGCCGGCTACAGCGGCTGGTGTTCGGTGGAGATGCGGCGCACGCCCACCGCGCTGGTGAGCATTGAAGAGGCGGCCCGGCTTGCGGCCCGTTGCTATGGCTGAGGCGAATTTCAAGGTGGCGGTGGTGATCCCGGCCTACAACGAAGAGGCGGTGATCGAACCCACCGTGCGGGCGCTGACCCGCGCACTCGACGCGGCCGGCCTGGCCCATGAAGTGCGCGTGGTGGACGACCAGTCCACCGACAGCACCTGGGCCATCCTGACCCGGCTGGCGGCGGAAATCCAGGCGCTGAAGCCGGTCCGCAACCCGGGCATGGGCGGTTACGGCCTGGCAGTGCGGGCGGGGCTGGCCACCTTCGAAGGCGACGCGGTGATCGTGTCCATGGCCGACGGCTCGGACAGCCCCAGCGATGTGGTGGCCTACGCACGCGCCCTGGCCGACGGGTATGACTGCGCCTTCGGCAACCGCTTTTCCGGGCAGACGCAGGTGCAGGACTACCCGTTCGTCAAGAAAGTGCTGAACCGCGCCGCCAACACGGTGATCGCCTACCTCACGGGCTACCGGCACTACCGCGACTTCACCAACGGCTTCAAGGGCTACCGCCGCCACGTGGTGGAAGCGATGAGCCCGCTGATCAGCGCCGACTTCAACCTGACCGTGGAAATGTCGGTCAAGGCGGTGTTGTCTGGGGCCAGGGCCCAGGTCATCCCCAACAGCTGGCGCGACCGCGATGGCGGGGTGTCCAAATTCAATGTGGGCCGCCTGGGGCCGCGTTATCTGGCGACCATCGCCTACTGCCTGCTGGGCGACTACGTCCGGCGCGCTGGCGCGCGGGAACGCAAACAGCCTGGCTGATGCAGCCGCGGCTTCAGTCGCTGGGTTTCAGGCGCTGGGTTTCAGGCGCTTTCGCGCGACAGCGCGGCCCAGGCGCAGAGTTCGGCCTCGGTACGGGTCAGCACCCAGCCGCCGACCGTGACACAGCGGCCTTCGGCAAAGTCTGCATTGACGGCCTGCTGCAAGGCCCGGTGCAGGGTGGCGGTCGTGCAAACACCCGTGAGGTCGATGCGGGCCACCACGGACAGCCGGGCCACCAAGGCCAGCACCAGCGCTTCGGCTGTCGGGTGACCGAGACCGGGCAACACGGCGTCCCCCACCGACCCGGCCTGCGCAGGGGCGACCAGCCGCGACAAGTTGGACAGCGCTGGCAACCGATCGCTGGCCGCCAGCGCGGGCTGCTGCCAGACGCTGCCCTGGACCGCCGCCGGCAGCGCCAGCACGAACTGCAGGCACCGGCGACGGCCAAGGGTAGGGGTATGGCCCTGCGGGGTCACGCAGCGCCCGGGTGCGGGCTGCGCCAGCCCGTCACGCATCGCCGCGCTGGGTGAGTTGCCGCAGCCCGCAATAGGCCGTGAACAGCGCCCACTTGAAGGTCGGCTGGGCCGCCAAGCCCTGGGCGGCGTAGTAACGCGCCGTGCGCCAGTCGTGCTGCCCGGCCAGTTCTTCGGCAATGCGCTTCAGCGCGTAGCCCTTGTGCAGCCGCGCATGCCCCCGCAGCAGCGGGTGCTTCAGGCCGAGTGCGGATTTGTCCATCACCCGCACCTGCCACAGGCGGCGCTCGACCTGGTTCAGCCCGGTGGTGATGCTGGCGCGGGCCTGGGGATCGGGCACGTGGTGTCGTGCGGTGAGCGCTGGGTGGTGGACCATCAACTGGGCAGCGTCCAGCAGGCGCAGGAAGAAGTCGCGGTCGTTTTCCCAGCGGATGCCCTCGTCCAGGCCGCCGACCTGCAGAAAGAAATCGCGCCGAACGACCAGGGTGTTGAGGTGGCAGAAGCCGCCGCAGCCCAGCAGGTCGGCGATGTCCACGGCATACGCGCCATCGGCATCGGGCGCGCGGCCGCGTGCGCGCAGCTGGCCTTCCAGCGCCTCGATCCAGGTCGAACCGGGCAGGCGCTGGCCCGCTTGCACGGCCTCCTGGTTGGCCATGTAGACGTCCACCGTGCTCCCGGCTTCACGCTGGTGGCGCAAGACCTGCGCGACCCGCGTGAGGTGGCCGGGGTCGGTCCACAGGTCATCGTCGTCAAGAAAGCAAACGTATTCGCCCTGGGCTTGATCGACGCCGAAATTCAGGGAATAGCTTGAGCCATGCCCTTTGGCCCGGCGCACCAGTTGGCAGGCCCGCAAGCGCGGCCCCAGGCGCTGCTGCGCGCGTTCAAGAATGGCTGCATAGGCCGGCAGGCTGTCGGGCCTGGAGCCGTCGTTGACGACAACGATCTCGGTGTCTTCGAAGTCTTGCGCGGCGACCGAATCCAGCGCCGCAGCGAACAGCTCCGCCCGGTCCCGCGTGGCGATGACGATGGTGAACAGCGGCATGCGTCAAGACCCGTTCAACGCCGTCAGACGGCCAAACCGGGAGCCGGCTGACGCGCACCCTGGCGGGCCTGGCGATCAACTTCAGCCAGCGTCGTGAACCCGCCACCCAGTTCATTCTGAAAACAGCCCAGCACGTCTTCGATGCAGCGCAGAAAAGCCGTCAGCGCCGCCTCGTCCGGCACATAGGGCGTGTAGCCCGGTGCCAGCGACGGCGAGTGGTAGGTCATGGTGAACACGCGCACGCCTTGCGCCACCATCGCGCGCAGCAAGCGGCATTGCGTGGCCGCGTCGAAACCTTCGGGGCTGAGGCGCGCGCGTTCCATCAAGCCCAGGCGGCTCAGGATGCCGGGCAGGCGCAGGCCTTGCGCCAACGGCGCATCGACGAAGCCGTTCACGTTGCGGCCCAAGGCATTCAGCGCGCCGGAATAGCCCACCGTCAGCGGCACTTCCAGCAGGCGGCGGGTGGCGTCGGTGAAGAAGGGTTGCTCAGGGGTGCTGTAGAAATCGGGGCCACTGATTGAACTGAAATTGGTGTGAGGCACGAAGCTGCAATCGACCGTGTAGCCCAGTTCGATCAGCGTGTCGAAGGTTCGCGGGCCCAGGCCGTAACGCCCGGCCTTGAAGTTGCGCGGCGCGGCACCGAAAGCCTGCGCCACGGCCTCGGTGGACGCGCGGATCTTGGCCGCTTCCAGTTCGGGCGGCAGGTTGCCGTGGAAGGAATTGAAGTTGTTGACGGCCTCATCGAACGGCGGCGTCACCCACGGGTGGCAGTGCGTGCCGAAGTCGGCGCGGCCCGCATCGACCAGGCGGCGCAAATAGCGCGCGGCGGTCGGCGATGTCGCCACCGGATGGTCCATCACGTAGGTCGGGACCACGCCGTAGCAATCGTAGATCGCGTGGGCGCGGTCTTGGGCCGGTATCGACATGGTGCCGGTGCGGCTGCGGTCGAACGGTTGCGCCCAATCGAATTCTTCTTCGGTGTCCACCACCACCAGCAACTGCGGGCGGTCGAAGTCCAACTTCGCGATCTGGGGCTGGCAGGCGGGCAGGCTCATCGCGCGCCCTCGGCCATGCGCTGCAACGCGGGCACGGCCTTTTCGATCAGCGTGTAGGTGCGCTCGAAGAACGCGTCGTCGCCGTCCACCGGGTCGGCGATTTCGCCGCTGCTGCCGTCGCCCAGCACCTCGCGCAGGCGCAGCGCTTCACGTTGCAGCGGCAGGCCGCGCGCGGCCAGCAGGCCCAGGTTGGCGGCGTCGAAAACCAGCACCAGGTCGGCCGCCTGCAGCAGCGCGTCGTCGGCGTAGCGCGAGCGGTGCGGCGCCAGGTCGACACCATGGCGCGCGGCCACGGTCACGGCCAGGGCGGGCGACGGCCGGCTGGGGCGGCAGGCCAGCGCGGCACCGCTCACCTCCACCGGCTGCGTGCCCGCAGCAGTGCCCAAGGCGCGCGCCAGCAGCACGGCGGCAAAGGGGCTGCGGCAGATGTTGCCGTAGCAGGCCACCACCACCCGCACCGGCCGGCCCTGCTGCTGCGCGGCGGCCCAGGCGGCCTGCACGGTTTGCGCGACCTGCTGCCGGCGGCGTTCACGGGCACCGGGCAGCAGGCGCGTGAAGCGCTCGCCGACCTTCGCGGCAATGGCCCGAATCTCCAGCCAGCCTGGTTTGGGGTCGTCGCGCTGCAGCGTGTCCAGCGTTTCGATGCCGATCAGCAGGCGGCCGAATGAACCCACCCAACGCAGCGCTTCACCGGCCATCACCAGCACGCCCTCGCGCTGGCGCGATTCGATGTGGCCCAGCGTGGCGTACAGGTCATTCAGCAGGTTGCGCGCGTAGCAGGGCACGCGGTAGACCACGCGCGGCGCAGGCGCTTCGCCCATCGCCTGCGTGAACCACAGGTAGGGGAAATCGACACCGGCGGCCATGGCCAGCGGCAGCGAACCCCAGAAGCGCGAGTTGACTTCCAGCAGGGCCTTCTGGCCGGTGGCGTCGTCCACCTTGTATTCGAACATCGCCACGCCTTCCAGCCGGCTGGCCGCGCACAGGGCCACGGTCATGGCTTCCAGGTCGGGCGACACGGCTTCACTTTGGCGGTAGCTGCTGCCGCCGCCGCCCACCGGTTCGCGCACCCGGCGGTGCTGGAACGCCTGGCTGATGACGCCGCCCTGGGCCAGCACCGACACGCCCACGCCGATGCCGTTGAAGCGCGCTTCAACCAGGTATTCGTCGCGCGCGGTGATGCCGTCCAGCACCGCCTGCAGCGCGCTTTCGCTGTGGCAGGCGCTGACGTTGCGGCGGCTTTCCAGCGCCCGCAGCAAATAGGAATTGCGCGGCTTGACGAACAGCGGCAGGCCGAATTCGGCGACCAGTTGGGCGGCCGTGTCGCCAATCCCCAGCACGCGGCCGCGCGGTACCGGCACGCCGCATTGCAGCGCCAGGGCCCGCGTGTGGCCCTTGTCGAAGAAGGTGTTGAAGGCCAGCTCGCCAGGCATGGCCAGCCGCAGGTGCGGCAGTTGCGCCAACACGCGGCTGGCGAATGTGTGCAGCGGAATGATGCTGCGGTCGTCGCAGGGCACGATGAAGTCGGGCCGCGTCTGGGCGCAAACCGCCAGCAGCGCGTCGATCCAGGCTTGCGGGTCCCGTTGCAGCGGCGGCAGGCGGTGCACCGCGCGCACATAACGCGACTGCAGCGCCACCGATGAGAAATCAAAGGGTGCCACCTCCACCGCCACGCCCTGGCGGCCCAGCGAACGCACCACGCCCAGGAAGGCGCGGGTGTCGCTGCCGATCACCAGGGCCGAGCGCGGCGCTGAGGTGGGCACGGCAGCCATCAGGCGCGCGCCGCCGCCAGCAGGTCGGGCACGGCCTCGGCGCGCCCGTCGAAGACCAGCCGCCAGCGCTCCACCATGTCGTCGAAAGCGAAGTGCGAACGGGCGCGCGCCAGGTTGGCGCTGGCCCACGCCGGCCAGGCGCTGCGCTGGTTCAGCACCGTTTGCAACACCGCCGTGAAGGCCGCGTCGTCGGGTTCGCTGAGCACGGCGGGGCCGACGTCGGCGGGCACGATGAAGGGCACGTCGCCGACGCGCGTGGCGACGACCGGGATGCCCAGGGCCATCGCTTCCAGCATCGAGATCGGCTGCTGTTCGGTGTCGGACGACAGCGCGAACAGGTCCATCTCGCGCAGGCGTTCCTGCGGTGCGGCCAGGTAGCCGGTGAAGGTCACATCGGCGGCCACGCCCAGGCCTTGCGCTTGCGATTCCAGGGCCGCGCGTTCGGCACCGTCGCCGATGATCAGCAGCCGCACATCGTGGCTGCGGCGGGCCGCGGCAAAAGCACGCAACAGGCGGCCCAGGTTCTTCTCCGGCCGCAAACCGCTGAGCGTGCCGATGACCAGCGGCCGACCCGGCGGCACCGCAGGCCGCGCCACGGCGCTGCCCGATACCGGCACGCCGTTGGGGATGTAGCGCAGCCGCCGTGCCGGTATCCACCAGGCCTGCGCGCAGGCCGCCAGGCGGCGCGAAGGCACCACCACGCTGGCGTGGCCGCAGGCCAGGATGGCGCGCCGGCCCCAGACGCGACGCGGCAACTGGGCCTGCGCTTCGGCCGGCCCGAAACCGTCTTCCACATGCACATGCGGCACGCGGCGCGGCAGGTTGCCGGCGGCCCATTCGATGGCCCCCCAGTTGTAGGAGAACACCGCGTCAGGCTGCCAGTCTTGCAGTGCCTGGCGGAAGACGGCGCGGTTCGCCAGCGCGCCACCGCGTCGGTTGGCGATCGGCATGGCCTGCCAGTTGACGTTGGCGGCCAGACGCTCGGCGGCTTGCATGCGCCCGTCCATGGCCACGATCAGGTGCCGGTAGGCCGGGCCGTAGGCGTTGGCCAGGGCCACGAAACGGGCTTGCGAGCCCCCCAGGTCAAAGGTTGAGAAGGCGTGAAGCAAGGTACGCATGGCGCAAGTATCACGGGCGCTGGCTGGCGTTGACCAGCAAGGTGTCCAGCGCGGGCAGCGTGGCGGTAACGAAGCGGCCGAGTGCCGCGTCGGCCGCAACCGTGTCACCGGCACCGGTCACCGGCGCATAGAAGAACAGCACCGCCGCGTCGTCACCGCGGCCCAGCAGGCGGTTCACGGCCAGGCCCAGGCGCGCGCGCACGTCGCTGGTGGTGTAGTGGCCGCCGATCCAGTACAGGTGCCAGACGCGCAGGCGCGGGGCGCTGGGGCTGCCCAGTTCGACCGAACCGCGCAGGTCGGCCGTTCTGACGGCCAGGCCGCCCGTCGGCAGGCTGACGGTGGTGCCGCCCCTGGCCGTTTGCGCCCATTCGCCATGCGATTCCGCATCGACCAGGTTGTTGGTGGAGGTGACCATCTTGCGGTCGTAGCCCTGGTCGCGGTAGTAGCCCACGCGCAGGCCCACCTGCACATCGCCAGCGGCGTAGTTGCGCGTGGCCGTGGCCACGGCGTTGGCGTAGGCCGGCTCCCACCGGGTCACGGCTTGACTGCTGGCGACCCATTCGCCGGCCTGCGCCGGCAAGGCCAGTTGCGGCACCGCGCCGCCATGCGGCCGGTTGAGTTGCCAGTCCGCCGTCTGCACCGCCAGGCACAGCGCCAGCGCGGCCAGGCCAGCGCCCCAGGGTGCGACTGCCGCGCGGCCCGTCGAGCCTGCCGCGCTGGCTGCGCTGGCTGCGTTGGTGGACGCGGCCTGCGGCACGGCGGCCGGCACCGGTTCATCGGGCTCGGCAAAGCGCGAGCCCACCATGAACATCACACCAATGACCACGCCGAAGAAAACCCAGCCGTAGATGATGTGGTCGACGCCCGCTGCCAGGCGGTTGTCGGACAAGTGGCCGATCATCACGATCATGTAGGCACGCACCCAATTGGCGACGATGGGCATCAGCAGGGACGCCACCATGAAGATCGCGCGGCGCGCCGTCGACTGGAAATTCAGGTACGCGAACAGCGTGCCGACCATGAAGGACGCGATCAGGTAGCGCACGCCGCTGCAGGCTTCCACCACCGACCAGTTGCCCGACGGGATGACGAACTGCAGGCCTTCGCGGTAGATCGGGATGCCCGACAGGCGCACCGCCGTGGCGGCGAAATCGGCGGTCCAGTCCATCATGGTCGGCACCATGAATTCACCGATGGGCACGGCGAAGAACAGGAACAACAGCGGGAAGGTCAGCGCGCGCGCCAGGGCCAGGCCATAAACCAGCGGCACGATCAGCACCAGCAGCGCCACCAGCGCCAGTTGGGTGGCCGCATTCACGCCGGCCAGTTCACCCAGCAGCCACAGCCCGCAGGCGGCGGCCATCGGCAGCAGCACCCACGGCGCGGGGCGCGTGGTAATGGTGGCCAGCAGGTCGCCCCGGCGCCAGATCAGCCAGGCCACGATGGGCGGCACCAGGAAGGCGTGGGCGAAGGTGTCCGAGCGGTCCCAGATGGTGACCATGGCCACCGCGGTGTCACGGAACAGCACCAGCACGGCTGCGGCCAGCAGCAGGGCCGGGGCAAGCCGACGCCAGGCGGCAGGGCTGGGCAGGTGTTCAGCGAACTTCATGGGGTTTTCACATGGCGGCCGGTGGCCGCCTCCAAATGTTGATCGAGCACGCGCAGTCGGGCGTCCCACCCATAGGCGGCCAGCACCTGCTCGCGGCCGGCGTGGCCGATGCGGTCGGCCCGTTCCGGGTCGGCCAGCAGGCCTTCGATCTGGGCCACGAAAGCGTCGGCGTCGGCGGCCGACAGCAAGTGTCGCCCAGGCTCGGCGCTGATGGCTTCGACGCAAACGGACGCGGCCACCACGGGGCGCGCCATGGCCATGGCTTCCAGGACCTTGTTCTGGATGCCGCGCGCCAGCCGCAGCGGTGCCACCACGACGGTGGCGTGTTGCAGGTAGGGCCGCACATCGGGCACGGTGCCGCTCACGTGCACGGCCGCACTGGCCAGCGCGCGCACAGCCGGCGCAGGGCTGCGGCCGACGATGTGCATGCGCAAGTTCGGGTGAAGGGCGCGCAGGCGCGGCAGCATCTCTGTTGCGAACCAGCACATGGCGTCGATGTTGGGCCAGTAGTCCATCGCACCGGTGAAGACGATGGACAACTCACCCGCCGCGAACGGCGATGCGCGCGCAGCCTGCGGCTGGAAGTACCCGGCATCCACGCCATTGCCCAACTCGCTGACGCGGGCGGCCGATTCCGGGGCCAGGCTGCGGAACAGCGCGGCCTCTTTTTCGGTGGCCAGAAAGGTGTGGTCGGCGCGCGCGGCCACTTCGCGTTCGCAGGCCAGCAGGGTGCGGCCTTCGCGGCGATACAGCCACGACATCGGCCAGCGGTGGTCGGGCGCGTAGGCCGTCCACTTGGCCGAATCGACATCCACCAGATCCATCAGCAAGGGACCGGTCCCCGTCTGCGTGTACTGCGCCATGGCCGACGAGAAGACCAGCGTGCAGTCGATAGCCTGCTTCGCCATCACCTGTTGAACCCAACGCGCCATCGAGGCCTGCGCGTAGTAGCGCAGGGTCAGCGCGTCGGGGCCCAGCAGGCCGGCCAGGCTGGCCAGGCGGGCCCGCAGCGGGTTCAGACACGGGGCGTGCACGTCGGCGCACAAGGCGCGCACGGCAGGCAGGTGGCGATCATCGTCCGGGTCATCGATGAAGGTGCCCAGGAACACGCGATGGCGTGCCGCCAGGTGCTTCAACTGGTGGAAGGACCGCACCTTGTCGCCCTTGTTGGGCGGGTAAGGCATGCGGTGGACGAGGTAGAGAACGTTGGCCATGCCGTCGCCCTCAACCCAGGTTGCGCACGACGTAAGGCCCGATGAAATTGGCCAGCGCAATGGGCATGCGTCGCCAGGTGGCAATCATCAACTTGTACTTGGGGTTGTTCGGGTTGTTCTGGGGAATGCCGTCGCTTTTGTAAAGGCGGAACTCGTAATGCAAGGGCGCGGGCTCGAAGCCCCAATTCTTCTTGAATGCGTAGGGCCCGGTGCCCAATTTGCTGCGGCCGTAGTCGAAGACTTTCAGGCCCCGCGCACAGGCCCGGCGCATCAGTTCCCAGTACTTGAAATCATTCGCCGCCAGGTCGCGCGCGGCCCAGTCGTCGCCGGCGTAATAGGGCAGCACCTCGTCGCGGAAATAAAAGCTCAGCACGCTGGACAGCGGCTGGCCCTCGGGGCCGGTGACGGTGAGCACTTCGCAGTCAGCACCGAAGTGTTGTTGCAGCGCCTGGAAATAGCGTTTCGACTGCGCCGGTGTGCCGTGGCGGTGGGTGTTGTCGGCGTACAGCGCGAAGAAACGGTCCACCGTGCTGTCGATCTCGCTGTTCAGGCCGTTCTTGATGCCCTTGCGCACCATGGCGCGCTGCTTGCGTGGAATGGCCAGCATGTTGGCTTCTTCATCGGGCAGGATGGCCTTGCGAAAGGTCACGTAAATGTCTTGGCGCGGCCAGCCGGGGTGCTGGCGTTCCAGTTGGCGCAATTCCAGATGGTCCACACCCAGTTGCTGCGCCAGGCGCTGCGCTTCGACTTCCAGCGCCACGGCACTGGCTTCGTCGTCGGCCGCCACGCCGCCGTAAACCGCAAAAGGCAGGCTGGTCAGCGCGTTGCCGAACAGGCGGCTGTTGATGTGGCCCAGCGGCAGCACCCCGGTGATGCGGCCGCCGGTCTGCGCGTAGAGGAAATAGGCCTCGTGCCTGAACACGTCGCGCAAGATGGCTTGCCAGGCCGCGCGGTGGAAGAAGGTGGCCTGCGGACAGGCCAGCACGTAGGCGTCCCACAGCGCAGCGCCGCGGGCGTCGTGGGGGGCCAGACGCTCGATGGTGGTCACGCGGGCCACCGTCAGCTTGCCGCAGCCGGGTGAACGTCAGGGTCTGGGTCCGGGCCGGTCGCGCGGGGTGCCTCGCCGGGCAGGAAGATCTGGTCCATGCGGCCCCAACGGAAGTCCTGCATCAACTGCTGCAGGCGTTGTTCGTTGCGGCCGATGTTCACGTAATGGCGGAAGCGCGATTTGGCATCGACACCGGCCACCCGGGGCTGGTCGGGGTCGATTTCCCAGGGGTGGAAATAGAAGATGGCGGGTTCGCGGTCGACCGCGTTCACGCGGCGCATCAGCCAGCGTGAAACCGGGTAGGGCAGCAGGCGGAAATAGCCGCCGCCGCTGGACGGAAAGTTGCGCTTCATCATGCGCACCGTGGTCACCGGCACTTCCAGCAAGCCGGCACCCACGCGGTAGGCGAAGCGCGGCGAATCGGGCATGCCGTAATGGTCGTGCTGGATCGGGTAGATGCTGCTGCTGTAGCGGTAGCCGGCGCGCGCCAGGCTGTCGAAAGCCCACAGGTTGTTGATGCCGATGGAAAAGCTGGGGGCCCGGTAGCCGCGCACCTCAACCCCGCCCAGGTCTTCCAGCAGCTTCTTGGCGCGCGTGATGTCGGCGTTGAAGGCCACCGGCGTGAGGTCGCTGGCCCGCTCGTGCCCGTAGCCATGGCTGGCCAGTTCATGTCCACCCGCCACGATGCGGCGCACCAGTTGCGGGTAGCGCTCGGCGATCCAGCCCAGCGTGAAAAAGGTGGCGTGGATGCGGTTGCTGGCCAGCATGGCCAGGATGCGGTCGACATTGCGCTCGACACGGCACTCGCGGCTGTCCCATTCGTCGCGGCGGATGTAGGGCGCGAAGGCCGAGACCTGGAAATAGTCTTCGACGTCGATCGTCAGCGCATTGACCATCGGCGCCGGGCTCACGAAGCGCCTCCTTCGGGTGGCTTGCGCACGGCCATGACCAGCTTCTTCAGCGTATCGAGCGTATCGAGATTGATTT